>JAZPYW010000055.1:0-2475 GCA_045544415.1 Erysipelotrichaceae bacterium
TTAGATGAGAACGGAAACCTGAAAGTCATGTATCACGGTTCTCCGACGACAGACATAAATGTATTCGAAGCAGAACGGTCTTTATTAGGCAACAGAGAATTCCTCGATAACCTGGTAAGATACCATGAATCCCTTGCCTACAGATTATTCAAAGGCATGGTCTCTTTTTGCGAAAGATAAGAAAAAACCTGACGGTAACAGCATAGACCTTCGTCTGCGACTCAAGAACACCATCAGGGAGAATGCGAAGCCTTACTCGACACGGTTCTTCCGTCGAAACAGCTCCGCAGGCAACACCTTAGCAGATCATGGAACGTTTGTCAAAACGGCGCTTAGAGATGAGAAAGATTATCATAGAAGCTGAGACTGTTCTCAGATAATAAAAAGCGATAGTTTCCTTAGCGGTGTCCTCCCCGTAGTAAAGGTCCTACCGAAACTCATGGCATGTTCATAATATCAAAAAAATAAAAGAAAAGCCTCATTTGATGAATGAGACTTTGGATTCCTTCTTCTGGATGATACGTCTGATGTTCGGGATATGACGTACGATCACGAATAATGTGAGGATCAGGATGAGCCAGGCATATGTCTTGACTTTGAAGGTCAGGAAGGCGATGAGAGTCGCACTCAGCATGCCGCACATCGAGGATAGGGAGACCATCTTGGAAAGACACAGGACGATCAGGAAAACGAGAAGCGGATAGACGAAACTGAAGACGGGATCTCCGGTGACGAATAAGCCCATGGCTAAGAGATAGCCGTAGGAGCAGGCAACTGCCTTGCCGCCCTTGAAGTTGGCGAATACCGGGAAACAGTGACCGATGCATACTGCTAGACCTGCGTACGGTACTGCTGCAGGAGTGATGGCGCTGACGAGCCACATGACCAGGAATGCTTTTAAGGCATCGAGGACGATCACCAGCATGCCGATCGGTTTTCCCAGTACCCGGCCGGCATTCGTGCCGCCCAGATTACCGGAACCGTAGTTGCGGATATCCTTCTTGAAAAATACGAGGCCGATGATCAGAGCCCATGGTATAGAGCCGATGATATAGCCGAGAATTAACCATACGATCGTTAAAAATATTTCCATACTATCACCAACCCCATTCTATCACGAGGGTGCTTGAATATGCTATGATATTTAGGTATAAAGAGGTACTATGACGAGAAAATACGACGACAGCAGTATAGAGATTTTAGAGGGTCTCGAGGCAGTACGGAAGAGACCGGGAATGTATATCGGATCGGTCGATGGAAGGGGTCTTCATCACCTGGTGTGGGAGATCGTAGACAATGCGATCGATGAAGCTTTGAACGGTTATGGCGATGAGATCGTCATCGAATTGAATAAAGACGGATCCTGCACGGTAAGCGACTTCGGAAGAGGCATGCCGGTAGGAAAACACAAGTCCGGGAAGAACACCCTGGAAGTCATTTTTACGGTCCTTCATGCCGGAGGAAAGTTTTCGGATGAGGGAGGCTATAAGACGGCCGGAGGTCTGCACGGTGTAGGTGCTTCGGTAGTCAATGCCTTAAGTGAATGGCTGGAAGTGGAAGTATGCCGCGATAAGAAACGCTACCGCATGAGGTTTGAGAACGGAGGAAAGAAGAAGTATCCTCTGGAAGAACTCGGTGCGACGAATAAGACGGGTTCTACGGTTACTTTCAAGCCGGACAGGAAGATATTCCAGACGACGCAGTTCAACTTCTCTACGGTCACGGAACGGGCTCAGGAAGAAGCTTTCTTATTGAGCGGAGTCAAGATCACGGTAAAGGATCATGTCCACGGTGAAGAAAAGCAGTTCTGCTATGAAGACGGATTGAGAGCCTTCATGGATTATCTCCATGAAGATAAAGATGTCCTGCATGATACGGTATGTTTCTCCGGAGAATCCAACGGGATCGGCATCAAGTGCGCCTTCCAGTATACGGACGGCTATCAGGAGAATACTTTCTCCTTCGTCAACCTGGTCCGTACAGGGGACGGAGGAACGCATGAAGTCGGCTATAAGACGGCCTTTACGAAGACCTTCAACGACTTTGCCCGGAACAATGGTCTATTAAGAGAAAAAGACAAGAATTTTGAAGGAAGTGATGTCCGTGAAGGACTGACTTCCATACTGGTACTGACAGTACCGGAACATCTGCTGCAGTTTGAAGGACAGACCAAGGGGAAACTGGGGACACCGGAAGCCAAGAATGCGGTGGAATCCGTCGTTTCCGAACATCTGATGTATTTCCTGCAGGAGAATAAAGAGATCGCCACAACGCTCGTAAAGAAGATGCAGCGGGCAGGAATGGCCAGAGAAGCCGCAAGAAAAGCCAAGGATGAAGCGAGAGCCGGTAAGAAGTCTTCCGCTAAGACGAAGGAGATCCTCTCCGGAAAACTGGCTTCTGCCCAGTCCAAAGACTACCGGAAACTGGAGCTCTTCCTCGTCGAGGGTGATTCGGCAGGTGGAAGTGCCAAGAAGT
>JAZPYW010000056.1:0-5783 GCA_045544415.1 Erysipelotrichaceae bacterium
AGAAGTAGAGGGTGAACATATTGTTTCCCTTACCCCATTTCATCGTCATAATCGGATCGGCTTTCGCCCAGTTATACGTATTCTTGGACGTTCTTGGGTCCTTGAAGTGGGAGAACAGCAGATAGGTCGAGAACCACAGACAGATGTAGTTCATCATCAGGGAAACGACCATGATCGAGGCATTGAACAGACGGTTCAGGATGGCCGGGATCAGGGTGATGAAGGCACCGACGAGGATACCCAGCAGAAGACCCAGCGGGATACCCAGAGCCGGATTGTTCGGTGTCAGATAGATGTTCGTGACAGCCGCGATCAGTCCGCCGAAGAGGAAGGAACCTTCCAGACCGAGGTTGAACTGATTGGCACTGAACATGATACATACAGCTGTACCGGTGAAGATGATCGGGATCGTCTTCTGGATCCAGTAACTGAAGTATGTCATATTCATCAATGGAGCTGTGAAGTAATACTGTAAGGAAAGTCCTTTCTTATCACTGGTGAGCAGGATGAGGACTGTAGCCAGACCGAGACCGATGAGAATGGAAACGCCCATACGCAGAATCGAATGTTTCTGCATCGCATTCATATTCTTCGGATTCAGTTTACTGAAGAACTTACTCATGTAATGCACCTCCGATCTCTTCCGGGGTCATCTTCTTGACACCCAGCATGTAGTAACCGAGTTCATCTTCGGTAACGGACTTCACATCGTGGAAGCAGGCCACGATCTCGCCGCCGTGCATGACCAGCAATGTATCCGAGAGATTCAGGATCTCGCCGAGGTCGGCCGAGATCAGCAGGACTGCTTTGCCCTGGTCTCTCATATGGACGAGACGCTGACGGATGAATTCCGAAGCACCTACGTCGATACCTCTGGTCGGCTGGTCGCAGATCAGCAGACGGTTGTAGGAAGTAAATTCTCTGGCGACGACGACTTTCTGGATATTACCTCCGGAAAGACCGCTGATCGCCTGTTCACCGTCCTTGCAGAGGACCGTGAACTCTTTGATCCATTTGTCGGTATCTTCCTTGATGACCGACGGTTTGTTTAAGATCTTGCCGTAATACCGGTCCGAATCCAGCTTATCGGCGATCATATTATCTTTGATAGACATAGATCCTGCGATACCGAGAGTCATACGGTCTTCCGGTACGTGGACCAATCCTAATTTTCGTAATTCTTTGATATTCTTCTTGCCTACTTCTTCACCAAGCATGGTGATGGAGCCTTCCGAATATACATGGAGTCCGGCAATACAGTCGATCATCTCACGCTGACCGTTGCCTTCGACACCGGCAATACCGACGATCTCCCCTTCTCTTACCGAGAACGATACATTCTTGACGACTTTCTTACCGGCATCATTGTAGACACCCAGATTGCGTACGACAAGAACGTTGTCTTTCGGCTGAGCCGGCTCTTTCGGTACTTCCAGAATGACATCGACACCGACCATGGCACGGGAGATATCTGCTTCCGATACATCTTTGACATCGTAGACGCAGATCGTCTTTCCCTTACGGATGACCGTGACTCTGTCGCAGAGTTCCTTGACTTCGTTCAGCTTATGGGAGATGAAGATGATCGTCTTCCCGGATTCACGCAGCAATCTCAGCTGAGCGAAGAGTTCCGTCGTTTCCTGCGGAGTAAGCACTGCAGTCGGTTCATCGAGGATCAGGATGTCGCAGCCTTTTACCAGAGCCTTGACGATCTCTACTTTCTGTTTGACACCGACGGTAATGTCCTGTACGCGGGCACGCGGGTTGATATCGAAACCGTATTTCTGGCATACTTCTTCGGTCATCTGAATGGCTTTTGCCATATCGAATTTCAGACCGCTCGTAGGTTCGATACCCAGAATGACATTTTCCGCTACCGTCAGAGAAGGAACGAGCATGAAGTGCTGATGCACCATACCGATACCTACTTCGATAGCTTTCGTTGGTGAAGTCAAATGAACTTCGTTGCCTTTGATCGTGATCGAGCCTTCATCAGGCTGCTCAATACCAAACAGCATTTTCATGAGAGTAGACTTACCGGCACCGTTCTCACCGCAGATCGCATGGATCTCTCCCTGACGGGCCGAGAAATTGATGTGATCATTGGCCATGATACCGTTGTCATACACTTTTGTGATGTCTTTCATCACCAGATAATTGTCCATACTGTCTCCTTTTAAATAAGCCTCTGATACTGCAAAGCAACATCAGAGGCTTATAAGAACCCTTTTAGGTTTTATTGCATTATAGTATTAGATTCGGATTACTAGTTCTGCAGCAATAATTTAGCTCTGCGGGATGCTAGCTACGAAAGTATCGTAGAACCAACCTTCCGGCTGACCGAATGCTGTACCCGGATCGATCGTACCGTCGATGATACCGGCGATGATCGTATCGACCTGTGCTAACTGTTCAGCAGTTAATAATGCCTTTGTGTTGTCTGTGATGGAAGCGGAAACGTAACCACCGTTGAGACCTAAATGTTCATTTGTTCCATAAGGAAGAGTTCCGTTCAGATGTCTTTCCATAGCCTGGTAGAATCCGTAGTTAACGTTCTTCTGCATGGAAGTCAGAGTTCTCTGGGACTTAGCTGTTTCACCGATAGAAGCGAAGTAAGTACCCTGGTCACCATCGACACCGATGATGTATTTGCCTTCCGGCTGAGCAACAACAGCGTCAAAGCCGCCTAAACCAGCCTGACCGCCGCATGCGAATACGACATCGAATCCAGCTTCGTAAAGACCTGTAGCAACGTCTTTTCCGGCTGTGGAATCATTGAAGGAGTTCATCCAGGAGCAGTTTACGGAAGCATCCGGGTTGATGTAACGAGCACCGTTTGCGAAACCTACATAGAAGTCATCGAGAACTGTGTTGTCCATACCGCCCATGAAGGCGACCTTACCAGTCTTGGATAACATAGCAGCCATAGCACCAACTACGAAGGAACCTTCGTTCTGAGAGAACAGCATAGCATAGAGGTTCGGTGTGTTGTAGTACTGCCAGCCAGCTGGATCATTGAAGTTCCATTCTTCATCGAAGAACCAGAATTTTGTATCCGGATATTCGAGAGCTAACTTACCAGTGTAGTCTTTCATATCGTAAGTACCGGCAACGACGATATCCCAGCCTTCAGCTACGATGTCGTTCATCTTGGATTCCCAAGTGGAGTTGTCATATGTGAGTTCGCGATATTCCGTGTAGACTTTATCGCCGAAGTCACGGTTGATCCAATCCAGACCTTCCTTACCGGAGTCGAAGAAGGACTTGTCACCGAGCGTACCGTTGATGATGTAGACTAAACGTACACGATCATCCGTTGTTTCGCCGCTCTGATCATCAGCCGGTTTGTCAGCAGGATCGCCGCCACACGCAACAAGGCCGATAGCCAGTAATGCGACTAACAGAATACTTAAGAATTTTTTCATTATTTTCCTCCTATTTAAGTATTTGCTATACACATATTTTAACGTACCTTGAAATCGTTTTCAACCTTCGGTTTTATATTAAATATATTAAAAGCACCCGGGAGGAAGGAATGCTATAATGAGGAAAAAGGAAGAAACGCTATGAACGATAAGATTTTAGGCGGACTGCTCGGTGCAGCCATCGGTGATGCGATGGGTGCTGCGACCGAAACGAGAAGCAGCGAACAGATCATTGAACGCTTCGGCGGACCGGTACGGGACATCGTCGAGATCCCGGATGACGTCTTTGCGGCCGGATTCCCGAAAGGATCGGTGACGGATGATTTTTCCCTTGCCTACTATACTGCCAAGGCGATCGTCGCCCATAAAGGAGTCGTCGATGACTCTACCGCAAAGGACGCTCTGCTGAGCTGGGCAACCACCAAGTACTATAAGATGGCCGGTCCTACGACTGTACGGGCGGTCGAGAAACTGAAGGGAAACGAGACGAAGGGACCATATGACTTCCTGGCCGTAGACAACGCCAAGGGATCCAACGGTTCCGCGATGAAGATCTCCCCTGCCGGACTCGTATCCGGAGGCGATATCGATAGAGCTGTTCAGAACGCCGTCACCATCTGCCTGCCGACCCACGACAACTCCACTTCTTTAGCCGGAGCCTGTGCCGTCTCTGCCGCCATCGCTCAGGCGCTTCACGAGGATGCCTCGCTGGATGATGTCCTCAAGGCAGGAATATATGGAGCAGAACAGGGCGAAGCGATCGGCATCGCCCATGGCAAGAGACTCGCCAATCCGTCTGTCCCGAAGAGGATCAAGCTCGCGATCGAGATCGCCGAAGAACACAAGGGAGATATCCCCGGCTGTATGAAGGAACTCTCCGACATCATCGGCAGCGGTCTTTCTGCCGCAGAAGCCGTACCTTCCGCCTTCGGACTCCTGAAAGTCTGCGAAGGGAACGCCATTGAAACGATCATCGCCGCCGTCAATATCGGCAACGATACCGATACCATTGCTACGATCGCCGGTTCCATCATCGGTACCCTCTGCGGTCCGGATGCCTTCGATCCTCATTTCCGCACACTGATCGAAGAAGCCAACGGTTTTGACTTAAGAAAACTGGCTGAAGAACTCTCCGAGGTCTCCGCATGAAAGGCTATGCGACCGTCATCTCGGGAAGCGATATCGATTCCTTCTATGAAGTAGAAGATTTCCTGCAGGCCGGAGATTCGGGCATGGCCTACCCTCTCTACGAAAAAGTAGGCGGATGCATCCTCAATGTCGGAGCCATTCTTTCCGCTCTCGGAAACGAAGTCAAAGTCCTCGATTACCTGAGAGAAAACGATAAAGGCACTGATCTTCTTCTCTCTTCGATGAAAGAGAACGGTCTGGATACTTCCCATATCCGTTTTGGGAAAGAGGTACAGAACGGACGCTGTCTCATCATGATGCACGGAGGCGAAAAATGCATCTACGTCCTCCCGCCTGTCCATCCTCTCTATGACACAAAAGACTCTTCCCTGCAGTCCCTGCTCGATTCCTCTTCTCTCATCTATTCCCTCGTGCATACCCTGTATGAGAGTTTCGGAAAAGAGATCCGGCCGGTCCTGGACGCAAAGAAAAAAGGGGCCGCACTGGCACTGGACGGATCCAGCCAGTATAAGGACCCGGAAGAAGTCAGGACTCTGGCCAAAGCCGATCATATCTTCCTCAATACCCAGGCCTTCTCCCGCATCGCTCAGATCATCGATGATCCGGAAGGATACTTCCTGGAGAACGGGGTAAAGACTCTCTGCATCACCGACGGATCACGGGGGAGCACCTGCATCGCTAAAACAGGAAAACTCTATGAGAAAGCACTGAAAGTCGATAAGGTGATCGATTCGACCGGAGCCGGAGATTCCTTCGCTGCCGCCTTCCTGCACCGCTACTATCAGGATAGACCTCTGGAAGACTGCCTGCGTTTCGCGTCGGCAGCCGGTGCCCGAAAATGCCTGTATGAAGGAGCGCTCGGCGCCCTATGCAGAGAAGAAGAGATCGAACGTTTCTACCTCGAAAAGACGGGAACTTCATTATAAAAAAATACGCTCCGGGTATTGAACTGATCCACAAAAACGGGACAGCGAATTAAAAAGCACAGAAGCACCTTCTGTACAATGAAAGTACAGGAGGTGTTTTCATTTATGGGAAAAACAGGAAGAACAAACAACAGATATCCCGCTGAGTTCAAGAAGGATGCAGTGGAAAGGTATCTGAGCGGAGAACTCGGCGGGATGACTACTGCTGTAAGAAAACTGGGATTAAGAAATCACAGGCAGCTGGGCAACTGGATCAAACTCTATAAGGAGGATCCCAAGCTGC
>JAZPYW010000057.1:0-8610 GCA_045544415.1 Erysipelotrichaceae bacterium
CGATGGTCTTTCATGCAGGATTTTAGGATTAGAGAGTAGCTAAGTACTTGATCGTTCTTACCATCTGAGATGTGTAAGAGTTTTCGTTATCGTACCAGGAAACGACCTGTACCTGATAAGTATCATCATCAACCTTAGCAACCATTGTCTGTGTAGCATCGAACAGAGATCCGTGAGTTTCACCGATGATATCGCTGGATACTAACGGTTCTTCCGTGTAGCCGTAAGACTCATTGGAAGCAGCCTTCATAGCGGCATTGATGCCTTCCTTAGTGATGTCTTTACCCTTGACAACTGCAACTAAGATCGTCGTGGATCCTGTAGGAGTCGGAACTCTCTGTGCAGAACCGATGAGCTTGCCGTTGAGTTCAGGGATGACAAGACCGATAGCCTTAGCAGCACCTGTGGAGTTCGGAACGATGTTGATAGCAGCAGCTCTAGCTCTTCTCAGATCGCCTTTTCTGTGCGGTCCATCGAGAACCATCTGGTCGCCTGTGTAAGCATGAACAGTTGTCATGATACCGGACTGGATCGGAGCATAGTCATTTAATGCTTTAGCCATAGGTGCTAAGCAGTTCGTCGTGCAGGATGCAGCGGAGATGACTGTGTCTTCCGGAGTTAATGTTGTGTGGTTTACATTGTAAACGATAGTCGGCAGATCGTTTCCAGCCGGAGCGGAGATAACGACCTTCTTAGCACCTGCATTGATGTGTGCAGAAGCTTTAGCCTTGCTGGTATAGAAACCTGTGCACTCTAAGACAACGTCAACACCTAATTCACCCCAAGGTAAGTTGTTGGCATCCGGTTCTTTATAGATCGTGATTTCCTTGCCGTCTACTGTGATGGAGTTTTCACCGGCAACGACATCATGACCATATCTGCCCTGTGCACTGTCGTACTTTAACAGATGAGCAAGCATCTTCGGATCTGTTAAATCGTTGATAGCTACTACTTCGTAACCTTCAGCTGCGAACATCTGACGGAAAGCTAATCTACCGATACGTCCGAAGCCATTGATTGCTACTTTTACTGCCATATTTTGTTTTTCCTCCTTAAAATTATGACCACTCTTATTATATTATTTTTTCCTCTAAAGTGAATACACATTTACCTAATCTGGATATACATTAAGCCCTGTTTTTAAGGCTTTGCGGCTTTTCAGGCTCTCTTCGGGCAACTTGGAAGACGAAGAAAGATATCTTCTATATAATGGGGAAAAAGAGGATACTTATATGACAAAGACCGGGATCACTCCGGAAGAGATGAAAACTCTTCTCAAAGCTCAGCAGGGAGAACTCGATGCGGTAGCCATGTATCAGGCACTGGCTGATACCGCAAAGGACCCTGACGATAAGAAGGTATTCCGCCAGCTGTCTGCAGAAGAAGGAAGACACGCTGCCGTATTCGCTGCCTATACCGGAAAGAGACTGAGACCGAAGAAGACGAAAGCTGTCTTCGTGCCCCTTCTCTACCGCTTTGCCGGAAAGAAGACGGCCTGTCCCCTGATCGCCAAAGGCGAATACGATGCCGCACATAATTATGAAAAGATCATCTCCCGTTTCCCGGAAGTCGAAAGCGTCAAAACCGATGAAGAGAGACACGGAGATATGGTAAAGGGACTGCTGAAATAAGGCAGGCCTTTTTCTTTATAAGAAAAGGCATCATTTCGATGCCTGTAACTTTTCTACTCCCTCTTTGAGTCTTCTCAGTCCTTCTTCCAGGATCTTCCGTCCGGTCGCGATGCAGATACGTACGTGACCTTCCGACTGATCGCCGAAGTACTGGTGTCCTCCCGGAACGATGGCCAGTTTGACTTCCTTCCGCATATAATCGGTGAAGTCAGCCGATACCATTCCCAATTCCGAGATATCGACATATAAGAGATATGTCGCTTTCGGCCTATAGGCATGGAGCTGAGGGATGTTCGTATTGATGTAATCGACCGCAAAGTCCCGGTTCTTCATGATGTGTTCCCTAAAGAGATCGACCCAGTAGTATGCCTTATCCATAGCTGCCACAGCTGCCACCTGAGAGAGGGACGCAGCTCCTCCCTGAGTATTCAATACCGCAGATGCCTCTACGATCTTTTCAAAGTATTCCTTATCCGTACAGTAGGCACAACCGATCCTGAGTCCCGCAAGACCGAAGGATTTCGAGAAACCGAAGACGCTGAGCACTCTCTGACAGCGTTCATTTCCCAGTACATAGATACTGTTGTATTCGGAGTCCGGATAGATGATATCCGACCAGATCTCATCGTTGAGGATCAGAAGATCGTGCTTCTCGCAGATACTCATGATATAGTCCAGTTCCTCTTTCGTATACGAGAGTCCGTACGGATTATGCGGATTGCAGAGACCCAGCATCTTCGTATTCTCCGTGATGACTTCTTCCAGATGCGAAAGGTCCATCTTCCTGTTTTCCATATCGAGCGGGACCGGCAGAGATACCGGTGTTCCTCCGGCAGAAAGACAGGCTTCACGGAAGAGGAAGTCGCACGGATCGAAGACGACCATCTCATCACCCGGTTTCAGAAACGCCTGGGCAATAACGGCCATCGCTCTGGCGGCAGAGTCTAACGGCAGTACCAGTGACGGATCGATCTCTTCCCCTTTTCTTTCTTTCACCGCCTTCACAAAAGCTTCCCGGAATTCCGGAAGTCCCAGCTTCGGCGTATAGGAGAAGTATCCGTCTTCAATGTATTCTTTCATCGCTTCTTTGATCTCCGGAGCGATCGGATAGTCCGGGTCAGCAGCCGTCAGAGGGATGCATCCCTCTTCTACTTCTGCCCAGCGGAGGTTGTAAGCTTTCTTCTTCAAAGCTTGAAGATCGATATTCTCATCATCGAAACGGTTCATGATCAGGCCTCCTGCTTATGCATCCATTGTACCAAAAGCACTTCGTTCTTCTGTACATCCCGCATGATTTCAAACAAATAATTTAAGGAAATTTCCTTTCTCCCGGAAACAATAATAGCAGATACTTATCCAACAGTCATTACATCGTATTTATATTAACTATACGATGGAAAGATGCTACAATGAAGGAGGAAAGGACATGATCGAAATGGCTACGACGACAGTTACGTTCAAGACCGACAAGGATACCAAAGAGACCTGCCAGATCATCTGCAAGCAGCTCGGTATCAATCTCAGTACAGCCATCAATATCTTCCTTCATCAGATGATCATGCATGATGGACTCCCGTTTGAACTCAAGCTCGTTCCGAACGAAGAGACCCGTAAAGCGATCAAAGAAGCGGAACAGGGCATCGGATTATCCCGAGCCTATGACAGTTTCGACGAGATGATGGAGGATATCTTTGATGCTGAAGATTAAAAAGACAAAGCGCTACGAGAAAGATGTAAAACGCATAGGCAAGCAGAGACTCCCTATGGATGAAATGCGTAAAGTTGTTACTATTCTTCAGCATGGAAGAAAGCTGCCTATGAAATACCGTGATCACAAACTTGAGAATAACGGCATCTTTAAAGATGTCCGGGAATGCCACATCCGTCCGGATTGGGTACTGGTATACTCGATATACAAAGAAGATCTGATATTGCTTCTTCTGCGTACCCGATCCCACAGCGAAGTATTGGAGTAAAGAAAAGAGACTTGAATGTATGTATTCAAGTCTCTTTGTTTCTTTATAAACGATCTTCTTACTTAACAGTTACGGCAGTGATATGAGGGTTGACACCGTTGTACCAGTATAAGAATCCTTCCATATCGATGACATCACCGACATTGAGGCCTTCTACTGCAGCATATACATCAGTATCATTTCCGCATAAGTAGGATTCAACTGTGAAACTGTAGAAATTTCCGTTGTAGGAAGCGTTGAAGTACAGGTCAGAGTTGGAATCATGAGAACCGGAACCATCCCAGTTGTATAAGAAGGCAACTTCTTTTCCTTCCGGATCTGTGGAAGGTTCAACAGTCATACCCTTGAAGGCTACCTTTTCATTCTGATGCTTGATCAGATCGTCTGTACCTAAGAGAGCTGTGACATCAGAAGCAGTTGCGACAAAGTTTCCATCGATGATCTCGTATGTTGCATCAGTGATCTCGACTTCACCGGACCATTCGGACTTGAAGCCCGTAACACGGATCTTCGTACCTTCGGTCAGTTTTGCGTATTCTTCTTCGCTCATCGGCATATTGTAGACGAAGTATGCGCCGTCTTCAGCCTGAGTGTAGAGGGTAGCTTTGTTTTCCCACCAGCCCTGTTTTGCCTGAACATATGTCTCAACAGTGACTTCCTTATCCAGTTCAGCAGCGACGAATTCATCGTGAGTCAGGACTGTTACTTCCGGCGTTGGCTCCGGTGTTGGTTCTACAGGTGTTTCATCTTCTTTCTTCTGTCCGCATGCGGCAAGGCTTACCAGCATCAGCAGAGCCAGAAGGATCGTCAGTAATTTTTTCATTTGATTCTCCTTAAGTTCATAAATGAACATAAATATTATACTCTTTCTCTTTTTGAAACAAAAGTTTTCTTGATCTAAGATACAATAGTTATGTACGATAAGCGAGGAAATATTATGCCGAAAAAGATCATATTAGATGTCGATACCGGATCTGATGACGCTGTAGCCATCATGCTGGCAGCGCTGCATCCGCAGATCGACTTAGTAGCTGTATGTACTGTTAAAGGCAATCAGCCGTTATACAACACTACCGAGAACACGAAGAGAGTACTCGATCTGGTCCATTCCGATATACCGATCTACAGAGGATGTCATGATGCCCTGGTACGGGATGTATGCCCGTGGCGCATCAAGTTTGAAAACAGAGCGACTGCTGTCGATGAGAATGGAAACGAATTCTTCATCCACAAAGCATTGTTCGATCTGCCGGAATCTGAACGTAAAGTTGAAGATATGCCGGCTCCGATCTTCTATGTCGATTATCTCAACCACTGCGAAGAACCGGTCACATTAGTCTGTGTAGGTCCGCTCACCAATCTGGCAACGGCCCTTTCCATCGATCCGGGCATCACGAAGAATATCGAGGAGATCGTCGTCATGGGCGGTGCCGATAATGAAGCCAATGCCTCTTCCAGTGCCGAATTCAACTTCTTCTTCGATCCGGAAGCTGCTCAGAAAGTATTCCAGTGCGGTGCCAAGATCACCTGCATGCCTCTGGATGCGACTCATAAAGCGATGGTCACGAAGGATGATGTGAAACGCTTTGAAGAGATCGGTACTCCGGCAGCTCTCTTTGCGGCCGAGATGTGCAGGATCCGTATCGAAGTACACACTCAGTGCCAGCCTCTGGAACTCCCGGATGCCTGTGCCCTTCACGATCCTCTCTGCATCGCCTATCTGATCGATCCTGCCGTCATCACCGACAGGAAACACTACCATATCGATATCGCTCTGGACGGTCTCTCCGACGGTGCTACGATCGTCGATCACCGCTACTTCCAGGATAACCGGAACTGTTATTTCTGCTACAACGGCGACCGTCACAGATTCGTAGATATCATGTGCGATGCCTTCCGCTTAAGCAGATAAAAGGAAATGAAAACACGGAATACTCCGTGTTTTTCTGTTACTCTTCTGTGATACCGGTAAAGGTATATCCGGTCGCATCGATGACGGCTTTGAGCTTGTCATGGTCGAGTCTTTCCTCGCTCATGATCTCTGCTGTATTCTTCTTTCGATTGGACTTTACTCTCTTTACCGTGAAATTCTTGCGTATCGCATCGTTGATGTGTGCTTCGCACATGGAGCACATCATACCTTCGACACCGACGATCGTCTTTACCATTTCTTCTCCTTTAATAGAGAAGGAGGACTTGTGCCCTCCTTCTTTTTTCAGTTCTTTTTGGGATCAGTACCATGTGCACAGGCGAGAGAACAGCTGGAGCAGTTCTTGCCGCAGGCACAGGACGGAAGACCCGATTTTCTCTGATTGACCAGACTGCGAATGCAGGCATAGATCAGGGCGAGTATGAGGATAATGATGACGATATTCGCAAGATTGCTGATGAACCAGTTCATTCATGATCCTCCTTTCTTCTTATAGACTATTTAACTCTGACTTCCTGTGTCAAGATTTCTGATTCTTTATATGGCCGGAACAGGTTGTAGACCATGAAGGCGATGATTGCCAGAGCGACGATGAGACCTACGACATGGACGTTTCCGCTTAAGGCAGAACCGATCTGGTAGATGCAGAGAGCTACGGCATAAGCGAATACACACATATAGCCGATCGCGATCGCTGTCCACTTGCCGTTGTTCATCTCACGCTTGATGGCGCCCATTGCTGCGAAGCACGGAGCACATAAGAGGTTGAATACCATGAAGGCATAACCGGCTACGGCAGAACCGTTAAAGAAGACATCCAGGACACCCATGATGTTTTCGCCGCCTTCAACGAGATCCGGCAGATCTTCCATGGAGATCAGAGTACCGATCGTACCGACGACATCTTCCTTGGCAACGAGACCTAAGACCGTCGCAACTGTTGCCTGCCATGTACCGAATCCTAACGGCGCAAAGATCCAGGCGAATAAGTTACCGATGTTCTCTAAGATGGAAGCACCTTCGCCATCTTCGCCGAGGTAGTGCAAGCCGCCCTCAAAGGACAGAGAATTCAGCACCCAGATCACGATAGAAGATAAGACGATGACAGTACCGGCACGCTTGATGAAGGACCAACCTCTTTCCCATGTGCCTCTTAAGACGTTGGAGACAGACGGTACATGATAAGCCGGAAGTTCCATGACGAATGGAGCCGGGTCGCCTGCGAAGAGTTTCGTCTTCTTCAGGATGATACCGGAGATGATGATGGCCGCAACACCGATGAAGTAGGCAGAAGCCGATACCCACCAGGCCTTGTTGAAGATCGCACCGGCGATCAGACCGATGATCGGCAGTTTGGCACCGCACGGGATGAAGCAGGTCGTCATGATCGTCATACGTCTGTCGCGTTCGTTCTCGATCGTACGGGTAGCCATAACAGCCGGAACACCGCATCCGGAACCTATCAGCATCGGGATGAAGGATTTACCGGAGAGACCGAATCTGCGGAAGATACGGTCCATGATGAAGGCGACACGGGCCATGTATCCGACATCTTCCAGGATACATAACATCAGGAAGAGCACCAGCATCTGCGGAACGAAACCGAGGACAGCACTGACACCGCCGACGATACCGTCGGATACCAAGGAAGTGAGCCATTCTGCAGCTCCGACTTTCTCCATCAGAGAGGCAGCCAATCCGGTCAGCCAGCCGCCGAAGTCATCATTGGCCCAGTCTGTTAAGAAAGTACCGAACGGACCCATGGCCAGCCAGTAAACGAAAGTCATGATGGCCGCAAAGATCGGCAGACCTAAGATACGGTTCGTAACGACTTTATCGATCCGGTCGGAAGGGGTGAGTTTGCCGGCAGATCTCTTCTGATAGATACCTTTCAACAGGTTGCCGATATAGATATAACGTTCATTGGTGATGATGCTTTCGGCATCGTCATCCATTTCATCTTCAACTGCTTTGATGTCTTTTTCGATATGAGCCAGTGTCTCTTTGGAGAGCTTCAGGCTTTCCATGACTTTCGCATCACGTTCAAAGAGCTTGACCGCATACCATCTCTGCTGTTCTTCCGGTAAGTTATGGACACATGCCTCTTCGATATGTGCTAAGGCATGTTCGACGGATCCTCCGAATGTATGCATCGGAATGGTCTTTCCGTTTCTGGCTGCTTCAACCGCAGCTGCTGCAGCCTTATCGACATTCGTTCCCTTTAAGGCCGAGATCGAAACGAATTTGACACCCATTTCCTGAGATAAGACATTGAGATCGATCTTATCTCCGTTCTTTTCGACGAGGTCCATCATATTGATGGCGACAACGACCGGGATACCGAGTTCCGTCAGCTGTGTCGTCAGATATAAGTTTCTCTCTAAGTTCGTACCATCAACGATATTCAGGATCGCATCCGGTCTTTCAGTGATCAGATATTCTCTGGCTACGACTTCTTCCAGAGTATAAGGAGATAAGGAATAGATACCCGGAAGGTCCGTAACGATAACGTCTTCAAAGCCTTTCAGTTTTCCTTCTTTTTTCTCAACTGTAACGCCCGGCCAGTTACCAACGAACTGATTGGAACCGGTCAGCTGATTGAACAGGGTCGTCTTGCCGCTGTTCGGATTTCCCGCTAAAGCAATTCTCGTACTCATATGTCCCCCTATTCAACTACTTCTACCATCTCTGCATCTGCTTTACGGATGGAGAGTTCGTATCCTCTTACCGTTACTTCGATCGGATCTCCTAACGGAGCTACTTTCCGTACGTAGATCTCTACATTCTTCGTAACACCCATGTCCATGATCCTGCGTTTGATGGCACCTTCACCGTGGAGTTTCTTAACGGTGCAGGTCTCGCCGATCGCTACATCTCTTAATGTCTTCATATTCCCTCCTAAATCATGATTTTCATGGCCAGCTGCTGATCCAAAGCTACTCGCGTATCCTTGACATTGACGATCAGGTTGCCATTAACGGACGATACTACAGAAACGACTGCTCCTGTCACAAAACCCAGGTTCTCCAGATGCTGCTTGACTTCCGGTCTCCCGGAGATCTTCTGGATCACA
>JAZPYW010000058.1:0-8059 GCA_045544415.1 Erysipelotrichaceae bacterium
TATCGAAAGTACTTTCGATATCATCTTTCAAAGATAATTTTGATATCTCAGCATCCTTTAACGAAGAATCACTGAACAGTTTTTCCAAAGAGATCTTTGATCCGGATAACAGTTCAATCAATGTTTTTAAATCTACTTCTGATTCAGAATCTATATTATCCCCGTAACACTCCAAAAGGTCTTTCTTCTTTTCGCTCAATGGCCCGTCGCTCATTAGAGCAGAACAAAATCCTTCAGGATTGCAAGGGGAGAAAACCATTTCGTATTGATTCATCAAGCATAAAGCAAGATCATCCAACGAGTTCTTTAATGTTTTACTCTTTGTTTCTTCACCTAAACCTTCATATAAAAAATGTCCTCTCTTCTTTAGCAGATGATGAAGCGCTAAGTAAACCAGCCGTACATCATGCGGTTCTTTTGAATGTGCGAGTTCACTTCTTAAGTGATAAATTGTAGGGTACTTCTTTGCAAAATCTTTATCTGTGTAATTATTGTCGTTAAAAAGCGAATATACTCCTAAACTCTCTTCTCTGTCTTCAAGCACAAGAAAGCTATCATGCAGTCTATGAAAAAAACTGCTGTCTATTTCAGATATAGGCTTCGCGAACAGAGTTTCCAACAATTCAGTCCTCTGTTTTTTTCTTTCATTTCTTCTTCTTGAAGTACGGGCATTTCTCCTTTCTTCAGCAGTTTTTGCTTCATCAAAGAGTCTTGCTCCCCACATATCTTTTCCATGAAATTTGAGCAAATAGTAGTCGCTATCCGCTGCTGCCCAGCCCACTGAATTAGTACCAACATCCAGTCCGATGTAGTAATCTCCTCTTTTTTCATTATTGCCGTTTTGTTTCATTTCGATCCTCCTATATGATTACTTGACATTTTGTCTATTTGATCTCACAATATAAGTGTCTTTGTTACCAACAAAGATTACATAGCAGGTTCAAATAAGCATTATGCGAACTTATCGTCTTTGACGAACTCACACTGTGTGAGCAATACTCCCATTAGGGAGTTTTTGTTTTGTCATTATTCCGTATCGTTCTCATCTGCCGCTATTGAGTATTTATCAAAAACATTATACTATATTCGACTATTAGCTATTGTACAAAAAACACGACATAATTTATAAAAAGCCCGCGATTCAAAGCACAACTTGAGTAAACAGTTTAAAAGTTTACTGTACGATAACTCAATTGAATTCCCAATCGTAAACATTCACAACAATCACATTATTCATTATCAATACAGCCATTTCGTATATCCCTGCATCAGTGCATTATCATACACAGGCCTCATATTCTTTATAAGAATATTCGAGAATTCATCCTCATTTCTTTCTCTGCAATACAGTTCCTCCTGAGCCCAAAGAGAATTCAGATTATCAGTCTTGCTTCTTTCGAATTCTCTATGAATGATTTCAGATGAAGATATCATCCTATTCAGAATAAACTGGTTCTTTATGAATGGCTCTATATATTTGTCCCAGTCCGGAAGATAATTGCTTTTAGATATGTTTACTGACTTGTTTGCCGGTATCAGGTTCCATAATTCATCACAGGCTACATAGGACCATGGTATGAAGTGGTCTATGTCATACTTCTGATCGTTGAGTCTTTCGTCTGGTTTATAGATATCCCAGATCTCATTCTCTTCCATGACCATATTCCATATCTTCCTTACGTGCGTCAGCTTCCTTAGATCAGTCATTTCCGGATCCAATTTCAGAATAATGCCCGGTACGGAAGGATTCCTTCTCTGAAGATATTCTGCCAGTTCTGCTTTGATCCATCCGGATATGATCATCTGATTATCTTTCAGCATCTTTGCCCATTCTTCATTGAGAATGATCTTTTTGTTCAGACCTACGCCATTAACAAACGCATAAGGGAGATTTCTCTGTAAAGATAGTTTTTCAAAATATGCTAAAGCACTTTTTTCAGAACGGTATACATCTCTATTCAATGTATTCTCATCGATGAACGGAGACAGAAAATGATATGGTACGTTCAGAGCTAATTGGTTCTTTTCAGAACGGATCAGATCAGCATGTTTATGAATAAAAGA
The DNA here is from genome assembly GCA_045544415.1 of Erysipelotrichaceae bacterium. Taxonomy (GTDB): domain Bacteria; phylum Bacillota_I; class Bacilli_A; order Erysipelotrichales; family Erysipelotrichaceae; genus Colivicinus. Next base: position 2,065 of record JAZPYW010000058.1, read on the forward strand.
GACTACTTCCTCTTCCGGAGCATTATTCCGGATCCTGTCTTTTTCTTCGATTTTTTCCAGCAAACTGTCTATCGCTTTTTCGAACGCATTCCCCTGTCCTGCACCCATATGCAGATGATATTCCGATACAGTATACCAGGCCTGAGCAATCATTCTTTCCATCAGTTCATCATAGGTAATCACGAACTGACCTTTCATTGCAAAAGAGAGAATAGATTTAAGCCAGTAGAACTTATAACATTTGTCTGTATTATCAAAGACATGAGAAAACTGCTCGATGTCGAGCATATTTAGATAAATAGTGTCAATAACTCCATTCAGCTTATTCATATCTTCTTTAAGAGAATGTTTAGCCATTTTTCATCGCTTCTACCAGGACGAACATCTTCGGAGACCCATTCTTCTACAATAGAGAATAATTTCAGTTTCTCAAGGAAATGAGAGAGCTTCTCTTCATCCATATCTGTGTAGTATCTTTCTCCTCTATAGCCTTCAAAAGTTCCGTACTTAAAAGATGTATAGAGGATCCCATTATCTTTTAATGCGGTTGCCATCTTTAAAAAGACATTGGAAAGGTCTTCATATGGAAGATGCAGGATCGAAGCACATGCCCAGATACCATCATACGTAATTACATCATTCAGCTCGTGAAACAACATATGTTTTGCTTCGATTCCGGTATATACTGAAGCATATTTACACATTTCTTTAGAGCCATCTATTGCAAAAACTGTGAAACCTTTACTTAAGAAATACTTAGTATCTCTACCGGTACCGCAGCCAAAATCCAATATAGAAGCCTTCTCCGGGAGCAACGCTAAAAACCGGTCCTGCGTAACAGTCATATTCGCATTCACAGTACCTTTAGAGAACTCTTCGGCATTTTGGTTGTAATAATCCAAAGTACGATGTTTCATTTGATTCTGCTCCTGAAATACTCTTGAAGATCTTTATTTCTGCAGTATAAATAGCAGCCTTTCATTCCTCTTGTCATTAACACTCTATAAATATTCTTAACGTATGCAAGAAGCTGTTCAGGGTGATTCTTCATTCCTTTCTTTCCGTTTCCATCTTTATATTCTGCGATGTCGCAATACAGTTCCTTCTTTTCTGGATCGTATTTCAGGTCATTACCTATAATCACTCCGATATAATCGAGTTCCAGTCCCTGAAGAGTATGAATACATCCGATCTCATCGATCGAATCATCTTTCACAGCAAAGAAGGCTCTTTTATCTCTTTTGTTCCAAGGGGCCTTAAAATTACATTCCGGGATAGTTACGTCGTCTACAGCAGCATATTTATCTTTTGACCATTCCCACGCAAAACCAGCTGCCATACGGGCGATACCTGCGGATCGATTCTTTTCTTTTATTACTTCAAACATTTCATTAGGATCGTCGAAAAGTCTGAAATCAAAAGCCTGATCGTTCCAGCCATCATAGTTCCCTGTGTCAGCAATTTGGAGTGTATGAGTCACCCAATTCACAAAACCCTCTGCACCGGCACATCGGAATTGTGCTTTCAATTCGATCTCGCAGATTTCCGATCCTTCAGATTCAGCAATACGTTTTATCTCAGCAACAGAGCCGATATCATCAGGGCGGACCTGCTGACTGTCATCTACAAAGAAAACATTTAGAATTGATGCATGAATGATATCGTAGACCTGATTTTCTCCGTTATACATAAATGCACCGCTCTTCTTTAGTCGATGTGCTTCATCGCAGATCAGTACATCATAATAGTTTTTCGGGACCTCGTAGAATACTGAAGAACCTCCGAAAAGCATATCTATAACATTCGCTTTGTCAGCTTTTGAGGCTTTCAGTTTCTTTTTCATTACCTCTCTGAAAGCTTCGTTTGGAGCTATGAATTTCGCATTCAACTGTCTGTCTATCATGGCATGCAGAACCTTAAAAGAAATAACAGATTTTCCTGTGCCCGGTCCACCTTTTACAATGATCGTCTTCTTTCTTTTAAGACTGCCTAACTCATGAACTATAGTGCTGTAAGCAATATTTTGTTCGTCGATCAGCACAAAATCGTCATTGCCTTTGTAGAGTTCGTCCAGACAGTCTACCAGTTTCTTAGAAGGCCGGATCCTGCCGTTTTCGATCTGATACATGATCTCCATCCCGTGGCCTTTTCCGACCATCTTCCTCATATATTGTTCAAGTTCCTCGGTATCTCCCGAAAAGAACAACGGGGATGCGTCGATGATATCTTTATAACGGTCATCCAATAACGGTTCAGGATCCTGTTTATCGTAATTGTGCAGATATGCGCATGCATAGCCGGCAATATTTGTCGTATAGATAGATTCATTCATGAGCTTCATCATACGATTGTATGAATCAGCCTGATAAGAAGGATGATTTACATCGGTATGATGTCCGCCTAAAAATGTATTCACCAGATTTGGCATATCAGTCGCTTTTGCTTTCTCCCATTGTTTGAGTTCAACGACTACATAACGGCTTTCATCCCGATCACTCTTTCCGGTCACTATAAAATCAACACGATTATTTGTGTTTGGAATAACATATTCGATCATTATGCCGCAATCACCAGGAATCTCTGACCTTCGGACAATTCTTTCCATTGCACCCAAAGAGTTTCTCCATGCGCTCTTTTCAGAAGGAGATTCTTTATGGCCGATTGTCTTGATGAATTTACTCTCCAAAATATTTACGATCTGATTATTATCAACATCGTCTCGAAACCCTTTGGCGTTATTTGTGTATACGATCATATGCTTTCTAATAATAATTATATCTTTTATCCAATAATTCTTATTATCAAGTTGGTCTTTAATTTATCGGTTTTCATCCAGGATCCAATCACATTTCACCCGCTTTTATCAATAACCAGACCGGTATATTGTCATCCCACACCGGATACAAAGCGGAATACTTAAACACTCCGCTTTTCGTTCTGTTTGAATAACGGCCTTGGTAATGCGGTTTCCCCTGAGTTTCGTGACGAATCAGTTTCCCTTTTACACCTCGAATTAGCATGAACTTATTTTCAAGCATGTTTTGTACAACAAAATATTTATAGTTCGGTTTCCAGATCTGGTCGATCGTTAAACAGCCTGCTTCTTGGAGCTCTTGAATGCGCCTGAATTTATCGAAAGGCTGTTCTTTTGACGGCCTTTTACCCTCGGGGTCTTTTTCGTGTTCGTTTCTGCGCCGCTCACATTGTTTCAAAACTGTTTCTCCATTGAAAACCAGCTTATTATCCTCAGAGAAAGAAAAGTTTTTTAATAGTCCGTTAAGAACGTCTATTCTTTCATAAGTTCCGTTCTCGTCTTTCGTGTAGTACGAGACTTGCAGTTTCGCTTCATCGTAATTACACTGATTTACGCTCAAGAAAAGGCAAAAGCCCTGAAGCTTCTGAATCTTATTCATATATTCCGGATATTGCCCAAAAGTATCTATATTAGACATATCAACAATATGGATTATGTTTGTGCCAAAAACATCGGTTAACACTTCCAGTTTCTCGTCTTCGATGTTTGATCTGTGATCGGTATAATTCAGTGCGAAATGTTTGGACGGGACAAAATGAGATACTGTATATTTCCTGTCCGAATTGGAAATTGTACAGACCGGCACTCTTGTCTGAATAGCTTGATTAATCTTGTCGTCGAGCCAGCACTTTAATACGATCTTTGAATTGATCGAATTATCCCCTTCCTTCTTCAGTGCACATACTCCATGACCTTCTTTGACTCGAAAATGCTGTTGCCGCAGATTTCTATCTCCGGCAACTAAAGTCAGTTTTGTTCCACATCCGCATGTGCATTCCAAAAGCCCTTCTTGTCCAAGCTTTCTTAATGCCTCTACTTTATCTTTGATATTTATCTGTTTGCCATTGACTACTGAAAATATCGACTCTATTCCAATGATCTGACCGTTGTACAAACATTCCGATCGCCGAATACTCTTTTCCATTTTTCTTTCCCTTTCTAAAGGCCAAAGAGCCTTTGAATAAGATTCTTTTTAAATGGCAACTCGAAGAATCTTCTTGATTCTTCCAAATTCATGACCAGCCACTGCCTGGTTTTTCTTACTTCCAGGTTTTCAGGGAGTTCTTTTTTGATCCTTTCTGCTTCATATGTCTGACCGGCATCATACCTTAATTCATTGTTTTTCTCATCGATAACAAACGATTTTCTGTTGATATCCCAGGCATTTTTGATCGTTTTGATAGCATATTTTCCAGTAACTTTTTCACTGAAGTAATCCATCAGGGAAAGCTCGCGGAAATAAGAAGGCACTTCCGAATTATATTCTTTAATGATGTCGCAGATAACTTTAGATGATGCCTGAAGAATATCCGGTGATTCTGCATTTTCGTCCTTCATATTCTCAAGCATATCATTCACTATTGGAATCATCCTCGCGAGGTATTCTCTGTAAAAAGCTGTTCCTATATTCTTCTGAACTCTTTTTACTACTGAATTCTTCATTACTTCTGTATTGGTCAGACCCGCTTCAACTCGACAGATCACTGTTCTTCTGATTATCTCCGGTGCAACAGCTTTAACATCTTCGTTCGCGCTGATCACTACTGCAGGATAGTTTTTCATATGCTCAGCAATTCCGAACAGGTCATTCTTAATCGTTTCAATTGCATGCTGATTGAATCTGGTCTGTGTGACATCATCCACAATGATAGGAGCTCCTGCCACCGCCTTTTTCATCGCATCAATTCCTTTTCTAGTAAAATCCGGCGCAGCCATGACCGGCTTCTGACCGATCATCATTTTCAACAACGTTTCCAGAAATGTAGTTTTTCCTGCTTTTGATTGTCCATATAGCAGTCCGAACACAGGGTACGGAAGAGGATTTGCGTCATACCTTGCTGCCATATCTCTCATAACCGCCATAAACGGGGAAGAAAAGAACCAATTCGCAAATTCGAAATAGCGATACTGTGCACCCGTACCATCTCCATGAAAATGCTTAAAACCATCCATGTATTCCAAGAACAGTTTCACATCTTTAGCTACGCTTTCAGCATCCGGAGACAGATCATAGTTCTGCCCATTAAGAGAAGCGCATTTTTTGTCTACATCTATCACAAAACGCGGATACTCGCTCCTAAGCTCTTTTTCTTTCTGTTTTTCGTCCCGGTATCTGTGCGTTACATAGTTAATAAGACTGCTTGTCAGCGCTATCCTGGTATTCTTCTTCTCTTTTTTTGGAAGCATGCTTTTATATTCTTCAGACAGTCTCTTTGTATCGAGAATAAATTGCGTTTCCTCTTCATTTTCTGCCTTCTCGATATAAATGATTTTCTCTTTCTTGAGCGTCTCGCTAATTGGAAGCATATCAGTATTTTCTCTGATATCTTCTACCTTAAGGACCTTTGAACTTATTTCGTCAGAAGAACTTTCCTTTAGACTTTCAAACACCGCTAAGCAGCAATCATACCCTTCAGGATCATCGAAATAAACAATGTTTTCTCTTTGCCTTCCCGAAAAAGCGTTATAGGACATGTTTGCAGATCCGAGAACAACTCTTTTCCTGCCTTCCTCAGAACTTAAAAGGTACATTTTTTCGTGTGAAAGCGCCTGTCTAGAAACATAGAAACGTAAAGTACCGTTATCAATCCTTGATAGGATCTTATTTAAACTAGTTTTATTTTCTTGAATCTTTTCGATTGTTAAAGACTGATATGCCAGAACATCATTTTGTTCTCCAGATAATATCCTTTCGCAGCCAAAAATCACTTCTGCACTTTTAAACATTCCTAGAAGCTGTGATACAAAATCCATTCCGGAAGAAAAAGTTATAATCTTTATATCATCAAAACCATCAAACAATTCCCGCCATTTCATACGATGACTGTTTACATACTTTACTTCGATTACATCAAGATAATGTGAACCGCCTTCATTAGATAGTTCTTCGCTTTCTGCTGAAAATAAACTTATCTCCATTTCATTATTTTCCATACAGTTCCCTCTTTTCTTTCTGTTTTT
>JAZPYW010000059.1:0-11661 GCA_045544415.1 Erysipelotrichaceae bacterium
GATCGATTACAAGGGTGTACGTATCTCCGGCAAGATCTCGAGAGAACTGGACCGTGAAGTCATCCGAAATATCCAGATGGTCTTCCAGGATCCGGCTGCATCACTGAATGAAAGAGCTACAGTCGACTACATCATCTCGGAAGGTCTCTACAACTTCAATCTGTTTGAAGATGAGGCTGACCGTGTCCGTAAAGTCGAGAACATGATCAACGAGGTTGGTCTTCTTCCGGAACACCTGACCCGTTATCCTCATGAATTCTCCGGCGGTCAGAGACAGCGTATCGGTCTGGCAAGAGCGATGGTCATGGAACCGGAACTCGTCGTTGCCGATGAACCGATCTCCGCACTGGATGTCTCCATCCGTGCTCAGGTCCTGAATCTGCTGAAGAAATTCCAGCAGGAAAAAGATATCACGTATCTGTTCATTGCTCATGACCTTTCCATCGTCCGTTTCATTTCCGACCGTATCGCGGTCATCTATAAGGGACATATCGTCGAGATCGCCGAAGCAGAAGAACTCTTCAACTTCCCGCTCCATCCGTATACTCATTCCCTTATCTCCGCGATCCCGATCCCGGATCCGAAACTGGAGAAAAATAAAGTACTGTTCACATATGATCCGAGCATCCACGATTATTCGACTGATCAGCCGGAACTCGTAGATATCGGCCATAATCACTTTGTCTACGGAAACAAAGAAGAGATCGAAAAGTACAAAGCATTACGTGCAACTAATGAACCGATCAAGACGATCAATGTTGTGACATCCCGCGAGATCACCGAAGAAGAAAAGATCAATCCGGTCATCTCCGAGATGGAAAAGGAATTCCTGGCCCGTCCGATCCACGATACCGGCAACAACTGGTATCTCGTCATGGGTGTCTTCCTTCCGATCATTGCCCTGATCGTCGGTCATATCTTCCTGAAGCACAATTACATCAACAACTACAAGGCATGCAAGAAAGGAGCGATCATCGGATTGATCATCCGGGCAGCAGTCATTCTGTTCCTGATCCTCGGTCTGATCTTCGTTGTGATCTAGTATGAAAAGAACAGCCCGGGATAACAGACCTTATGTGAGACCTGTAGAACGCGTGGAACTGGATGAGAAACATCTCGGAAAGCGCGCCATTCTCGTTGTCATCCTGCTGGTCATTGCGGGGATCTCCCTGATCTACGGACTGGTCAATCTTACCAAAGCCCAGAAGGGCTGGAATGTGATCGAAGTAAACTCGTCCTCGCAATCTCACTGCGGGAATGAGTTTACTTTTCTTTATAACCTCGGTTATGGAGAACAGGATGCGACCAGTGAGAAGAAATCCTTAGTTCTTCTTTATACAGATCTCTGTACCAGAGAACAGACGCTTTTCAGCAATGATCAGGAATACGAAGGGACCGTTAATATCCGTACCATCAACGAACATCCTAACGAGATCCTGACTGTCGATGAAGAACTATACCGTGCCTTAAACAAAATACAGTCCTCAGACAGCCGATATCCGTTTCTCGGACCTGTCTATGACTCCTATGACTATATCTTCTTCTACGACGATGAAAACGACCTCTACGAATATGATCCGCATGTCAATGAGACCCTTCATCAGGAATATATGGATATCCTCTCCTATGCGGCAGATCCGGAACATATCTCCCTGGAACTGCTGAACGGGAATCAGGTCATCCTTCACGTTTCTGAAGAATACAGGCGTTTCCACGATGAGAAGAGCCTGAACTCCTATATCGATCTCTACTGGATGAAGAATGCCTTCATCATCGACGATTTTGCTGATGCCCTGATCGAAGCCGGTTTCATCAACGGTACGATCTCTTCCAATGACGGATTGGTCGTAAGAAATCTCGGAGGAGTCAATGAAGACTTCATGCTGAATGTCTATGATCATCAGAGTCCTTCCTACTATCAGGCGGCAGTGTTCCGCTATAAGGGAAGAAAGTCCTTTGCGACACTGCACAGTTTCCCGATGTATGAGGATGACCGCTATATTCGGAATCTGCCGAACGGCGAAGTGCGCTCTGCTTATCTCAGCATGAAAGATGTCTTGAATCATTTTGCCTATAAAACACTGACGCTGTATGATGAGAATGCTTCCTGCAGTGATCTGCTTCTGAAGATGACTCCTGTCTATCTCGATGATGGAGAAGGGGATCTCGGAAAGTATTTTGCGGTAAACGAGAATACGATATATACCAATGATCCGTCTGCTGTATTTACAGATCTGCTGGAGAATTATCAGATTAAGGAGGTCAGCCGATGAAATACGTTGCGAAAAGGATACTCCTGTCGGTAGCAGGAATGCTGATCATGGCCTTCGGCTGCGGTATGCTGATCAAAGCCGGCTGGGGTGCTGATACTTCCAACGCGCTGATGACCGGTATCGCCGCTCATACACCTCTTACTGTAGGACAGGTCAATGCAGCCGCATCTGCCGTGATGATCGTTCTCGTATTCTTCCTGCAGAAAAAGTATATCGGTGCCGCTATGTTTCTGACGGTACTGCTGATACAGTTTCCGATCGACTTTGCGATCTCTGTCTGTCCTTCTTTCTCGAACGTCGTTTTCGGTGCTCTGGCAGATGTTTTCTCCTGCTATGTAGTCTCGTTCGGCGCCTGCATGATGATCGCTGCAGGTCTTGGCTGTTCGCCGTATGACGGGCTGGCCTTAGCGATCTCCGACCGTTTTCATATCCGTTTCATGATATCAAAATACCTTCTTGACGGTTTCTGCGTCGTCATGGGTCTGCTTCTGGGAGGAGAGGTAGGACTCGGTACGATCATCGTCTTTCTGTGCATGGGATTCTTTATCTCTTTCAACCGTCAGCTGATGAAGAAGCTCTTTCCTTTCGGTGATGCCTGATGAGAAAACTGATATTCTGCGATGTCGATGGAACGATCGTCGAAGAGAAAAAAGGTGTCAGCGTCCCTACAGAAAAGACTGTCTATGCGTTTCGGGAACTCAAAAAGAACCATGATGTCTTTATCGCTTCCGGAAGAACGACGCCTTTCCTGGAGACCTATATCCGTGATCTGGAACCTACCGGTTATCTTCTGGCGAATGGCGGACTGATCCTTCTGAACGGTGAATACGTCTATGAACAGCCGTTCACTTTAGAAGAAGATGAGCTGATGCGCTCCTTCTGCCGGGAAAGAGGCGGCATGTATCTGCTGGAACACAGGGATTATGCCGAGACGGGAGACCTTGAGAACGAGAATTTCAAATACTTCTATAACCGCTGGAAACCGATGCGCTATGCCGAGTTCGAACTGAAGGGGAAGGGAGATCCTTCCTGCATCGCCATACTCCGTTTCAGCAGAGAAGAAGACAAAGACGAATTCTTCAAACGCTATAATGACCGTTTTGAACTTCGCCCTCATAACAATCTCACTTCTTTCGATGTCAATCCGAAGGGTGTCACCAAGGGTCTGGGGATCCTGGAAACGATGAAGATCCTCGGTGTGAAGAAGGAAGATGTATATGCCTATGGCGACGGCAACAATGATCTGGAGATGCTGGAAGCAGCCGGTGTCGGGGTCGCCATGGGGAATGCTTCTCCATATCTGAAAGAAAGAGCCGATGAGATCTGCGGGCGTGTCGAAGAAGACGGATTCTACTACAGTCTCGTAGAGCACGGACTGATTCCTCCTATCGGGGAATCAGAATGAAATCCCTATTTTCATGTATCGTTAATGTGTTAGAATAATTTAGTAAAGGAGATCTATTATGGGACTTGGAGAAAAAATAAAAGAATTCATTGCACCGGAAGTTGACGATGAAGAAGAACTCGAACTGAGTGAAGAAGAAGCAACTGCTCTCAGCCAGTATGAAAAACCGCGTGTAGAGGGTGCTACAAAGATCACTGCGGATACGAATATCGTTCTGTTCGAACCGAGAAATTTCGATGAAGCGGAAGAGATCGGTCTGCATATCGTACGCAAGAGAGCCTGCTGTGTAAACCTGCACCGCATGCCTTCCGAATACCGTCAGAGGATCATCGATTTCCTGTCCGGTGTCGTATTCGGTGTTGACGGTACGATCAAGAGGATCGGCGACAACGTCATTCTCTGTTCCCCGAAGAATCTGCAGGTCGGAGGCAATATCACTTTAGGCTCCGGCGATGCAGAATAAAAACTGCGAAGATTAAGACATGTTCATAAGGATGAACTTATAGAGAGCTGGCGGCTGGTGTAAGACAGCAGGGAACCTTATGAAATATCACTTATGAGCTCTGTATACGAGGAGTATACGGCGTTTGCCCGCGTTACGGGATAAGTAAGAAATGAAGGTGGTACCTCGCTTTTAGCGACCTTTGGCATCACCTTTTTTATGAGGAGAAAAACTATTATGGACTACAAGGACACTTTGCACATGCCCAATACCGGTTTTGAGATGAGAGGAAATCTCACGAAGAAAGAACCGGGCATCCTTGCGGATTGGGAAAAAGACGACCATTATCATAAGATCCTGGCGAAGAATGAAGGACATACTCCTTTCGTTCTTCACGACGGACCTCCGTATGCGAACGGAAACCTCCATGCCGGTACGGCGATGAACCGTATCATCAAGGACTTTATCGTTCGTTCTCACGCTATGGAAGGCTATTATACGCCGTTTTTCCCGGGATGGGATACTCATGGACTTCCGATCGAAAACGCTGTCCAGAAGCTTGGTGTGAACCGCAAGGCCGTATCCCCGAAAGAATTCCGCGAGAAATGCGAAGAATATGCCAAGGGACAGATCGCTACTCAGATGGCAACAGAAAAGAGACTCGGTCAGGTCGCTGATTACGAACATCCGTACATCACGCTGACTAAGGATTTTGAAGCCAGACAGATCCGTTCCTTTGCGAAGATGGCTTTAGACGGTATGATCTTCCAGGGACTCAAACCGATCTACTGGTCTCCGTATCAGGAAACAGCTATCGCCGACAGCGAGATCGTTTATTATGACCGGAAAGACCCGACGATCTATGTCTCTTTTGATGTTGCAGACGGAAAGGGCGTCTTAGACGGCGATGAGAAGTTCGTCATCTGGACGACGACTCCTTGGACGCTTCCGGCCAACGTCGGTATCACCCTGAATCCGGATTTCGACTATGCGGTCGTCGCTACGGAAAAAGGTAAACTGGTCTTCCTGGCCTCGCTCAAAGACAAACTTCTCGAGAAGTTCGGTCTCAGCGGTGAAGTGCTGAAGACTTTCAAAGGCAAAGACCTCGAATATATCGAATGCCGTCACTGCCTGTATCCGGAAAGACGTTCGATCGTCCTTCTGGCTTCCTATGTCACTGATGAAGACGGTACCGGCTGTGTCCATACCGCAGGCGGCCACGGTCTCGATGACTTCTATACGACTTCCCGATATGGCCTTCCGACTGTATGTCCGGTCGATGAAAAGGGTCAGTTCACTGAAGAAGCAGGGGAGAAACTCTGCGGAAAATTCGTTCTCGATGCCAACAAGGATATCGTCACCTGGCTCGATGAACTGGGTTCATTATTCAAACTGGAATGGGTAACGCACTCCTATCCGCATGACGACCGTCTGAAGAAACCGGTCATCTTCCGTGCAACGACACAGTGGTTCGCCTCGATCGAACAGATCAAGGATCGCCTCTTAGATGCCGTACATAAGACGACTTGGCACAATTCCTTCGGTGAAGTACGTTTAGCCAATATGATCAAGGACCGCAAAGACTGGTGTATCTCCCGTCAGAGACTCTGGGGCGTTCCGATCCCGATCATCTATACGGAAGACGGTTCTCCGATCATCGAGAAGGAAGTCTTTGAACATATCGCCGAACTCTTCGAACAGTACGGCTCCAACGTCTGGTTTGAAAGAGAAGCAAAAGATCTTCTTCCGGAAGATTATACGAATGAAAAATCTCCGAACGGTCTCTTCAAGAAAGAGACGGATATCATGGACGTCTGGTTCGATTCCGGTTCTTCCTGGAATGAACTGATCGCCCGCGGCTATTCCTATCCGTGCGACCTGTATTTTGAAGGAAGCGACCAGTACCGCGGCTGGTTCAACTCTTCGCTGATCGTTTCTGTCGCCAACCATGGAACGGCACCATACAAGGCAGTCCTGTCCCACGGCTATGTCTGCGACTCCAAGGGCGAAGCGATGCATAAGTCTGTCGGAAATGTCGTCAATCCGATCGATATCATCGACAAGTTCGGTGCCGATATCCTGAGACTCTGGGCAGGCACTTCCGATTTCAAGTCCGATATGCGTATCGGCGATTCCAACCTGAAGCAGGTATCCGAACAGTACCGTAAAGTAAGAAATACTTTCCGTTTCCTGCTCGGCAATATCAATCCGGAAGACTTCTCTGCGGAAAGAGATATGGTCGAGTATAAAGATCTCGAACCGATCGACCGCTACATGATGGTCTCCCTGAATGATCTGACTGCTGCAGTACGCAAGGCTTATATGGAATACGACTTCGTTGCGGTCAGCTCTTTACTGACGAATTTCATGTCGAATGATCTGAGTTCTTATTACTGTGACTTTGCGAAGGACATCCTCTATATCGAAGCAGAGGATGATCACCGCCGCAGACAGGTCCAGTCTGTTCTCTACCATATGACGGATTCTCTGGCAAAACTCTGGTCTCCGATCCTTTCCTTCACTTCCGAAGAAGTATGGAAGCATCTCGGCAGCAAAGAGGCCGTTTCCGTTCACTATACTCATTTCCCGGATACCGTGACTTATGATGATGAAGAGGAAGTACGGAACAATTTCGCCCGCCTCAACCTCATGCGTACCGATATCCTCAAAGCGCTTGAAGAAGCCAGACAAGCCAAAGTCATCGGCAAGTCTCTGGAAGCTCACGTGAAGCTCCATGTATCCGATGAGGATAAGAAACTTCTGGATTGGGCATTCGGCGATCAGGTCATGCAGTGGCTCATCGTTTCCCGGGTTTCCTATACAGAAGCGACACTTCCGAAGTATAATGAGATCGAGGTAGCTGTATCTACGGCCTTCGGCAAGATCTGTCCTCGCTGCTGGAACATCACCGAGACAGAGGATGAAGAGGGTCTGTGCGACCGCTGCCGCAGGGTGCTGAATAAATAAGATGAACAAATGGTTTAAAGACGAAAAAGAGCGCAAGAGAGTGTTTACCTACACTCTTACCGGAATTCTGCTGATCATGTTCTATCATCTGCTGGGACATCTCGATCTGGTCAGAGGCTTTTTCTCCGGTCTGTTCAAAGTGCTGGCTCCGTTTGTATGGGGCTGCATCTTTGCGTTTCTGATGATGCCGGTCTCCAAAAAGATCGAGGAACTCATAGGAAACCGTCTCAAACCGAAAACGAAACGCACGATATCTTCTGTTCTTTCCGTAGTCTTCCTGATGTGCTTTATCGGTCTTCTGATCGGGATCCTGATCCCGCAGCTGACTTCAAGCATTTCGTCCCTGTCGACTACGATATCGAACTTCTTACGTAATACCGATGATTTTGAAACCTTCCTGTCTCAGACTCTCCATTTGAGCAAGGAGATCATCGACGCGATCGAACTCTATTCGCGAGAGATTCTGACTACTGTCATGAATACGCTGAATACAGCGGTTCCGAAAGTGATCTCGATCTTCTCGACGACGATCTCTGCGATCGCCAACTTCTTCCTCGGCTTCATCGTCGCGATCTACATCCTGGTAGACCGTGAGAAACTGCTCAGAGACTTCCGTCATTTCTTTGCGGCAGTACTGAGCGGCGAAGGATACGAAAGGGGAAGCACGCTTCTCTTCGTATCGCTTGAAAAGTTCTCCCGTTTCTTCTCGGGAAAACTGATCGACTCCTTTATTATCGGTGTCCTCTGTCTGCTGGCGATGCTGGTGCTGAAACTGGATTATCCGGTCCTGATCGCCGTTGTCATCGGTGTGACGAATGTCATTCCGTTCTTCGGTCCGTTCATCGGTGCGGTGCCATCCGCTCTGATCCTGCTGATCGTCGACCCGAAACAGGCACTCATCTTTGTGATCATGATCCTCGTGCTGCAGCAGCTGGACGGAAATATCATCGGACCGCGGATCCTGGGCGATTCGGTCGGTCTCTCCAGTCTCTGGATCATGTTTGCGATCCTGGTCGGAGGAAGCTACTTCGGCTTCTTCGGAATGCTGTTCGGTGTTCCGGTCTTCGCAGTACTGCATGATCTTCTGGTCTTCTGGGTGGAATCCCGGCTGACGGAACGAAACAATGAAACAAAGAAAAAGGATGATCAATGACGATCATCCTTTTTAACTGTTGTGAACGAACTAATAAGCGTTTCCGAAGAGGGCCGTGAGATCATCCGCTCCTTCGAGACGGACTTCCGTGACACCTTCGACTTCATCTTTCAGCAGAGCTTCTATACCATCTTTCAGTGTGGAATCGAGGATACTGCAGCCTAAGCAGGCTCCGTGCATATTGACCCATACGATACCGTTCTCGTAACGGGAGAATTCTACATCTCCTCCATCTCTCTGGATATATGGTCTGATCTTGGCGATCGTTCTTTTGATCTTCAGTTCCAGCAGTTCAAGGTCTCTGGCTTTTTCTACATTTTCATCCATTTACTTCACCTCGCAACTAGTTTACCTCTTTGTTTTGAAAAAATCTATCGAATTGATTATGCTATAATGCTTGTATGAGTACGATTTATGATTATAAGATCGGCATGACCGTCTATGGAAAGATCACCAACATCAAGCCTTACGGAGCCTTCGTCTCTTTTGATAACGGAGTATCCGGTCTGATCCATATCAGCGAGCTTTCCAACGGTTTCGTCAAAGATGTCAACAATTTCGTCAAGGTCGATGAACACGTGATGCTGAAGGTCATCGATATCGACATTCCCCATAAACAATTGCGTCTGTCCTTCAAGGCTCTTTCCCAGAACAACCGCAGACGTATGAAGAAAGTGAAGTATCTCGGTCTTCCGGCCTCTAAGATCGGTTTTTCCTCGCTTGAGACCGCGATGAAGGAATGGGTGGAAGAAAGGCGGAAGTAAGGCCGTTATCTTCATTTTTCCATATATGCTAGAATAGAATCATGAAAAAGTTTTTCGCTGTTTTTCTTATCGTTCTGCTGTGCGGATGTACAGCTGTCCCATCAAAGGAAAATATCTCCTCGCAGCTCAACGAGGTCTTTTCTACGGAAAGAGAGGTATACGATCTCGTTTCCAATACATCCTCCGACCTGTATTCCTATTATCTTCCTTCAGATATGAGAGAACTGGACTACGGTGCGGAATATGTCCATCTCGGCTATGAGAATTCCGAGGTCCTGATCAACCTCAATGTCGGAGGGATCATCGGCAAGCGTTATTACGATGTCGTTCTGACCGATGACGGCTTTATCGATCTGAAGGATTCCCTCTATGCGCACAGCGGCGAACTGAAGAGTCCCCGCGGCCTGAGCTTTATCTTCAACTACAAAGCCGCCGAGAAGAACGGAAAATACTTCGTCCTTCTTACGACTCCGGATATCTGCATGTACGGCTGCACTACCGCCTCGGAGCTCAAAGAGTTCACGAGACATCTGCTGATGCTGGCCAGGAGTTTCGAAGTCCAGGATGATGCGATCGTATCGATGTATTCCCGGAAGGGGATCATCGATTATCAGAAAAAACAGGTCGATCTCTTTGAAAAGATCATCCCGAGCAGCGGCGTCCTTGAGGAACTTATCGTCGAGAATTGACGATTCCAAGCGCATTTCTTGTGGTACTGTCTATAAAATATTGTAAAATGATGAAGAAGGTGAAGTGTTATGAAAGATGATTTAAAGAAAAAATTCTATGATATCCTGTTTGAACCGGAAGAAAGAGAAGTCGTTGCGAACGCACCTCTGGAGAACGTGAAAAAGCCTCGTCCTGCAGAACGTCCGATCAAGGCCAGCGATGTCCTCTACAAACAGCCGACTCAGGAAAAACCGAAATCTGCCTTTATCGATTACGAAGAGAAGAATATCTCTGTTTTCGGCAATACACCGGTCACGGAGACAGTCAATGTAAAGGAAGAGAAAGAGGAAGAGGATGTCTATGTACGCCAGCCGACGATCTCGCCGATCTTCGGAGTCGTAAAGCAGAAGGAAGAAGAAGTCAAGGATGTCGAAGTCGATGATACACTTCTGAAGAAACCTTCCGACAGTCATCTGGGAACCGTCATCTCGCCGATCTACGGATACGGAACTGCTGAAGATTTCAATGATCCTCTCAACTTCGGATTCAACCAGAAAGATTCTCTGGCCGATACCGTCAAGGAAGCCGAGACAAAGAAGCTTCTGGCTGAAGATGATCTCAAAGATCTCGATGACCACAGTCTCGATGATATCCTGGGAACGCCGGATGATGAGACTTATCTCTCCGACCGCGAGATCAATCTGTTTGACGAACTGTTTAAAGAGGACCGCTAAATGTATTATTTCATCGGTATAAAAGGGACCGGAATGGCAGCACTGGCTACGATGCTGCACGATCTGGGAAATGAAGTATCCGGTTCGGATCTTCAGAAGCATTTCTTTACCGAGGATGAACTCGTAAAAAGGGGTATTGAGATACTCCCTTTTTCTCGTGACAACATAAAAGACGGATATACCGTCATCATCGGAAATGCCTTCCTGGAAGATTTTGAAGAAGTCATTGCAGCCCGGAACAACCCGACCTGCACCTGCTACCGCTATCATGAATTCTTAGGAAAACTGATCGAAGACTACCGTTCGGTAGCTATTGCCGGTTCACACGGAAAGACGACGACCACTACGATGGCCAAGACCGTATTCTCCGCATTCAAGAAGACCGGTTATCTGATCGGGGACGGAGAAGGATATCTCGATAAGGATTCCGAATATTTCTGCTTTGAAGCAGATGAGTTCCGCAGACACTTCGGGAAGTATTATCCGAACTATGCCATCATCAACAATATCGAGATCGACCATGTCGATTACTTCAAGGATGAGATCGATTACTTCAATGCCTATCAGGAATTTGCGGATCATGTGAAGGAAGCAGTATTCTATAACGGCGACGATGAATGGTGCCGGAAACTGGATCTGAAAGTTCCTTCTTTCTCCTACGGTTTCTCTCAGGATAACGACTTCCATTTTGAAGATCTGCAGGAAAGCGAGAAGGGGTCTTCCTTTGATCTCGTATTCCGCGGCAACAAGATCCATCACTATGATCTGAAGTTCGTCGGTCATCATCTGCTGTATGATGCCCTGGGAGTCATTTCCCTTGCCACAGTGCTCGGTTTTGAACCGGACCGTATAGAAGAGTCTCTCAACGATTTCGTCGGTCCTAAGCGCCGCTATGTCGTTGAGACTTATAAAGATTCCATCTTCGTCGATGACTATGCACATCATCCGACGGAAGTAAAGGTGACGATCGAAGCAACCCGGAAACGTTATCCGGATAAGGAGATCATTGCGATCTTCAAACCGCACCGTGCTTCCAGGGTCAAGTATTTTGCGGAAGAGTTCCGCGATGCCCTGAAACTGGCAGACCGTGTCTATCTCCTCGATTTCACATCGATCGACGATAAGCAGGACGGTACGGACATCGACATCCATTATCTGGCCGATATCCTGGAAGGAAGCGTCGTTCTCAGTGAGGATGAAGCCGGTGCCAGGGAACTGGCAGAACATCACGGCGGTGTATATCTCTTCATGTCC
>JAZPYW010000060.1:0-13601 GCA_045544415.1 Erysipelotrichaceae bacterium
GGCACTCCTCGACGGTACGCTGATGTACGATCCGGATGGTACCTGCCATCACCACGATCACGAAGAAGGGCACGAGTGTCATCACGAACACGGATGCGGCGATGGTCACCATTGCCATGAATAAAGCAGAGAAGCTCTGGATACTGTTTCGAACGACGTTTCTCATCAGTATGACCGCCAATACCGGTTATGCGATCCTGAGTGTGATGAAGGCGGATTTCGTCCGGAAATACCGATGGGTAAGTGAAGAAGAGATGGCCGACTACATCGCTCTGGCTCAGAGTGTTCCGGGTCCTATGGCGATCAACGCTTCGATGATCATCGGCAGACATGCCGCCGGTTTTGCGGGTTCTCTGGCAGCCGTTCTCGGCTGTGCACTCCCTCCGTTTCTCGTCATGCTGCCGGTCACCTTTTTCTATGACCTCATCATCGATAATGCATACGTATCTGCATTCATGAAAGGGATGCAGTACGGTGTGGCAGCCATGCTGCTGGATGTGCTGATCGGACTGTTTGTAAATGTAACGAAAAAAGATAAGATCTATCCGCTCTGTCTGATCCTGGCTGCCTTCCTGTATATCCGCTTCATCAGAGAGTCGGTATTCTATCTGGCTCTCTTCTGCATCGCTGCTGCACTGCTGAAGACACTGCTGATAAAAAGAGAGGTCAGGGATAAAACATGCTGATACTCAGGATCATGCTGTCGTTCATGAAGATCGGCATCCTTTCCTTCGGAGGTGCCTATGCCTCTGTTCCTCTGGTAGAAAAAGAGATCGTGGAGATACAGCAGTGGATGAGCTATGCGGAATTCTCGGATCTGCTTGCCCTCGATGAACTGACACCGGGTCCGATCCTGATCAACAGCGCAACGTTTGTCGGAATGAAAGTATGCGGTATAGGGGGTGCTGTCGCTGCTACCTTAGGCTGCATCCTTCCTTCCTGCCTGATCTCGCTGCTTCTGCTGATGATCTATCGCAGATACAGGAAAGCGAATCTTCTGACAGGTGTGCTCCATGCCCTCAAATGCATGGCGATCGCTCTGATCTTTTCCACGTTCCTGAAGATAGTGACGAACGCTCTATTTCAGGGAATACCCGGCTTTAAAAACATCGACGTCTTTGCGTTCATCCTGATCACCGCATCATTTCTTATCCTGAAAAAGTTCAGGTTCAATCCGCTTTATGTGATGCTTTGCTGCGGTCTGTTCAACCTGATCCGTACGCTCTTTCTCCTGTAAATAACACCTTTATAGCAACCTATAAGACAGCTGTTTCGATGCAGCTGTTTTTTATTATGCATTTGTTCACGCTGCGTTTACGGAATCTTTTGCGAATTCCGCTTCAATGAGGATACAAGGAGGTGCAAAAAATGAAAACGATCTTACTGATGATCTCTATGGTGTTTCTGGCCGCAGGAGGAGTGCTGATCAAGATGCAGATCATGAAAAGACGGCAGGATATCCTGTGGACGGTGTTCCTGATCTTAACTGCTGAAATCGCTCTGTTTCAGATCGCAGCTGCAGTCCACGTGATGATCCTGGAAGGATCGATGAAAGGATCTGCTAAGGCGCTTATAGTCCCTGCAGCAGTGCTTCTTATTCTCCCTTTTCTTTCCCGCTATACAGAGGAAGAAGACAGTCCTTCCGAAGAAATCGTTCACCCGGACTATATAGGAGAATTCGTTGAGACAGAAGACGGATATAGGATCTTCATGAAGGATGAAGGAGACTTCCTGCATGAATACCTGCTCAGCAGAGAAGATGATCTGAGATTCGAACTCTTCAATAAAGAGGGGGAAGAGATTCTTTCTGTACTGAAACCGTTTGAAGATGATACTACCTGCTTCATCCTGCCGTCGCAGCATATCTCCGGGGATCTGCTTTCAGATTTCGTACACGGTGTCTTCCGTCCGGGCGATATGATGACAGTCTGGTATGACGAGGATCTTCAGCGCATCGAAGCTGCTTCCGGAGGAAAGATCATCATGACGGTCTGCCTTCGTGAAGAGACATTGGGAAGGGGGTGCGATGTATGGTTCCATGGCTAAGACATCATAGCAATGTAAATGACTACCTTAAGGACTTCTATGGCGAAGAGAACGTAAAGAAATATCTGTACAGGGACAGAGGAAAATCCCTTTGGGATCTCTATTTCACGGCTGTAGGTATCCGCATGCAGACATACCGGGATTTTCAGGATCTGGTCTTTTCCGGCAAAACAGACCGGTTCTACATGATCAGTATGCTGTATTTTCTGCCATGCACCTGCCGGGATCTCGACAAGCCCGATATGTCCGAAGAAGATGTTCACGCCCTGATGATGCTGGCAGACAGCAGTGTGGATGCTTCGATATTTGCAGAAACGGTCCTGCTGCTTCATGAATACCGCTTTCCGGAAAAATACCGCAGTGAAATGCTCGAACGGCTCATGGAGAGAAATCAGAGTCCGGAAGAATTTCCTCCCTGTGCAGCGAGGAGACTCTGCGAGGAGCGTCTGGCAGATATCTATCCGGAATGCAGAAATCTTATTATGGAGCGCAGTTCAGCCGCCTTGCAGACCTATCTTCATCTGGTCGATATGAAGACAAAGATGATGGACCTTTTTATCGAAAGCTGCCGCGAAGATTTTCAGGATGGCCTTTCCTTCTTCGGTGCCGATCTTCTGGACAGTCTCATCCGGATAACGGTATCCCGGAAAGAGACCGACGGCAGCAAAGAAATGAGAGAGTTCCTGGAAAGTCTGGAAGATGACCCTCTCCGGCAAGTCTTTCCTGAGGAACTGAAAGAAGGAGATACGAAAGGTATCTGGAAGATGATTCTGGATTATGAACCGGATAGCGATACAAACAGCCGCATGTTTGAAAATAACGTGGCTTATTCGGGCAGCCGGGAAGAGGAACAGCTCGATCATCTGGAGGATCTGATGATGAAGAGCGGGAAACTTGAAGAAGTCTACGCGCTTTATCCGGAGGAAGTGATCAGTATTTACCGGTATCGCAGACTGAAGATCGGCAATAAGCTCCTTTTCCGGCTTCTCCATGCCCCGGTATCCGCTGAACAGCCTTTCCGTATTCCTCGGGTTCGCAGGATCATGATCAGTGAAGAAGAGGTCCTGCTGATGTTTCTGAACGAGATCCCGTCCTTTGAAGATGAAAGGGAGTATATGCCTGATGAGGTCCTGGATGAAATTGTTTCCTTCACGCTTCTTCCCGAGATGGAGATCGCAACGGGAGAACTGGTCACCCTGATCAATTATTCCCGGAAGTACCGCCTGAAGGAAGACGAGCTGCTGAGATGGACTGAGACATATTTCAAGAAAACACTCGGAAGAAAGGAGAAAGAAAGATGATCGACTGGATCGTATATCAGGGAAATGTCTATTATGGCGAAACGGATGAAAAGAAGATCCCGAACGGACATGGAACGCTGAAATGCGAAGAACTCACGTTTGAGGGCAATTTTGCCGAAGGAAAAATGGAAGGACTGATGAATGTTAAGGACAGAGAGGGCTATCGTTTTCAGGCGATCATGCGGGGAGGAGAAGTCATTGACGGAAAGATATGCGGAGAAGTCGAAGAACTGATCTTGGATGTCGGCGTCTATCACGGAGGTGTCGATGAACAGATGCTGCCGTATGGAGAAGGCGAGTTCATCCTCCCCGACGGTACTGCTGTACGGGGGACCTGGGACGAAGAGGGACTGAGAGGTCCTTATGTAAAGACGAGCCTGAAGGGAAGCGTTGAAGAGGGGATCATGGATCACGGACGCAGCAGCGGTTTTACCAGAGTGCGCTTCTGCAGCGGTGATACGATAGAAGGCTACGTCATAAGCGAAGAAGAGGATGACGGTATATATACCCGTTTCGACACGATCGATCTTTATCGTTCAAAGTTCAGCGGGAATGAGGAATGTCCCGACGAAGTATTCTCCGATCACTGGGACGATTATATGGCTTTCAGGAAACACCCCGACACGATCTATAAAGATTCGAAGATCGAGATCATGTACATGCATATCTTTCATCTTCTTCATGAACGCTCCTCCGGTTATGGCCTGCTGCAGTTTCGAAAAGACGGTGTCTATATCCGGGACAGTTGGCATGGTGATGAACCCTACGAAAAGATCTGCCCTTATCCTTACTGTATCTGCAGCGATGAGGAAGTATCTTATTTCACAGACCGTTTCTATGAAGAATACCATCTGCATATCCTCATAATGAACGACAGCGGCAGGCCGAATGAGTTCCAATGGGTATGCGATTACGAAATCGCCATGAAGATCGGAGCAGGGGAGGATTTATTATGAACAGACTCATTATTTCACCGGGAAGAAAGATCCTTCTTCCTCAGGAATTCTACAGCCGTTACGACCTCACTTCCGCAGTCTTTCCGCAGGGTTTCAAAGAAATCGGCGAAGAAGCGTTCACCGACTGTATCAATCTCAAAGAGATCGTATTCAATAAAGACCTCGAGAAGATCGGAAACAATGCCTTTCAGTACTGTTTCAGCCTGGAGGAGCTGGATCTTCCGGAAGGACTGAAATACATCGGAAACAGCGCCTTTTCGGGACTCGAAAATCTCAGGAAGATCTCTTTTCCGGAAGGATTGATCCATATCGGCGACTTTGCCTTCTCTTATCTCGGCAAAGCCGAAGAAATCGTTCTTCCTTCTTCTCTTCAGAATATCGGCGAAGGAAGCTTCCAGTTTGCGGAGAATCTGAAAACAGTGACAGTAAAGGCCGGAAGGATAAGAGAATTCGCGTTCAACGGCTGCCGGGAACTGAAGGAAGTGATCCTGTACCCGGAAGTGTGTAAAGTTGAAGGTTTTGCCTTCTGGAACTGCGATGCGCTGGAAAAGATCATTTATGATCAGAAGACCGAGATCTCAAAACTGGCTTTTCTGAAGGAAAAAGAACTGAAAGTGTTCACGCAGCGTTGAAGGATTATACAGGAATAAATGATGAAATGAAGGTGTCAAAGGAGGAAACAGATATGACAAGAAAATACCGTGACAGAAAATACGAAATGAGTGTTTATCGCAGAGGCATGGGCCTGAATGCCGTGCTGTTTCTCATGGTGATCGTTCTGGGTGTGATCCTGGGGCTGATCTTCTTTAATAGAGAAGATAAGGAGATAAAGGCCCCGGCCGCTCTCCCTTCGGAGAAAATGAACCATGAGGAAGACCGGGAAGCGGCAGCGGATAAAAAGGAGCCTGAAGCTATTGCCGATTATGAAGTCGATGATGATATGGTCGCCTGGGGAGATTCCTATACGGCCGTCTTCCGTCAGGGAGCAGGCAGGGATATCTGCACCGGGATCGATAGGAATGTCTACGATTATGCACTGGTGCCGAACCGTCAGGAACTGGTCCTTGATGTCTCAGAGGCAGAGGGATATCTGAAAGGGACCTTCGTTCTCTCAGCTTTCAACAGATCCGATTCCTATTTCCGCGAGATCGAGGTCGAGATCCTTGATGTCGGAAGCAGCGATCCATTCTGTGTCGCAACAATGAACTCGGATACGAGGAACAGCATCGATCTGAGCGTGAAACTGGCCGGACATGAAAAGATTGTGATCCGCTTCGGCTATGCCGGAGGAGATGTCTATCTTCTCAGCAACGGCCTCTACATCTCGCAGAATCGCTGAAACAGCGTTTGAAGGGCTCTAAGCCCTTTTTTCTTTATAAGACATGTTAGAATAGGGGTGGAGAGAGATCGTGATCATAAGCCGTGTATCGCATTCGGAAGGGTTTGCCAATATCATCTATGAACGGAAAGGTTCTATAGAGATGAATCAGTCTTTCGTACAGGCTTATCTGCGGGAATTTCCCTCTGCTTTCCTCGATCACGGGAACAGGATCATCGTTGAGAGAAATGAGGGAATCAGAGTCATCTACTTCCGCGATGATTTTTCCGATGAAGAAAGCTATGTCTCTCTATACAACTACATCCTGACGGGAAATGCTTCCCATGGCTATTATCTGAGATCGAAAGCAGGCTGGCTTCGGGATCACGACCTAAAGGAACTCAGCCGCTTCACAGACAGTTTATCGGAAGAAGAGATCGAATATCTCTTTTCTCAGAAAAGCGATGGATTCGTCTTCGATGAAGATGATTATTTCTACCGGACCCTGATCATGAATGAGCCTCATGAAGCGATCGTAGGGAAGTGGCTGATCGAAAGCGAATACCGGGACTTTCCGGAAGTCCTGAACCAGGATGAAGAATATCTGCGCTATGTCAATCACACATACAGTGACCTGTATGTCCTCTATCTAAATACGGGAAATACGCTTTTTCAGCTGGCAGAAACGACCCGCAAGATCATCGATCTGTATTCCCGGGGAAGTAGATCAGAGGGGAAACCCAATGCCATCCTGAGCAGAAGAGACGCTCTGCAGGAGTATTCCTTTCTGTTCGATGAGGATCCGGACCGCTTTTTCAGCGAACTGGAAGAAGATATCCCGTTTGCGGAGAAATTGAAAGGCCGCCTGATGGAAAAGAGGGAGACCTTCCAGGAGTGCATCTACCGGCTGATGGATGAAAAGGGGATCACTTCCCTGTCGCAGCTTACCGCAAGGAAAGGAAAACTCGGTATCAGCAAGGCCGTCATGTCCAAATGGATCAACAACCGCGATCCGAGACGTACGCCAAACAAAGAGACCGTCTATGCCATAATCATGGCAGCGAAACTCGATATGAAAGATGCAGCGGCTCTTCTGAAGAGCGCCAATCTCGAATTCGGCTATACTCCGGAAGACATCATCGTCCGCATGTTTATCGATAATAAAATGTATGATCTGGACAAACTCGACAAGGTCGTTTTCGAAGTCACACATAAGACGCTTCTCAACAGAAGAGACTGGCAGATACAAGAAAAACAGTAAATATCAGGAAATCCAGAGTATGATCCCGCTGTTCTATGAAAGGGCGGGATTTTTGTTTCCGGATCAGGCAGTATTTCAGAAAGATTTCAGAATGCCCATATACAATGAACCAAAACACAGAAGTGTTTGGAGGTATATGTATATGACAAAAAGACTATCTATTCTATTAAGCACATTTTTAGCCTTAGGTCTTCTGTGCGGCTGTCGGAAACAGACAGAAGAAGTACTTCCTAAACAGGAAGAAACGATCACAGAAGAAACTTCAGAAGCGGAGACATCTTCCTATGATGTATCCGAACAATATGATTCTCTCATCCTGAAGGATGGCGATGATATCTCAGGAGGCACCTATACTGCTGATGAAGAAGATGAGAGCGTCCTGGAGATCTCCGGTACCAATACAGCTGAAGTGAGCGGATCTCTATTGAAGAAAGTATCCGGAGATGCCTCCAGTGCCAATGATTCGAGCTTCAAAGGCATCAACGCAGCAGTGAGAGTCTATGACTCTGCTGAACTGACTTTGAAAGATGTGACCGTTGAAGCAGATGCCGAGAATGCGACCGGAGTATTCGCCTACGATCAGGGAACCATCCGTATCTCCGATTCTACCGTGACTGTCACAGGCGGAGGAGCCGGAGGCATACAGGTAGCCGGCGGAGGAACGCTTTACGCAAACGATCTGACCGTAACATCCGCATCGAAAGCGGCCATCCGTTCCGACAGAGGAGGAGGCCTGATGGTCGTAGAGGGAGGTACCTACACTTCTACCGGCAAGAACGGCTGTCCGGCTATCTACTCTACTGCAGATATCACTGTCAGCAATGCGGTACTCGTATCCGAGAATTCCAGAGCGGTCATCATCGAAGGAAAGAACAGTGTCACTCTCACAAACTGCGATCTTTCCGGAAATGACCAGTCTACCAAAGAGGGAAGCATCAAAGCCAACGTCCTGCTGTATCAGAGCGCTTCCGGAGATGCTTCCGAAGGCACGAGCGTCTTCACAGCTGAAGGAGGCCTCATTACTTCTCACAGTGGTGCGATGTTCTACTGCACGAATACATCAAGTATCATCGATCTTACCGATGTCGATCTTGAACTCTCTGACGAAGGAAGCCTTCTGATCGTATCGGCCGGAAGATGGGGAAAAGACGGATCCAATGGCGGTAACTGTACGTTCAACACCAAGGATCAGACCCTTGAAGGAAGCATCCTCGTCGATGCGATCTCCTCTTTGAAACTGACATTGAGCAGCAGCCAATTCACCGGTTCCATCGAGAATTCCGGAAACGTTTCGCTCACTCTCGATGCAGGAAGTACCTGGACTCTGACAGCGGACAGCTATGTCACTTCCTTTGACGGCGATGCATCGAATATCATCTCCAACGGCTACACATTATATGTGAACGGAACAGCACTGACCGGAACAAACTGAGTTTCAGATTTAAAAAATGCCTCTAAGTTCTCCTTAGAGGCATTTGTTTTAGGACATTGAAGTTTCCTTCAGATTGACGACGATCTCAGCAGTCTTTTCATCGATAACGAGATGATTTATCCATCCTCCGTTGAGAACAGCCAGTACTGCAGCTGCTTTATGTGAGCCATATAGGACCCCGAAACGTTTCGGGATCTTTTTAAAGTCTTCGATATCGATCCCGATCATTCTCGGTGTTCCGGAGAAATCTACGACATTGCCGTCTGCATCAAAGAATGAGTTGCAGATACCGGCCTGAGCTTTCAGATTCTGAAGTTCCAGATAATCATCATCAGAAATGTAATTAGAACGTACCACGGAACTCTGCTGAGAAATACTTCCGATACCTACGATCGCTGTATCGCAGTTTTTCATCATGCCCAGAATATAGGCAACGTTCGGTTCGGAAATGATGTGTTCTTTGATGCTGACCGACTGAACGAAACCTGGCGCATAGAGAGAGTAAGGATAACCTCCCCAGCGTTTGGAGAAGGTCTGTACAGTGGCATTGGAATCCCAACTGCTGATCGTAACACTGCCGCCGATGAGAGGAACAAGTTTTAGATTTTTCTTTCCGATATCTCCGACATTTTCAGCAACATAGTTGATGCTGAGCCCGGAAGAGACACCGATGATCTCTCCGTCATGGATATGAGCTTTAAATACCTTTGTGCATGTTTCAGCGATGTCATGAGACACCGTTTCGAAATTGTCTGTGGTGGAATCTACAACGGTCGCTGAATCGAGGTTGAACAGCTGCATCAGTCTTTCTTCTACAGAGGAAGAATTGTAAAAAGGATTTTTGATCGTAAAACTGACGATCCCGTCTTCCTTGGCTGCCAGCAGGATCTTGCAGATCTGCGAGCGGGAAAAGCCGATCTTCTTGGCGATCTCATCCTGGCTGAGACCGTCGTAGTAGTACATAGAGCAGACTTTGATGACGAGCCGAATATTCTCTTCCGTTATCTTATACATGGATTTTGCCCTCTCTCATTTGCCACTATTTTAGCTGAAAAATAACAAATGTTCAAGTTTGGAACTTATGTTACAAAATCATTTACAAAAAGATTTGAAATTTGATTAAATGAAAATAGCAAAAGATACCATTACGAACAATTGTTACAGAGGTTGAATATGACAGAATGTTTTTTCGATAAAGAATTTATCGTTCTCGACCTGGAAGCTGAAAATGCTTTTGACGTAATCGAATATGGCTCTAAGCTTCTTTATGATGCAGGCTATGTCAAGGAAACATATTGTCAGAGTGTCATAGACAGAGAGCTTGTCGCTCCTACGGGACTTCCGACCGACGGTCTTTATGTGGCTATGCCTCATACCTTCGGGGAACATGTCCTCAAGGAAGGGGCAGTCCTCATCCGCATGAAAGAACCGGTCATCTTCAAGAGTATGGAAGACGGAGAAACAGATCTTCCGGTCAAGATCGTTACCTTACTGGCTTTCAATAACGGTGAAAGTCAGATGAAACACCTGATGGAACTGATGAGACTTTTCCAGAACAAGGAGCTTCTCATCAAAGTCAATGAAGCGAATACAGCAGATGAAGTGCACGCACTGCTGAATTCATAGTACTGAACATTCATTACGAAAAAGGGGGTTTTGAAATGAACGTACTAATGCAATTTCTCGGTTTCTTTGTAGGACTGGAAAAATTCGTCCTGGTCCCGCTGGTCATCTTTGTTCTAGCGATGATCTTCGGAGTTAAACCGAAGACTGCCTTGAAATCTTCATTCTTATTCGGCGCCGGCTTACTTGGTATCATTACGATCGCCAATGTCATGTACCAGTACATGGGCAATGTCGCAACAGGATTGATCAATAACGCCCACAGTACACACGACATGCTCGATGTCGGTATGTCCGGACTCTTCGGTGCTGTTGTATCGCTGCCGTTCTTTATCTTCCTGTTCCCGATCGGAATCACAGTAAACCTCATTCTGATCAGTGTAGGCTGGACAAAGACATTCGATATCGACTTCTTAACGTACTTCGGATTCCTGCTTGCAGGTCTGCCGGTTTACTTCCTGACCGGAAGCTGGATCTGGGAACTGGTGATCATGATCATATACTTCGCAGTATGTCTCAAGATCGCCGACTGGACTGCACCGATGCTCGCAGATTACTACGGAGTTGAAGGTGTATCTATCCCTCATAACAGCTGCGGTTTCCAGGCTATCTTAGTTATCCCGCTGAACTGGCTGATCGATAAGATCCCTGGCCTCAGAGACATCGATTTCAACATCGGTACTTTAAACAATAAGCTCGGTATCTTCGGCGATCCGGCTATGATCTCCTTCCTGATCGGAACGATCTTAGGCCTCGTCTCCGGTGCCGGAATCTCCGCTTCTCTTGCGGTAGGTATGGTCCTGGTATTTACCTGCTACCTCTATCCGAAAGCTATCGGTCTTATGATGGAAGGCTTACAGCCGATCTCCGCTGCTATGAGAGAATTCGGTAAGTCCAAACTTCATCGTGATGACCTGTATATGGGTATGGATGCTGCGATCTTCGCCGGATATCCGGAAGTCGTCGCTGTTACTTCTCTCTACATCCCGATCGCATTAGCACTTTACTTCTTCTGGCCGGGCAGCCGTGTCATTCCGACAGGTGAATCCATCCAGCTGGCTATCGTCATCGGTATGATCATGCCGTTTGCCGGAAAGGCAGGACATAAAGGTAATGTCTTCCGTACACTGCTGATCGGAGCCATCCTCTGCATTATCGGTATCTACGCATCCCAGTATGTCGCACCGATCACTACAGATCTCTGCAAAGCTACCGGATATGACCTCGGTTCCTTCGAACAGGTCCTCTCCTTCGGTATGCGTGATCTCCCGACAACACTTGTAATGTTCATCTGCAACCTGCTTCATTTAGGTTAAATAAAGGAATCGAAATATGAAAAACGTAATCGTCTGCTGCCATGCTGCAATGGCCTCTTCCTCGGTCATCGAGGCTTGTCTGAAACAGTTTCTGGAGAAAAACAACATCGAAGCTACTGTCCGTAAAGCGATGACTTTAGAAATGGATTCGATCCTGGCTACTGAAAAAGTAGACCTCATCGTTCCAAACGGAGTCTACAGGACCGATAAGTGTCCGGTCGTTTCCGGTATGCCGTATCTCACCGGTATGGGTGTCGAAAAGATGGAAGCGAAGATGCTGGATATTCTGACAAAAGAAGAAGAATAAGCTGCTGAAAGGAACATGTATATGAACAGAATGGAAAAAGTATTCGGGGAAATGAAGGAGAAAGGCCAGAAGATCAGCGTTCTCTATTTCCCAGTCGGCGACCCGAAAATGGGTGATGCTGTAGAATGGGCAGGAAAATACTTTAATAACGGATGTACGGTCTTAGAGATCGGTCTGCCGTTTGAGAATCCGGTCCTGGATGGTCCGACAGTTGCGAACTCCATGGCCAGAGCTCTCGAAGTCTGCGATCTGGAAGATGTTTTCGGAATGATCCGAAAGATGAGAGAAGCCTATCCGGATAATATTCTGCAGGTCATGACCTATTACGGAAACGTCGAAAAATACGGCATTAAAGGCTTTGCGAAAAAATGTGCTGAAGCCGGTGCTGACGCCGTTCTGTCTCCGAATACTCCAAAGGAGAAAGTAGCGGAAATGGATAGAGAACTGGAAGCTTTAGGCCTTCACAATCTCCGTTTCGTGTCCTTCAATCTTTCGGAAGAAGAGATCGAAGACTGCCGCAGAAATGCGTACGGCTACATTTTCCAGCAGGCGGTAGACGGTGGTACCGGTGCCAGAGAGACTGTTTCTCCGCATATCAGAGAATGTGTAGAAGCACACAAGGCTGCCGGTACAAAGACTCCTGTTGTCCCCGGTTTCGGCATCAGCAATGCGAAACAGGCACAGGAAGTCATCGATATGGGCGCTGACGGTTTCGTCGTAGGAAGCGCCACCATCAAACACATTCTCGAGGGAGACGGCGAAGAGTTTATACGCTCTCTCGGTAAAGTCTGCGGTACTGCAGACTGATAGGAGAATCTATGAAGTACCTGATATTACTGATCGTAGCGGTTTTTCCCCTCGCTGTACTTCTTCTCGTTTACCGGAAGGCAAAGAATAACGCGCAAGGAGTTCCCGAAACAGATTATCAGGTACTTCTTCATTTTCCGGATACGAAATACTGGTCTTTCAAAGACAAGACAGCCATTCTCAACTTTCGGGAGATCCCTTCTTTTCCTACAGCAGACGGCAAGACCGTCAAAAGCGGAATGATCTACCGGAGCGCTGTTTTAAACGGCTTGAGAAATAAAGACAAAGACTTTCTCAAAGAACTCGGGATCACCCGGATCTGCGATGTCCGTTCGGAATATGAGAACGAGAAACAGAAGGATGATGTGATCGAAGGGATCGAAACGGTCAATATACCGGTAGACAGGGAAAGCGGGATCGTCGAGATCAACGGCTATACGACTGTATTTGACCGTTCCAAGATCTCGGAACATATGGTGAAGCGCTATAAGAAAAACGCCCTCGAATCTGCCAAAGGATACGGAAAGGCATTGAGACTTCTCACTGAAGATAAGCCGATCCTCTACGTCTCCTGCTATGGCAAAGATCGAATGGGCATACTGATCGCTTTACTGCTGGATCTGCTTCATGTCGACCGCAAGACGATCTTGGCTGATTACTCTTTGAGCAATCTTTACAGTGAAGATTTCTTCGCATCCTTCCTTAAGAAAGATACTGTCATCAAGAGAATGGACATCGATCCTAAGGAAGCGAGACTGCTGTTTGCGGCAGATCCGAAATGGTTGGAAGCTGTATTTGAAACGATCGACACTAAATTCGGAAACACAGAGAACTTCCTGATACAAAAGGGAAAAATGACGAAAGATGAGATCGATAAGATCCGTGATTCTTTGACGTCAGAATAAGGGAGATTAGGTTATGGAGAGATATCTGGAATCTGTGACTCTGAAAGAATTCTTTCTGGATTTCGGAGGTGCAGATGCAGTAGGGGATTCTGTCTTCGTTCCGCCTACTGATACAAAAAAGATCGAAGACGAACTGCATTCCCCTGAGTTCGCTGAACTCTACCGGGATTACCTGAAGTTCCTTCTTCCAAATGGGATCGAAGTAAAGGACCATGTGGTGGACGGGGTGATCGTTCATGTATTGAAAGATGCAGCTCATCTTTACTCTGTCGCCGGACAGATCGCGTTAGGAAAGATCGAAGGGAAAACGGGGATCTACCTCGGGACCT
>JAZPYW010000061.1:0-1755 GCA_045544415.1 Erysipelotrichaceae bacterium
TGCAAGGATTCCTTCTATGGGCAGCATAGACCCGAGACTCTGCCGAACGGCGATGAGCTTTTACGGAAATGGGATGCCTGGCTCAAACTCGATACGAAGGCATCGGAGATGGAATCGGCAGCACTCTTCATCGTTGCCCAGTATCTCCATGTCCGCTGCGGCAGCTGCTTCCTGGTCGTAGCCAATCAGGAAAGAGAAAAAGCGGGTCTTGAGAACCTGCAGGCTCACGATACGGATCTGGCTGTACGCTGTGCCGTAGAAGCCATCAGAGAACTCATCAGAGCCGATCAGAACAACTAGATCATACAAGGTCTGCATAAGCAGGCCTTTCTTTTGACATATAATAGGGGAGATGAAGAAAAAGGTCTATGCGGCAGGGAATCTTCTTCTGATCTTCCTGCTGATATACAGTGTACGTGATATCCATCCCTTCAAGGAGAACTATTCTACCTTATCTCTGACAGAAAGAGGCTATTTCGAACTGCTGATCATCGGGATACTCTCCGGGATCAGTTTTGCGATAGCAGCCGAACGTCTGCAGGGGAGAAAGTGGGCGCTGATGACCTTCTTTGCGTTTCTTTCCGCCTGCATCCTTCCTTACAGTCTCACCAATAAACCTCTGGCCGATATCCACGTCTTCCTGGCTTATACAGGCTTCTTTCTCGCAGGAGTATCGGTCCTGAAAAACATACTTAGTGTGGCAGATGATAAGCTTCAGAAGACCCTTACGAACATCTACTGTCTGATCCTGATGGCAGCACTGGCCTCCTATCTGATCTTTCTGTGTGTCAACGCCTTCAGCGAACAGGTGTTCATGATCGGCAGCATTCTGATCAATACGTATCTGTTTCTTCGCCGATGAATCTTTTATGCACATGGATATGCGATAATAGATAGGGGTACTCGATATGGATAATAGAAAAAAGGGTCAGCTGTTAGGTCTACTGATGGGTCTTACGATGAGTTTCTGCATGTCTCTTCTCGGCAGTCTGACTTCGGGACGTTTTACTGCCGCAGGTTTTCTGACGAGCTTTGCGGTCAGTTTTCTCATCAGCCTTCTGATCGGCAGGATCATCCCGATGAACAGGATCACCGCAGGTCTCATCCGCAAGAGAGGCCTCGATCCCCGCTGCCTGAAAGCGAGGTTCCTTGAATCCCTGGTGACCGGTCTCTCCTATACGCCGCTGATGACGTTCTTCATGATCCTGCTGGCGCATCGTCAGGCCGTATCCCATGAGGCTCAGATCCCTTTTCTGCCGATGCTGATAAGAGGAGAACTGATCTCGATACCGGCCTCCGTGCTGCTGAGCTTTCTGGTCTTGCCGGTATATAAACGCTTATTGTTCAAAGATATTCAGAAAGAGAATAGAGGTTAGCCTCTATTTTTTTCATTTGATCGAGATGATTCGGGAAACGTCGTCAGTAACTATCTGTGCCTTCGGTGTGGCCGGTCTCGTTGACAGGTCTTTCATTTTTGCTTACTATAAAAATAGAAGTTAAGGTTTGTGGCTCGATCTCTTCGAGGCTTATCCTTTAAGGCTTTTTGCCTTGCTCAGGGATCTGCCCGAAGTGATTTTTGTTTAAGGGGAAACGATGAAAGTCATTAAGAACATCAATAATAACATCTCCCTGTGTCTGGATTCCAAAGGGCGTGAAGTCGTCGTTTTCGGCAAGGGCATCGGTTTCCGCAAAGCGAATGAAGAGATCCCTCTGGATCAGATCAACCGGACTTTCTACAACATCAAAGACACGGAT
>JAZPYW010000062.1:0-18461 GCA_045544415.1 Erysipelotrichaceae bacterium
ACTTGACCGATCGACATCAGTATCCTCATGTCATCTTTGAAGTCAAGTTTCTTCTTTTCTCTGGTGAACCAGCTGTCCCCGGTCAGCAGACCTTTTTCGTGTTTGATCCGATCGAGCCTGGCCAGCTTGTGTTCGAACGTCGTGAATACTTTACCGGAATAGGAAGACTTACTCATGAGTTCTCCTCCGAAACAGCGCTTTTCCAAAGCAGGAAAAGAACGGATCCTGCAGATTTTAGAAACATCTTCTTCATTTTCAATGAACCTCCTTCGCTTCCCAAAGAAAGCGCGGAGTGTCACATTAAGTTAGTGACATTACTCGAATGAGGTCTTTTTAATTAGGAATTCGGACTTTTAAGAGAAATAAAGATATTGAGACGAGGAAATAGAAAAAATGCCCGAGATGATACTACATTACAAAGATTCTGACGAGCTTTACTCTAAAATTGCATTTCTCATTACCACAAGAAAGACGGCTGCATTTCATGCGGTCAATACTTCTATGGTTTGTCTGTACTGGGAAATCGGAGAAATGATCTGCTGTGATGTCTTAAATCACGCAAAAGCCGATTATGGAAAAAGGGTTATCAATGAAGTTTCAGATAAATTAGTCCGGGAATACGGAAAAGGATTCAATAGGGCTTCTGTGTTTCGAATGGTCCAATTTTACAGATCATTCCCAAACAAAGAGATTGTCGCGACAATGTCGCGACAATTGACCTGGTCACATTTTGTAGAACTTTTAACTGTTGAAGATGACCTGAAAAGAAACTTCTATGCAGCGATGTGTAAAAACGAGGGCTGGACAGTACGCACGTTACGCGAACGTAAGAATTCTATGCTGTATGAACGCACCGCAATTTCCGGAAAACCCGATGAAACGATCATAAATGATATCAAACTGCTTATGGATCAGGATACGATGTCTTTAGATCTCTTTTATCGCGATCCTTATATTTTAGATTTTCTCGGTCTAAAAGATACATTCAGCGAAAGGGACCTGGAAAGCGCAATACTATCTGAACTGGAACGTTTCATCTTGGAAATGGGTTCCGATTTCGCTTTTCTTGCGCGGCAAAAACATTTCGTCTTAGATGGAAAAGATTACTTTATCGATCTTTTATTCTATCATCGCAGCCTTCATAGGCTGGTTTTGGTAGAGTTGAAGCTTGGTCCTTTTCTTCCGGAACACAAAGGACAGGTAGAGTTGTATCTACGATGGTTGACGAAAAACGAAATGTGTGAAGGAGAAGGTGAACCGGTTGCACTGATCCTCTGTTCAGAAAAATCTCAAGAGACTGTAGAATTGATGGAACTTGACCAGAATGGTATTCATGTTGCACAATATCTGACAAAAATGCCGCCTAAAGAATTATTAAGGAAAAAGCTTGCGACTGCAGTACAGAATGCGAAGGATCATTTAAAGAAGTCTGTTTGAAGGATATATGAATATTTTTGAGCAGTTTTTCTGATACTGCATTATAGTCAAAAACCCGCAGGATCTCTCCTGCGGGTTCTATGTGTTTGATTAACCGCCTCTGGCAGCTTTCTGTTCCTGATACCAGATATTCCACCAGTACCATTCTTCGGAGTTCTTGTCTTCCGGTTCCGGCCATTCGGATTCCCAGTGACCCTGGCATGTCTGAGTCGGACGGTTCTCATCATAGAACCATTCGGATGCGGTGCTGTCTCCTTCGATCGGGAGTTTGCCGCATTCCCGGCATACCGTCACTTTGTATAATCCGAGCTCGGACGGAGTCACATCGAGGATCTCCTTGTTTTCGAGGTCTTCATGGATGACGGTCATATACTGTTTCCACAGTCTCGTCGGCTGTGTATAGGACCAGGCATTCTTGAACGGTGTATAGTTATCCGTAGACATACGGATGAAGGATGTGTAGTACGGGGTGAAACCGCCGAAGTCGACGATCTCATCTTCATGTGTTCCGGTCTTTCCGGCGCTTGCCATACCGGATAAACGCGCATGGACACCCAGACCCGATACCATGTTGGAGGACATCATATCGACGATCTGCCAGCAGGTCCTCAGGGAATAGACGGTATGGACATCCAGAGTATCTTCTGCAGTAAGAACGGTCTTGCCATGTCTATCTACAACTTTTGTGAAGCCGTGCGGTTCGATATACGTGCCGCCGTTCGCTAATGTCGCATAGGCAGCCGTCATTTCCAGAGTCGTTACAGAGTCAGCTCCCAAGGCTTCTCCCGATGCGGTAGAAGAGAGTTCTTCCGGCTGGAAACCATTCAGCAATAAGTATTTGACAGAGTTGTCGATACCTAATAATTCACAGAGGAAACGGGATGCCGGAATGTTGTGGGAAGACTCGAGAGCTTCTCTCATCGTCACTCCTCTGTTGAAGCATTCACCGCCCGGATAGCCGTTGTCTAATCCGTAGCCGATGATCGGTTCTTTCTTGTCCGCTACGACCGTACCCGGAGAATATCCTACTTCCAGACAAGGCGCATAGACAGATACCGGCTTGAAGCTGGATCCGGTCGGCTGTTTGGACATCGTCGCTCTGTTGAAGGATTCTCTTTCTTCCGGAAGGTGTCTTCCACCTCTCATCGCTACGACTTCGCCGTTGTGCTGATTGATGATGACGGCTGTGACTTCCGTCTCGGATCCGTCTTTGGATACCGGGTAGTTCGTATATTCTTCTACAGAGGTATCCAGGGTCTCCTGGATCGTCCGATCTAATGTCGTGTAGATCTCATAGCCGCCGTTCTTGATCTGTTCCTTCTTGGCAGCCAGAGTATCATCGTTGACCTCTCCGCCATCCTGCTGGATCATCTTGGCAGCGACGTTGTCGATCGCATATTCGATGAAATACGGATAGTCATAGAGGCCCAGGACCTTCTTCGGGGCAATGACCAGCGGTTCATTGACAGCTGCTTCATACTCCTCTTCCGTGATCTTCTCGTTCTGCCACATCGCATAGAGAACGGTATTCGTACGTTCATTAGCCAGCGTCATCTCTTCATCTTCGGCCCATCTCGGGTTATACATCGATGGAGAGTTGATGACACCTGCCAGCATTGCGCATTCTTTCAGGGTCAGTTCCGATACATCCTTATCGAAGTAATCGTCTGCAGCTGCACCGATACCGTACGCTAAGTCGCCGAAATAGATGCGGTTGATATAGTATTCCAGGATCTGATCCTTATCCAGCTTCTGTTCGAGCTGATAGGACAGATAGATCTCCTGAGCTTTACGTTTATAAGTGACTTCCGAAGACAGATACGTTCTTCTGACAAGCTGCTGAGTGATGGTCGAAGCACCGTGCGTTCCCTTGCCGGTGACCTGACCGATGACGGCCGAGATCAGACGCTTGATGTCAAAGCCCGGATGCTGATAGAAACGTACGTCTTCAATAGAGATGAACGCATCGATCAGCTGCTGAGGACAGTCTTCCAGACCGACCCAGTCAACGTTCTCATTGGCTCCTACTTCCGTAAGCAGTTCTCCATTCCGGTCGTAGATCTTCGAAGCGATGGAATAATCATCCAGCAAGGTAAGATCCAGTTCCGGTACGTCATCCATGTATTCATGGTATTTCTTATTGACGAACCAGGCACCGCCTCCGATCAGAGCCAGCAGCAAGACGATGACGATACTCCAGATGATGATCCTCTTCTTCTTATTCTTCTGTTTCTTCTCTTTCTTCAGTGCTTTCTTTTCCTCTTTCTTCGCTTTCTTCTGAGCTTTTTTCATCTCTTTATCCGAAGCCAGAGGGATCACGACTTCTGCAGCCGTTTCTTCTTTCTTCGCAAAAGTCTCCCGCGTATCATCGAGATCCTCTTTTTTCACTTCCTCTTCAGGAACAGTGCTGAGCGCTTCTTCCAGACCTTCAAAAACCGGTTCCTCCTGTACAGGAACTTCTTTTTCAATCTTTTCTGCAGGTTCTTTCCTGCCTGTATTCTTTTTCTTATCTTTCATAGTCTCTCAAAAACACGGAATCCATTCCGTGTTTCAATTATATAATAATATATTTTGAAAATCTAGAAATTATCCCTGCGCCTTTCCAAGAAGAAAAGCCCCAAAAACAGCACTCCTCCGGCAGCCATCATGACCAGACCCGGCTTGATGCCCGGAGAGACGAAGTTCATCTTGATCTCATGCGTACCCGGTTCCAGAATGAGTCCGATGAAACCTCCATTTACGGAAACGGCTTCGGTCCGTACTCCATCCACATAGATCTTCCAGCCCTTATTGGCCGGTATCGGCAGCATCAGGACATTCTTCTTTGAGAGGGTGATGGTCCCTTCGAGGTAGTTGTTTCCCTGATAGCCCGGTTCAAAACGGACGTATTCGCCGCCGAGTTCCGATACATCTCCCTCATCAAGATAGACCGTATCCATGAAGGATTTCGTATCATGATAATCACTGAGCGGCAGAACGTTTTCAGCCGTGTAGCCGTATCCCTTCCAGTCGAGATTTTCATAGACTTTAAGGTCTGAAAAGTTCTGGACATAACGGAACTCGAATTCCTTCGGCAGTTCTTTCTCTTCATAGACGATCCAGTACTTCGTTCCCAACATCGTCAGGGAATACGGATCGGTGATAGCGATGCGGTGGTCGTGGATGCCGTTGAGGCTCTGGAAGACGTCTGTCGCCGTATCGTACATCGTATTGTAGGTACGGGAAGAGGCCAGCCCGTAGTCCATCAGGACGTTCTGATTGAGGTCGGAGGCCGGTCCGATATCCTTAGCCGCGATATAGTAGCGGAACATCGGATCTTCGTTGGTTTCTTCAAAGTAGGCAACGGTCTTGCGGTCTATGCGTTCTTCATAAGGATAGAAGAAGGAATAGCGGCAGCCGGTATAGAAGAAGGAAGATACGCAGATCCAGAGGACCGAGAGAAGCAGTCCGGTTTTCCGGGATCTCTGATAGAGGAGATATTCAAGGACAGCCACCAGGATGGTGACCGGGATATAGATCAATTGAGCGAGGTAATCTTTAAAACCGTAGGCAAGCACCAGTCCGAGATAGGACAGGATGCATACGGCGATATAGATGCAGAATGTCTTTGAAGAGAGCTGTTCTTCCTTCTCCAGACCTTCCGCACCGGTGAACAGGATGTAGAATTCCAGCAGGATCATCCAGCGGAAAGAAGCCTCCGAGAAGCCGTGCATAAATGAAGATAATGGTCTCAGGAAAAGACATAATAACAGCACGATCAATCCGATCAGATACGGCCTGTTTTCCTTCTTCAGACAGTACTGCCAGGAAGCCAGGAAACAGAGGAGTCCTGTAAACAGGATGAACCAGTAGTCGTGGGATCCTCCTTCGATATAGAAGATGTTCGGGTAGGCTGTAAAGGTCGGGAAACCCGAAGATATCGGCGATAAGAGGAGTCCGGCATAGGTCTTGAGCTGCCAGAAGATCCCGGTGCTGCTTCTTCCGACCCGCGAACTGGACAGCGTCGTGAGGACGGCCGGGAACAGGATGACTCCGGACAATAAGGCACCGGCGATATAGGCACCGAGAAGATGAAGGAGGTCCTTGAGGAATTCCTTTCCATCGTGCTTCAGGACCGCTTCCCTGATCAGGCAGTAGAGAAGCAGGAAGATCGTCGCCGGATACATCAGATAGAAGTTCTGCGTAAACAACAGGAATACCGCAATGGATACGATATAGGACTTCTTATAGGTATAGTAATGTTCTACGCCGATGAATAAGAGCGGCAATAAGGCGTAGAAACGGTGAAACATATAGCCGCCGAGATAGGACAGTCCCCAGCCTCCGAAGGCATAGATCAGCGATACAGCTGTCATCACTCTCCGATTCTGCAGTCCCCTTTTCTTCAGAAAGGCATAGAACAGGAAGGAAGAGAAGAAGAGACAGAGATAGATCTCTGCCGCCAGTATACCTGCGACATCCTGGATGGAGGTACTGAAGAATACCGAGATGATGAAGAAGATATCTCCGGTA
Organism: Erysipelotrichaceae bacterium; assembly: GCA_045544415.1. Taxonomy (GTDB): domain Bacteria; phylum Bacillota_I; class Bacilli_A; order Erysipelotrichales; family Erysipelotrichaceae; genus Colivicinus. Next base: position 5,950 of record JAZPYW010000062.1, read on the forward strand.
CAATAATAGGTCATCGAGGAGAAGAAGTCTGTACCTAAGTAGGTATTCCAGGAATACATCGGCAGATCTTTTCCGTCGAATAATTCCCTTAATAAACGGTAATATTCCCGATAGAAGATATCGTACTGATAGAGCTGGTCGTTGCTGAAGATGAGCGGTTTCTTCATCAGAAAACTCATTCCTGCCAGTACCAGGCAGAGAACTGAGGTCCATAAGAACAGCCATTTATAATCATCAAAAAACCTTTTGAGTTTACTCATAGTACTATTCTCTCATATCCTCAGAATAAATGATCCGGGAAATCGTTTTCCTTTCATTAGGATAAGACCTTTGTCATCATCTTTATTCAAATGAATTTAATTAAAACGAATCTGAATAATGTATAACGCGTTTTCGTAATTTATTGTTTCTGTATAGAAAAAGACCTCTGTGTATTCCATAGAGGTCTTTGTATTCGTTTTAGAGTTCTTCGCCGTTGGATTCGATGACTTTCTTGTACCAGAAGAAGGAGTCTTTTCTCCGTCTGGAGAGATCTCCTGTACCGTCGTCATACTTATCGACATAGACGAAGCCGTATCTCTTGGCCATCTCGCCGGTAGAAGCGGATACGACATCGATCCAGCCCCAAGGGGTATAGCCCAAGAGATCGACACCGTCTTCTACTGCTTCCTTCATCTGTTCGATGTGTTTCTTCAGATAGTCGATGCGGTAATCATCATGGACAGAACCATCTTCTTCAAGCTTATCATAGGCACCTAGACCATTCTCGACGACCATCATCGGCAGCTGATAGCGGTCATAGATCTCATTGAGGGAATAGCGCAGTCCTTCCGGATCGATCTGCCAGCCCCAGTCGGAAGCTTTCAGATACGGATTGCGGACACCGCCTACCAGGTTTCCTCCGACCTTGGATATTACATCCGGATCGGCACTCTCACAGGCAGACATATAGTAGGAGAATGTATAGAAGTCGATCGTACCCTGTTTCAGGATCTCATCATCGCCTTCTTCTTTCCTGATGACGATACCTTTCTCCTTGAAGAAACGGTTGATATAGGAAGGATATTCTCCTCTGGCCTGGACATCCGAACAGAACCAGTTGACGATACGCATCTGTTTCTGGCATTCCAGTACATCGCGCGGATTGCAGGTATTCGGATACTTCGTCGCAAAGATCGACATGTTGCCCATCATGAACTGAGGATACTTCTCATGAGCCAGTTTGATGACTTTCGCTGATGCGACAAACATGTGATGCAGAGCCTGGAAACGTACCTGAGGTTCATCCGGTACCATATTGACCGGACCGTTGAATCCCTTGATCGTACCTAAAGACAATACTGCACCCATAGGCATCGTACCGGAGTTGATCTCATTGAAGGTCAGCCAGTATTTTACCTTGTCTTTGTATCTCTCGAAGATCGTCCTGCAGTAGCGGACATAGCAGTCGACTACTTCTCTGCCATACCAGCCGTTGTATTTTTCCACTAAGGCATAAGGCAGTTCATAGTGGGAGATCGTAACTAACGGTTCGATCCCGTATTTCTTCAGTTCATCGAAGACATGATCATAGAATTCAAGACCCTTCTCATTCGGTGTCTCTTCCATGCCGGTCGGATAGATCCTGGTCCAGTTGATCGACATACGGAAGACCTTGAAACCCATCTCAGCTGCTAAAGCGATATCTTCTTTGTAGTGATGATAGAAATCAGTAGCTTCCTTGGAAGGATACAGCGTTCCTTCTTCAAATTCCGGTGTTACTCTCTTCGGGGAAGTGTGGGAACCGTTGGTGCAGTGGTCCGGAACAGAGAATCCCTTTCCATCCGCATCCCAGGCACCTTCATACTGATTGGCAGCTGTTGCGCCGCCCCATAGGAAATCTTTTCTGAGTGTCATGATTACTCTCCTTTGTATAAATCTATGGTAACAGACCTTTATATTTACTTCGCTTGGGACAGAAAAAGGCTGTTCCCTTTCAAATCGAAAACAGATATTTCATTTGACTTAAACTGATAAAAACAGCCTATTGATGATCCCCTTTGATCGCATGTCATTATTTTAGCATCCGAACACATAAAAAAGTATCGGTTTCCCGATACTTTAGTCTGTTTTCTTGGCGATGACGGTACCGCCTGCAGTCTTATAGATACTGTTGGCCGGTACTACTCCTCTTACGCAGGATGTCGGATAGATATTGGAGTTTCTGCCAACGACCGTTCCCGGATTGAGGACGCTGTTGCATCCGACTTCGACGTAGTCTCCTAACATCGCTCCGAATTTCTTGATGCCGGTAGGAATATTTTCTCCTCCGTCATGAACGACGACGAGGTGCTTGTCGGATTTGACGTTAGAAGTGATGGATCCGGCACCCATATGGGACTTGTATCCCAGGATGGAGTCGCCTACGTAGTTGTAGTGCGGCGTCTGTACATTATCGAACAGGATGACGTTCTTGAGTTCGACGGAGTTGCCGACGACACAGTCTGCCCCTACCAGAGCGCTTCCCCGGACGAAGGCGCAGTGACGTACTTCTGTACGCGGACCGATGATGCACGGAGCACCTAAATAAGCAGTAGGAAATACCTGAGCAGTTTTATGTACCCAGACATTTTCGGATACTTCGTCGTATTCGTTCTTATCGAGCGTCTTTCCCAGTTCAATGATGAAATCTTTGATGCCTTTGAGTGCTTCCCAAGGATATTCAAATCGTGCCAGGTAATCCTTGGCCAGTGTGTGTTCCAGATCGAATAGATTTTCTGTCTTGACCATAATACTCCCTCTTATTTATCCATAATGACGGTCACACCGCAGTGTGCGCAGTGATACGCTTTCTTCTTCACCGGTGTCAGCGGCAGAGAACTCTTGATGTAGACCTTCTTTTTCAGCAGGTCATCGGTCTGAAAAATAAGCTTGTCGGTGTTGACACCGCTGAGCGTACCTTTGACCATCTCACGTCCGCATACCGGACATGTGAGGGCTCTCTCATTTACCATCATCTGTTTCCCTCCTTATTCCAACACTTCTATTTTATATGAAAATGTTAGAATGATGCTAGAAGTATCGGAGGCCTCTATGAACTCTATCACAGTAAACAATGATCTGTTTTATATATCTACCGGGCATACATCCTACTGTTTCCGGGTAGACAGATATCTTCATCTCGAACATCTGTACTACGGGAAAAAGATCAAGATCGAACAGGCGTATGACTATGCTTTTCCTTATGTACGGGCCTGGGGAAACGCCGTAGATTATAACGATAACGATGAACTTTCCTCTCTGGATCCCCTTCCTCAGGAATACGGGACCTATGGAAAAGGAGATTATAAAGAAGCTTCTATCGAGATCGAAGATGAGGGCTCCTATACATTGGACTTCCTCTATGATTCCTACGAGATCTTTGAAGAAGATGTACCGGTACTCGGCCTCGTATCTTCTCATGGAGCCGAAGAGACTTTGGTCGTTCATCTGAAAGACTCCGTAAAGAATATCGCACTGGACCTCATATACCGCGTCTATCCGAAGGAAGATGTGATCACGAGAAATGTCATCATCACCAATCATTCCGATAAGACATACTCTTTGAGAAAGGTCATGTCCTACTGTCTCGATCTCTATGACAAGAACCTGGAATTGATGTCATTCCATGGTGCCTGGGCAGAAGAGATGCAGCCTTCTCTCACACCGGTAAACAGAGGAAAACAGGTCGTAGAATCGCGTATCGGCTGTTCCGGAGCCAAGACGAATCCGGGTTTCCTGATAAAGGGAAAAGATACGACGGAAGAAAAAGGAGAAGTATGGGGCTTCAATCTCGTCTACAGCGGCGAACACTACTCCTCCATCGAACATAACGAATACAAGATCACCCGGATCCAGGGAGGCATACAGCCGGAACGCTTTGCCTATCCGCTAGAGACCGAGATCCCCTTCTATTCTCCGGAGGCGATCCTCTCCTATTCCGACCAGGGCATGAACGATCTGTCTCATCACTTCCATCACTTCATCGAAAGGCACATCACAACCTCAAACTGGAAAGATAAAGAGAGACCGATCCTCGTCAATTCCTGGGAGGCCTTCGGTTTCGACGTGAATGAAGAGAAACTGACCTCTCTGGCCGGGGAAGCGAAGGATCTCGGGATCGAGCTCTTCGTCCTGGACGATGGCTGGTTCGGTCGGAGAAAAGACGACAGCGGAGGTCTCGGAGACTACGATGTGAATAAAGAGAAGTTCCCGAAGGGACTCAAAGCCTTTGCGGATCAGCTCCATGAACAGGACCTCCTCTTCGGGATCTGGATCGAGCCGGAAGCCATCAGTGTCGATTCCAGACTATATGAGGAACATCCGGAATACGCCATTATGGAAAAAGACCGGGAACCGGTATTCGGCAGACATGAACTGCTGATGGATCTCACTAAGAAGGAAGTACGGGACTATATCGTAGAAAACGTATCGAAACTGCTGGATGAGATCGGCGCCGACTACGTCAAATGGGATATGAACCGGAAACTCTGCGGAGTGAGCGGGAACTGTGTCTATGACTATATGAAGAGTCTCTATGAGGTATTGGACCGCATCTTCACCCCGCGTCCGCAGATCCTCTTTGAATCCTGTGCAGCCGGAGGAAATCGCTTCGACCTGGGCATGATGTGTTTCTCGCCGCAGATCTGGGCTTCCGACAACACCGATCCTACGGTACGTCATACGATCCAGAAAAGCATCTCTACCCTCTATCCTCTCTCCGTCATCGGGGCTCACGTCTCTGCTTCACCAAATGCACAGACAGGCCGAAAGACGCCTCTGGAGACGCGTTTCCACGTTGCAGCCTACGGATGCCTGGGTTATGAATTGGACCTCACCAAGCTCTCAGATGAAGAGAAGGAAGAGATGAAGAGACAGATCTCCTTCTATAAAGAACACCGCAAGACCTTCCGTTATGGAGGCTTCCGCAGGATCGAAGAAGGATTCCTCGTCGAAGGAGAAGAGGAAGCGATCTTCTCTCTATTCAAGCAGGAAGAAGAACTGAAGATCCCGGATCTCAGGGAAGGATACTATGAGATTATTTCCCGGGAATACTATTCCTTGGAAGCAGGAAAACCGATCGAGAAGGAAACGCTCTACGCGGATGCCTCAAAGCTCAAAAGCGGTCTTTCGGTCCGAAGGAAGAACTCCGAAACGGAATACGCATCCGATATGTATGTGATCCGGAAAAGATAAAAGAAAAGACGGTCCCGAAGTGAAGTGGACCCCGAATAGTTCACTTGATTAAAAAGGACTCTGCATAAGAAACTATCTTCGAAAGGAGGTAGTTTTTTATATGGCCAGTAAAGGACAGACATTCAACAGGTATTCCACTGAACTCAAACATAAAGTTCTGGAGGAGTATATCGCGCTGGCGGAAGAATGGATAGACTTCTATAATACGGAAAGAATAAGGCTGAAGAAAAAGTGACTTCATCAGTCACTTTTTCATGAGTCCTTTTAAATGTGTGAACTACATGGGGTCCACTTCACAAGAGTTCTTTTTTTATTGAATGATTAGATGATCACTGTAGCGGTATGACGTCGGCAGGTGAATCCAGACCGAAGATGTAGGCCGCTCTTTCGCTCGGTACGACCGATTCTCCACCTAAGACATAGCCGTTGTGGATCGCCGCATGTTCGAGGAAGTTCCGGGCGATATCTTTTCTCTTTTCATTCACGAGAATGAGCGGAGATCTCAGATTCAGACCCAACGGTCCGCCGGACAGACCGTCCGGGAAGTCGTCTCCATACGCCAGCAGAGCCGAACTGTTGTGATCGACGTCGAAGAACCTCTGGGCGATCAGTACGGAAGTCTCGTAACGGTTCTTGCCTGCCAGTCTCTCTTTGACGATACCGTAGTTCTTCAGTTCCTGTTCCACAACTTCCGTTACGGCGCTCGTGCCGCCGATGATATGGAATCTCAGTTTCCCTCTGAAGGAACTCAGATATTCTTTCTGATTCGCCTTCAGGCCGCCTTTATCTACCAGTAAGATCGGCTGTCCCGTCGCAGAAGCGCTCAGGGCATCGGCATAGGCTGTATCGACACCGCTCGCATTCACGCTCTTTCCAACACAGACCAGGATGTCTCCGCCGACGAAGTTCCCCTCTTTGAGGATCTCAATGTTCGTGCCGTAGCGGTTGCTGCCCTGGACACGTCTGACTCTGATGGTACTGTTGAGACCGCTCAGCCATTCGTTCGGTACGGCTTTTTCACCGCCGAGGACGATCACGCTGCCTCTCGACAAGGAATTGTTGATGTAGTTGACGATATCGTTGATGTTTTTCTGACGGATCAGCAAGATCGGGGCATTTCCGTACGATCTTGACAGATATGCACCGGTCAGGGCATCCGGATATTCCATAGCTGTCGCGACGATGACGGTGTACAATCTGCTGTTCGGATTGTTTTCTTTTTTCAGTTTCTCGATGTATTTTGAAGATTCGATCGAGGTCAGAGAACGGTTGCTTCCGGCGATCCGGGTAGCTGCCGCCTTCAGCGTCACATCCCGGTATGCTTCGAGCGTTCTCGCGTTCGTGACCTTCACTTCGAGTTTTTCGCCGTCGAGATAAACTTCCGTGTTATTTGTGAACGAGTAGATCGAACCTGTTATGGAAGCTGAAACCAGGAGACGGTTCAGTCCGGCCTTGTATTTCATGCGCGAATCATAGTTGATGAAACGCGTTCCTTTGTGATATGTCCAGTTGATACTGTTGATCCGGACGGACGGAGAAGCCTCATACGGATCTGCGGAGAAGGAATTGTACGGGAAGGTATATTGTTTCCCGAGTTCCGGTTCGGAAAGATTCGTCGAAGAAAGATCGAGACGTTTTACCGGAGTGTTGTCGTCGATATCGAGATACAGCTGACGTGTATCATATCCGTACGCGTTTTCTGCCGCTATTCCTACCATCTCATCGACGCGGGAGCCGGCCGTGACGCTCAGCAATCCGTCTTCGGAGATCGAAACTCCCTCCACCGGATACACGAGGGACCATTTAATATCTCCGTCGCCTTGAGCTTCCATCTGATAGGTGTATTCTTCAGAGGTGACGCCCGGAGGCAGCGAACCGGTCGTGATTACCGGAGGAGCGTTGTCCGGTTTGACGATGTCGACCATTTTCGTGAGCTCGACAGACTGCATTTCAATGTAATCTGGGAAGAAACGTTCATTGTCTATATAGAATTCCGTCTGATCGGTAAAGACCATGCCGTTCCCTTCATTGATGAAGATATTGAAGACTTCTCCCAATCTTCCGGCAGGGATCTTCGCGCTCGAATAGTAGGAGGTGCTGCCGTCCTCAGATCTGAATTCGCCGTTGAAGTAATACGAACCGCTCGGAAGTGCAGGATCAGTAGTCATGTTGAATGCATCATAACTCATGTTTAGGCCGTATTCCGGGCTCACTCGCGAAGTGATGTCGACTCTCCGGATCGGCCGGACTGCATCAGTATCGTACCTGATGATCACTTCTTTCCCATCACCGTTGAAAGCAGGAGCGCCGTAACCGTTCCGGCTGGCGAGATCCGGGTCGAGAGATCCTTTGGTCGGTCTGCTGCCGGTACGGAGGTCGAAGAACTCCGATACCACGTACTTCTGATGATCCGGGTCGGTGGAATTCGTACGGAAACGCACCTGCCCTCCCTCATCCAGCTCGATGTGGCTTTCGAAATAGGTATCCGGTTTGAGTTCGCGGAGATCTACGGCATAGTCTCTGTCTGAAGTGAGATCGATCGAACAGATGCCCCTGATATCCATCGTCGTTTCCGTGTTTTCATGATTTCCCCGGATGCAGGCTTCCCCGGAATGGATCGTAAGATCCGCGTCCGCGATCATCAAACCTCTATTGCTGCAGTAGATACCGTAATGGGAAGAGTTGATATCAAGAAAAGAACCGACATCGAACTGAATATCATAACTCGAATATGCCATATCATCGACGACGATACCGTCGGTAACTCCCGTCATCGTTACCGAAGCGTCCCTGATGACAAAGAAGGTAGAATCTTCGGAATTGGAATGAATATGGATACCGGTCAGATCGCTGTAGTTTCCGTCCGGCGCCGTGATCACAGTCTTAGCAGAAGTGAGATACAGTTCGCTGTTGGCTTGCTGACTGCCGTGCGCTATCGCAGCGTTATACCGGGAGCTTTTTCCTTTGTAGTTGATGTTTACATTAACTATATCTTCTCCGTGTTCTCCCTGAACATCAAAGTAGCCGCTTTGCTCATACATAGCTGCCCCGGTGTGATTGTTTCCGGAGATATTGACGGTCAGAGGACCTTCGATGAAATAATCTTCTCCGGCATAGAGACCGTAGTAATTTGTGGCAGCAGTAATGTTGATGGTCAGTGTGTTCTTCGGAAGATACGTGTTTACCTGTCCGCCGCCGTAGATGCCGACGACGGTGACATCGGATCCGGTCAGTCCGCCGCAGTTCATATCGATCGTGAGCGAGCCGTCTCCATCGAAATAAACACTTCCTTCCGAATAGACGCCGGCAGCCATATTGTTTTCCTGAATATTGCCGACGGTGATCACGTTCGTACCGAGAAGGGTGATCTCAACTCCATAACCCTGGGTATCATTGATCTTGATCCCTCCGCCGCGGTAATTCTCCAGCACGAGATTATAGTACTCCGAGTAGTAGGTCCATCCGTTTCCGGACTGGTCCCCGTCGCTGACATCGATCACGATCCCGAACTGTTCCGCAGCTTCTACATCCGCTGCCGGAAAGAGGATCCCCGTGATCATGAAAAGGCTCAGAATGATACTGAGAAATTTGATCAAGCGCTGTTTCATGATGTGTATTCCTTTCATCTGGCTTACTTTTATTGTACTTCCCTAAACCTGAAAGCGTTTGTCAAAATTATAATTAATCAATTATTCATGATAAAAGTGATCCCGAAGGATCACTTTTAGGATCTTTTAAATGTGTGAACTACATGGGGTCCACTTCACGCAAGGAGTCTTTTTTGATGATTCAGGTATTCCCTGTTATCTGTCAGTCCCCGTGATGAACGACGACCTGCGGGAACGGGATCTCGATCCCCTTGTCCGCAAACAAGATGCGCACGTCTCTCGTCAGTGCGCGCTGCGCGGTGAAGATGTCCTGCTCCCGGACTTCCACGACGAACTTGATGTTGACGCCGCTGTCCGCAAGTTCCGAAACGCCCAGATAGCGCGGAGCCGCAAGATAAATGTCCTTGTGTGCCTCATACATCGCCGGGAGGTTTTCGCTTAGGATCTTCTCCAGCTGGCGCAGATCGGTGTCATAGGAAACGCTCACCTCACAGGCGGCATAGGACGAATTCCTCGACCGGTTCTGGAAGTTGCGGATGTCGGAGTTGTTGACTACCTTGAGGTTCTTTCCGGCATCTTCGATCGTCGTCGTGCGTACGCCGATATCCCGTACCGTGCCGCGGAAATCGTCGAGTACGATGATGTCTCCGATCATGTATTTGCCTTCAAAGATGATGAAGAGGCCGGTGATCACGTCTTCGATCAGACTCTGCGCGCCGAAACCGAGGATCAGTCCGATGATCCCCACACCTGCTAAGACCGCAGTCGGATCGACGCCGAGGATACTGAGACCCCAGATGATCCCGATCAGTACCGCAAGATACTTCAGAACTCCGGCAAGCAGCGCCGTGATCGTCTGTGCCCGTGGGCCTCTCTTTCCGATCAGTGTCAAAATGAATTTCACCAGCTGATAGGCGATCCACAGTACACAGACCGCCAGGATCAGCGTCAGGATGTGAGCCATCGTGACCTTTCCGCTTCCTTCGATCAGGAAGTGCATCTTTTCCAGTTCTGTGATCGCTTCCCTGGTCTTTTCCGATACCGGCAGCCACTTCGGGTTCACGAGCACTCCGATCAGGATCGCCGCGATCACAATGCCGACGATCGTACCGACTCCGCTGTTTCCTCTTTTCTGTTTCTCCATCTTGAAGATCCTCCTTCCGTCTATATTCACAGGTATCTAATCCAGATACCGGTAGTCAAAACATTCCGTTACCCAGCTCGGATTGTCTCCGTTCCGGTACAGGAACTGAACGTCAAACATGTAGTCCTCCGGCTGCCAGGTATCCAACGGAAGCGTGAATACCATGCGCCAGGTACCGTCTCCTCCGTCATAGGAATCAGTCAGTGCCGGTGCTCCGATCTCATCCCATCCTCTCCAGCACGAAGTTTCAAGGATACTGAGATGTTCCAGATCCACCATAGAGAGATCGATCGCTATTTCCGCAACGAGACTCTGCGTCTCTGTGACGTATGCGAATGCCGGATCGTTGACAAACCGGGCAAAGTTGCCGGCGTACTGTTCGAACTCCCGACTCTCCAGAGTCCCGGTCGTGCCGTCCGGACAGGTGTATTCCATGACGAGCTTCGCGGTATAGCGCACCGGATCGTCCGTACCGATGTGATCATACAGAGATTCATCGATAATAAATGCGGTAACGGTGCCGTCCTCCTCTTCATCTTCGGCCTTGTATACATATTTTGCTTCTTCTCCTTCGACCGGCTCATATCCGTCCGCACCCAGACGGTAGAGGGTCACGACCGCTTCACCGCCCTTCATGCAGTTCGGCGTTAGTTTTGCCGATACGCCGAAACCGACGTCTCCTTCGATGAAGTCGAACCCGAGATCCATCACCGGAGGGATCCGGAAACTCGTCCGGTCGTAGGACTGCCAGTTCTCGATAGCGCCGTCTTTATCGCTGTAGCTCAGCGCCATTCCCAGTTCGTTCTCTTTTAACGGATCCAGCGTCTCTCCATCCAGGGTATACGTCACGGTGATGCGGTTGTTTTCATCGACCCGGGAGACTTCTGCTTTATCCGCGATATCCCACCAGTCGTTATATCCGTCGCCGGACCAGAGGGTGAGCTCCCGGAGACTCAGTTTCCCTTCACTGACGTCCAGGACCAGATCTCTGTCGATCTCATAGACCGCAGTGAGCACTCCGTCTTTGAGCTCCGCGGATACGCCATGGAGGAAATCTCCTTTATAGGCATAGAGTTCTCCGATGTCGGTGGAGTAGATCGTTCCGGCGGTTCCGTCCGTCAGTGTGTAATCGCAGACGATCCGTGCCTGTTCCAGCATGCCCGTCCCTTCCGGTAGAACGACCGGCAGGATGTCATAGCCCAGTTCTCCGGTCCAGGTATCTCCCGTACCGTTATAGGTCAGTGTATTGACAGTATCTCCCTCGAGCGGACAGTCTGTCCATCCGTTTCCGTCCTTATCTCCGCACTGGAGACGGACGACGATCGGCTGGTTCGGGTCGGAGTCATTGAGATCCAGAGAGAAACCATAGATGAACAGGTCGGCATATTCTTCGTCGATCCCCGGATTGAAGATGTGATCTCTTGTCAGAGAAGTAAAGGCCGGTTCTGTCAGAACGACAGGTTCCGGTTCAGGATCAGGTTCAGGCTCAGGTTCCGGATCAGGTTCAGGCTCAGGGATCGGCTCCGGATCAGGGATCGGAGTCGGGTCCGGAACAGGAATCGGTATGATGATCGGGTCTGGTTCAGGCTCCGGTTCGGGTTCAGGTTCGGGTTCCGGAACAGGAATCGGCTCATCCGGCTTCTCCGGCACGACGATGACTTCCTGCGGCGGTTCCGGTTCTTCCGGAGGGATGATGTCCGGTGCTTTCCCGGACACAAAAAGAGAAGACAGCAGGAAGAGTCCGGCTATAGCCAGCAGAAAAGCCGTCGGCATCTTCAGCCGCTTGTAATGTCTGCCTCCCTTTACCGGTTCATAAGGTCGGGCAAACTCCGGATATCTGTCGTCAATTTCCCGTATCCCCATAGTCTTTTATCACTTTTATTGTATAACACCGTCTTCCCCGAAAGAAAACGATCTGTACTCAGACAGGTCGTTTTGTGCGATTCATTCATCATATGTATTTGTCCAGAAGATCATCTACTTCGTCGATCTTCTTTACGCTCGGGTGTTTGAAGAGTTTCCCTCTCGCAATGACCATCGATACATCTTTGAGTACCGTAAGATCGGCGACCGGATCCCGCGGTACGACGATCATGTCGGCACACTTTCCCGGTTCGGTGTTTCCAGTCTCGCTGTCGATTCCGAGGATCTTCGCGTTCCCGAGCGTTGCCGTATATAACGTGTCCCGGATGGAAATGCCCGTATAGCGGTGGAAGTAACAGAGTTCTTTCCAGAAGTTGTAATGCAGGACAAACAGACAGCCGACATCGTTTCCGAGTCCGACCGGGATGTCGTTTTCGATGCAGGTCCTGGCGCACTCGATCGTCCCGTCCATGACGATGCGTATCCGATTGCTGCGGTATTTCGGAGCGAATACGATGTGATATCTGCAGTTCCATACTGTAATGCGACAGTACATTGCTCTGTTCAATCATAGTAAAATATAAAAGTCCTCCTTCCTTTCCTTCATGCAACTGGCAGGCTGCAACTGAAGTGTATCGGAAGGAGGACTTTTAATAAATACTCTGCTCAACGCTGAAGCTCTT
>JAZPYW010000063.1:0-22040 GCA_045544415.1 Erysipelotrichaceae bacterium
AAGAATACATTCACTTCTACAACTATGACAGACCTCAGAGAAAACTAAAAGGTATGACCCCCATGGAATACAGGGGGTCATACCTGAACAGCTATTAACGGAGCTTTTTAATGAACCGTCCTTTTTGAATGGGGCGGTTCATATTCCGGGTTTTCTTATTGGACATAATGAATAATCAATGGATATCGTCTCTATTTATCCGAATTGAGACTCGAAACAGAGATGATTGATAAAGAAATCTGTTATTCGCATGTTAAGATGGTGGATATAAAACGGAAGGATACCCCAGATGAAAAAGATAGTGACCATTCTGATCGCCGTACTGATACTTACAGGAATGATACCGAATATACCGGCTCATGTCTCAGCAGAGACGAATACAGTCTCTGTACGAGTCGGTAAGGAGAAAGTGAATATCGATATACACAGTATCGGAAACAGCGGTACAGCGCTTTTATATGGGCTTGATGCAGAAGACTATCTGAATGGGGATCCTTTATACGGTATCAGTGAGAATCTATTCGATCAGGGAGAAGAACTGGGGACCTATACCTGCGGGCAGGATACTGTCCTGACTTTTGACCGGTATAAGAGTGACGGTTCTGACCGTTTGTATTCCAAGTATTATCTGGTACAGAATGGGAATATCCTGGCAGGTCCGTATTATGCAGAAGAGATCACATCGGAACGGGAAACAGCTCCTTTTGAAACAAAGACGAAGAAGGGGATCATCGTTGAAGGATTCGAGACGTGTGATATCGCTCAGGAGATGCAGGTAGGGACTGTCGTCATCAATATGGGCATGGGTGATCTCATCCTGGGGAATGAAGATAAAGACGGAAACAAGGTTTCTTATGAAGGAAGAGGTGATGTCCTTCCTTTTGTCAGTAATGGGGAGACCTTCTATTTCAGCAGAAGTGCGATCGAACTGGAAGACAATCTGATCATTCCTTATTCGAAAGCCGGCATCAATGTGACCCTGGTCCTGATCACCTGGACCGATGTGCCTTCCTCTTATCCGGAAGCATTGAAATACAATGCAGATAACCGGTACACGATGGGTTTCAATACCTCCAATGAGAGAGGAAGAAAATACTGGACGGCGGCGATGGAATTCCTGTCGGACCGTTATTCAAAGTCTGCCGATACCGGTCTCGTACAGAAATACATCATCGGCAATGAGATCGATTACAGCAACGATTGGTATTCGATACAGAAGTGGAAGAATGAGAATGGAGTCTATGTACGTCCTTCTCTGGATACCTACATGGAAGAATATTCGCGGACACTGCGTTTATCGAATGCGGCTGTCAAGAAATACAACAGTAAGGCAAAAGTTCTGATCTCTATTACCAGAAACTGGGCTCTGAATAACTATGAAGCTTCCGATCTGGGAAAGACGACACAGGGAAATACTCCTTCCTATATTTCTTATGCACCAAAGGAAATGCTGGACTGGCTCTCTGTTCATGAGAAGGGAAGAGGGGACTACGACTGGGCTCTGACTGCTCATCCTTATCCGATTGGAACTTCTTCTTCCAATCCGTACTATAATGATACACACCCGCAGGCTCAGGGAAGACAGCCGAAACCGATCACCGGAGACTGGAGGACTTCCCCGTGGATCACCTGTGCCAATATGGAGCTCTATCAGCTCTACTTTGAACAGCCGGAGAACAGATATAAGGGAGAGATCCGTGAAGTATCACTGACGGAGGCAAGCATCTATTCCGGAAGGAAAGACAAACTCAGTGAAGAAGACTACAAGAAGTCTCTCGATCAGCAGGCTGCATCGATCGCCATGTATTACTATCGGGCGGCATGTATCGACTGCATCAAGGATATCGACTATTTCGAACCTACTGATCAGGAAGGACTTCCTACCGGTCTCTGCGAGATCGACGAGACCTTGAAGCCTTCCTACAACGTCTGGAAATATATCGATACGAATTTCTCCTTTGAAGTCAGTGCTCCGTATCTGTCTTCTATTGCCCCGAAGGCATCTTCCTATAGGGATATCATGGAGACAGTGCATTCTGATTTCGACTGGGATGAGAACTGGAAAGAGGAAAAGATCATCCGTACTTTCGTTCCTTCTTCTGTGGAGAGGATCTACGGTTCCAACCGCTATTTCACCTCTCTTGCTGCAGCGGATTATTTAAAGGAACTTCTGGGTGTGGATCGTTTTGAGACAATCGTTCTTACGACCGGTGAAGGATTTGCGGATGCCCTGGCAGGATCTTATTTGGCCAATATCAACGACGCTCCGGTGATCCTGATCAATGGAAAGAAGAAGAATCTCGATGCCGTGACAGAATACATCAACACGAATCTCGTCGAAAACGGACTGATCTATATCCTCGGAGGCACGAAAGCTCTGCCGGACGAATGGCTGGAAGGAATAAACTCTTCCAATCGTGACCGCATCGACGGGAAAAACCGCTATTATACCAATATGGCCATTTTAGATAAAGCGGGCTTTAGCGGGGGAGATATCCTGGTATGTGTCGGCAAGAGCGAATCGACGGATGCGGAAGGCAAGACAGTGGATAATGCCTATGCAGATTCCCTTTCTGCTTCGGCTGTAGATAAACCGATCCTGCTGGTAGATAAGAAGAAAGGACTCTCAGCTGATCAGAGAGTGTATCTGGAGAAGTTCAATGGTGACCTCAACTTCTATATCATCGGAGGAGAGAACGCTGTTCCTCAAAGCATCGCTGATGATCTGAAGGCATATGGAAACTATAAGACCCGGCTTGCGGGATCGAACCGTTATGAGACATCTGTTCTCATTGCGGAAACGTTCTTCTATAATCCGGACAAGACCGTACTTGCCTATGGCCACAACTTCCCGGATGGTCTTTCGGGCGGTACGATCGCCTATCAGTTAGGCTGTCCGTTACTGCTGACAAGGCCGAAAGAAAAAGACCGGAACTTTACAGCCACCTATGCAGTAAAGGAATTCCTGAAATCCGGTGTCGTACTGGGAGGAGAGAGCTTAATAGACAATGACAGTGTCAATAAGATCTTCCGGCTCGACGATACGCAGAACCGCTGATCTATATAGAAAACAAGGATGTGAATCACATCCTTTTTGTATACATCAGAAGACTAATTACCCGGGGAATAGATGCATATCAAAATAATAGAGGATCGTTTGATGATCCTCTATTGTTCGTAATCTCTAATAAAATGTTCCAGGACAGCGAAGATCAGTCCGACCGTCTCATCGTCAATGAGTCCGTTTCCTCCTAAGATCACTCCTTCACGGATGTTCAGAGAGGAAGTGTAGCTGATGATGAAATCCCGGTCTTTCTTCTTCGGTCTGGCAAGCAGGAGAGGCGCACGAAGATGATTGGCAACGGTACCTCCGGAGAGTCCGTCCGGGAAGTTGTGTCCGTAAGCGAGGACTGCTTTTTCCGGAGGATCCTCCATGAAGAATTCTTCGGCGATCAGTTTGGAGGTCTCATAGCGGTTGGAGCCGGCCAGTCTCTTGAGAACTGTTCCATAGTCCTGAAGAGATGTTTCGACTTCTTCCGGTACAGCGTTATTACCGCCGATGATGATGAATTGGAGATTTCTGCTGAAGGAGGAGAGATATTCGATCTGTTCCTTCTTGAGACCGTTCTTATCAACCAAGAGGATCGGAAGGTCTACTGCTGAAGCAGAAAGGGAGTCAGCGTAGGCATCATCGATCTTATTGCCGTTGTCGTCATAGACCGGATTTCCTTCCTCATCGAGCCTTTCGCTCTTGCCGACACAGACGAGGATCCTGCCGCCTTCAAATCCTGCTTTTTTCAGTATCTCAAGATCTGTGATATAGCGGTTTTTGCCCCAGACGCGGTCGATCTGATAGGTATCGTAGAGATCGCTGATCCATTCCTCCGGGACTGCACTGTCTCCTCCTAAGACGTAGATCGTTCCATTTTCTTTAAGATTGCTACGGATATAGTTCTTGATGAGGGAGGCTCTCTTCTCGTTGATCAGCAGTATCGGCGCATCGTTGAGGTTTGCCAGATAAGAACCTGCCAAAGCGTCTGCGAAGTTCTCCCCGCTGGTGAGGACGACCGAATCAAAGAGATCTGCGCCTGTCAGTGTCTTCAGATAATCGGCAGCCTGGATGGAGGTCCTGTAGCGGTTGGATCCGTAGACCCGGGATATCTCCAGGACCTTTACTGTTATGGAGGTTTGACAGAGACCGTCTGATGTTTCGA
The DNA here is from genome assembly GCA_045544415.1 of Erysipelotrichaceae bacterium. GTDB lineage: Bacteria > Bacillota_I > Bacilli_A > Erysipelotrichales > Erysipelotrichaceae > Colivicinus. The sequence continues at coordinate 4,215 of JAZPYW010000063.1, forward strand.
TATCGATGATCGTCTCTCCCGAAGCAATGCCGGTGACCGTTCCATTCTTATCGACAGAAGCAATATTCAGATCCTGACTTGTGAAGGATACCTTCTGCGGAACAAGCTGAGGAAGTACGGAATAGCCGATCTTCTGAGAGGTACCGATACCCAGTTCGATATATTCTGTATCCGCCATCAGCATCATGCTTGGAAGCGGAGAATAGGAACCGGTGATGTTGGATCTTCCCAGGTCATAGAGATCGAGGAGCCTCTCCTTCGTTCCTTCATAGTCTGCCTGCACATTGCCGCGGACGAACTTCGGGTCGCTGTTGTCGATATCTCCGTTGACGTTGACGGAAGGGTCGAGATCGAGCGTGACGGTGTTGTTTCCGCCGTAGTAGGACTTCTGAAGATTCTCGATCTGTTCGCTGACGTTGTAGAGGAAGAGATCGACGACGCGGATATCGTCCATGGTGATATTTTTGATCTGGATATCGCCCTTGAAATAGTAGAGGTTATCCGGATCGGATGTATCGAAATAGGAAGGATTATTGGTGACATCGACCGTCTGCAGCAGTACGAGCGAAGCGGTACAGTCGGAGGAGAGATGTAGTCCGTCGATATAGAGATTCGGGAAATAGGAACGGGAGCCGAAGTTCCAGTTCTGAGTATTGTAGGCATAGATCAGGAAGTCAACGCTCTCGGGAAGGTTTGCCGTGACGTTTTTGAAATACATATCTCCATCCCAGGAAGCACCATAGTCCTGCCTCAGCGACAGGATCTGAACTGCCTGATCGAAGACGATATCTTCTGCATAGAAATCTCCCTGTCCGATGAGGGTAAGCCCTTTCTGACCGAAGACCGTATCCTCGATATAGAGATCTGTGATCCCTCTATGGGCATCCATACGGTTGATCGTGGAATCCAGCAGGAAAGTCTCCTTTCCCTGATTCGTTGCGATCACACCCCAGCGGTCCGGATCGAGAATATCCTGTTCATAGGAATTCGCATAGCCGATCTCCTCCAAATAGAGAAAGACGGTATTTTGAGCCTGGATATCGTAAGTCCCGTGGTAGCTGGACTTATTGGTGTACTGAGGACAAGGCGTATGAGCAGAAAGATCGATGTGTTCTAATGAGACATAGGCAGTCTGATTGATATCGATGATGCCGGAATAGAGGTTTCCATATGGGTTTCCCTGGAATTCCGAATGATTCGGATGAGCTTTTTCATCCAGAGTATGGACGATATCATGAAGGATGACGTTGCCGGTGTAACGGATACGTATTCCTCTTCCGGTATACGGATTGCGGGAAGAGGACGTATAGACATCGTTATTGGTACGGGTCTGGATATAGGCATTGCCGATGGCGATCCCGTCATTGCGGATCGGGAAGACACGGATCGTTTTCAGATCGCTATAAGTAAAGTCGATATTGCTCAGGAGTTCTCCGGATTTGGAGTTGAAGGTGATGACTTCCGCAGTGCTGTCGCCGCTGTTCTGGTTGACGCCTTTCCGGATCCATCTCTTGGAGTTGTCCTGCAGCCAGACGCCCCAGGTCAGGGAATCGTCGAATACTTCACGGACTTCTTTATAGCGGGTATAGTAATCGGAACTGTGTACGGCATCGATGAGGAAGGAGAGATCTTCCGTTTCCGGAGAGAAGGTCCCTCTCAGATCATCTTTGTTTATTTCGGTAAACAGGATCCCGTTCGTAGCGACACAGACATCGGATACGACATCGAAGACCGGAATGTTCGTGATGACATCGTTGGCTCCGTCGCGATCGTTATCAGTCCAGTCGTCGAAGATGAGGGTAGCGCCTCTCCAGTCGACATCGGTGATGACGGAGATGTAGCCGGATCCTTCCCGGATACAGTAGGTCTTATCCGGATCGGCATAGACCGTTACCGGTCTTTTCTGTTCCAGAAGAAAATTATTCGCAAAGTCATGAGCTCTTTTGATCGCCTCAAAGTCGTTGGTGATGCCGTCTCCTTTGGCGCCGAAGAGGTCGTAGGTGATCTCGGCTTCACCATTCAGGAGGTCCTGTGTCAGCTGTTCTTCCCATTCTGAAGAGTAAGGAACGAGACTTTCTGCATGAAGAGATACAGGAAAAAGAGTACAGAACAGCAGTACGGAAAGAAGATATGTCAGGATCTTTTTCTGTTTCGGGATCTTCATATTCATGGTGCCTTTCGTGATACTTTATGAATTAATGATATCATACCGGGAAGATTCTTTTGTGTTTGGTCAAGATCCGGAGATGAAAGTTATATCAGCAAATTATATATTGACTCAGAGAAAATGCTTCCCTATAATCAGTGAGGAAGACTTTAATATAGTACGAGATACTATGAAGGCTTGAGAATCTGTCGGTGACAGAGAATACTGTATGATTTTTGTGCAGCCTTATAGGATCTTGACCTATAGGGCTGTTTTCTGTAAAGGGAGGATAAACATGCAGAAAAAGAACTCAAAGAATCTTACAGTGAAAATGATGATCGCGCTCATCGCTGCAGTTATATGCGGCGTAGCGGTCATAACGTTGCGTGAAAGTCTGAACGCTGCCGGAAACACGGCTGCGTGGAAGACGATCAATGATCTGCTGTTTGCGGATATATCGGCAGCAGGAAACGAAAAAGCGATCGGTCTCTTCTATATCGTCGGTCAGCTCTTCGTTCGTGCTCTTCAGGTAGTTATCATCCCGATGGTCTTTACCAGTATCGTCCTTGCGATGATCCGTATTTCGGATTCGAGAAAGTTAGGACGTATCTCCGGAAGGACGATCGGGTATTTTTTATGCACGACTGTCATCGGAATACTCCTGGCAGCTATCGTCGGAATGATCGCCTACAAAGCAGGCGCGTTCAATAATACGGCACTGGATCTGGAAGGATCTCAGGGAAATACCGGTGCCAACCCGCTGATGATATTGATCAATGCGGTACCAAACAACTTAGTCTCTGCCTTATCCAACAATGGCGGCGTACTTGCCATCGTCGTATCTGCCGTAGCGGTAGGTCTGGCGATCAATGCCCTGAAGGATAAGATCACGGTCCTCTCCAAGCTCTGTGAAGAGATCAGCTCTCTGATCACGGTCATCCTGTCCTTTATCGTCAATGCCTTCGGTCCGATCGCGATCTTCTGCCTGATCACAAGAACGGCGGCAACCTACGGAATCACCTATCTGAAGCCGGCCTTAGCCTATGTCCTGCTGACAGTCGTGCTCCTGCTGCTGGTGCTCTTCGTCGGATATGCCTTATTCGTCAAGATCATGACAGGTCTGGATCCGAGAAACTTCGTCAAGAAGATCTCCAAGGTCGCTCTCTTCGGTTTCTCGACATCTTCCTCGGCTGCTACACTGCCGCTGAATCTGCAGTGTGCTACGGATGAACTGGGTGTCCATGAAGAGATCGCTTCCTTCGTTTTGCCGTTGGGTATGACCGTCAATATGGACGGTACGGCCATCATGCAGGTGATCGCAACGATCTTCATCGCCGGATGCAGCGGCTACGAACTGACCTTCCCGAACCTGATCGTCATCGGTCTGCTGGCCATCGTTGCATCGATCGGTACTCCGGCTGCTCCGGGTGCAGGTGCTGTCATCCTGTTCACGATCCTCTCCGGTGTCGGCATCAACAACGAGATGGCACTGATGACCTACTCCCTGATCCTGGCGATCAACCGTCCGATCGAGATGCTGGTAACGGCCCTCAATGTCGTTGGAGATTCTGCCTGCGCCATGGCAGTTGCCAATAAGGAAAATGCCCTGGATAAGGATAAATACAACGCTTAAGGAGAACGTATATGAAAAGAGAAGTAATCATTGCCTGCGATTTTGAGAATACCGAGAAGTTCTTCGACTTCCTGGATCTCTTCCGGGATAAGAAGCCGTTCGTCAAGATCGGTATGGAAGTATTCTATTCCAACGGTCCGATGATCGTACGCGAGATCAAGAGAAGAGGACACAAGATCTTCCTGGATCTCAAACTGCACGATATCCCGAACACGGTCTATAAATCTATGCTGAAACTGGCAGAACTGGATGTCGATATGGTCAATGTCCATGCGGCAGGATCCATCGCCATGATGTCGGCTGCCAAGAGAGCACTGACAGAAAAGGGATCGAAAGCCGTATTGTTAGCTGTCACACAGCTGACCAGCACCAGTGAAGATGTCATGAAAGAAGAACTGTGGATCGACCACAGTATGAAAGATACCGTAGAACACTATGCACTGAATGCCTTAAAGGCAGGATGCGACGGTGTCGTCTGTTCGCCGCTGGAAGCAGATGTCGTACACAATGCTTGCGGGGATAAGTTCCTGACCGTCACTCCGGGTATCCGTTTTGCCTCGGATGACAAGGGAGACCAGAGAAGAGTCACGACACCGGAAGGTGCGAAGAAACTCGGTTCCAGCTATATCGTCATGGGAAGATCCATCACGGCAGCTGCCGATCCTGTTGCGGCCTATGAAAGAGCCTGTGCAGAATTCGAGGAGGAATATTAATGAAAGAACGTATTGCGAAAGACCTGCTCAAGATCAAAGCAGTATTCCTGAGACCGGAAGATCCGTTCGTATGGGCCAGCGGCATCAAAGCGCCGATCTACTGCGATAACCGTCTGACTTTATCCTATGTTGATGTACGGAACGATGTAGAGAATGCGCTGGCACAGCTGATCCGGGAAAACTATCCGGAATGCGAATGTGTCATGGGTACCAGCACCGCCGGTATCGCTCATGCGGCCATTGTCGCCGATATCCTGCGCATCCCGATGGGCTATGTACGAAACAGCGCCAAGGATCACGGCCGAAACAACCAGATCGAAGGAAGATGCGAACCGGGAACGAAGACTGTCGTCGTCGAAGACCTCATCTCTACAGCCGGAAGTGCAGTAGATGTAGCCGAAGCCTTGAGAGAAGCCGGTGCAGAAGTGCTGGGCATCGTCTCCATCTTCAACTACGGTATGAAACGCGGCAATGACCGTCTTAAGGAACACAACTTAAAGAATGTCTCCGCTTCGGATTACGATACCTTGCTGAAAGTAGCAGCTGAAGAAGGATATATCGATTCCGCCAATATTCCGGCCTTGCTGGCATTTAGAAATGATCCGTCGGATGAGAGCTGGATCGAAGCACTGAAATAAACACAGCGAAGACGAAACGGACATATTCATATGCCCGTTTTTTTGCCTTCAAGAGCGACTTATAGATACTAAAATATTAAAATCGATATGATACAAAATTATTATTGGGTATCAGTTCGTTTATGTTTTTAAATAAAATATAATCTTATATAATGTAAGAGGAGAAATTCCGAATTGTTTCCAATTCAATCTAATCTTATGAAAGGGGAAGAATAATGAATTCTAAAAGCATCAAGAAACTGCTCATCTCATTGGTGTCTGTGCTTATGCTGGTGGGAAGTCTCGGTTTTCATTATGTGAAAGCTGAAGGCGAACTGTCTACAGACAAAGATGTGTATGAAGTAGATGAACCGATCAAGGTAACAACGAACTATGCTGCGAGTGGTGCCTGGGTCGGTCTTTATGACAAAGGAGCTACAAGTTACGGAACATCATATGTCTGGTATAACGTAACAGGCGCTCCTCAGACAGCAAATCTTTATAATCCGGGAGAATACGGAGGAACGATCAACAGCCTGTTCGGTCCTGGTGAGTACAAGATCGTTCTTTTCGGAGACGGAGGATATACGAACGTCATAGCAGAGAAGAATATCACGATCACCGAGAAGGCTCCTGTAGGAAATCAGTATCTCTTTACGGATAATGATGTCTATGTCCTGGGTGATCCGATCAATGTAACAACGAAATACAATGATGACGGATATGTCTGGGTTGCTTTATACAAGGCAAGTGAACCGGTTGGCGGATCTGTCGCTTCATTATACTGGTATGAAGTTACTGCAGACGAACAGACAACGAACCTCATGGATAAACCGGGAGATAGAGCCGGCGAATTTGGCGAAGGCGACTATAAAATCGTTCTGTATGGGGGCAAGGGAAGCGGATATTATGATGATGTAGTAGAAACGAAAGACATCTCGGTAGTTCTTCCTTCCATCCCTTCGACTCTTACTATCGACAGACCTGTTGAACGTGTATACAAATACGGCGAACCGATCATGGTCACTGCAACGAGCCCATATTCCACCGCATGGGTCGGTCTGTATGACTACAACAATCCTGACCTGGATACCAGTTACTATTATTGGTTCAACGTCAAAGATTATAATGAACCGGTCAATATCTTCAATACAACAGAAGGGCCGAATACGAATAAGATCGTCGGTGTTGATGCTTCAGAGGGAAACAACTATAAACTGATCATCTTTACAGGCGGCTATGATATCGATAGTGCAGCTGCCAGACCGGAAGAAGGATCCAGAAATATCTTCTCATTCAAGATCTTAAAGACATACGACGATGTCAATGTTGATTGGAAGTTCAATGAAGACTATACAGATGTAGAGATCGGCTTCAAGGCTCTCGATACCGGTGAATATGTATACAGAGATGCCGAGATCGTATCTGTTGAAAAAGTCTCTGATCCAAGCTGTGAGTCAGACGGTGTTACGAAGTATACTGTCAAAGCCACGGTTACCGATCTCGTTACGAACAACGATAAGACAGAATTCAATGATGTAGTTGAAATAACTAAAGAGGCTACAGGCCATAAGTATGGCGAACCGACATATGAATGGGCTGAAGATTACTCTACATGTACTGCAAAGAGAATCTGTGAAAACGATCCGACTCATGTCGATACAGAAACTGTTGAAACAACAAAAGTCGAAAAAGAGAACTCTGTAACTTATACTGCCGTATTCACGAATCCGGCATTCGGAACACAGACGAAGACGATCACTTCAGACTATAAGTTCAAAGTGGAAGTATCTTCTGAACTGACTAATGGTGAAAAAGGCGCTGTTACCGGTACGGTCTATACAAACTTCAATGCTGAACTGGCGATCGATAACGCAAAAGTATCTACGACGAATGTTACGGTCGATGTCTGGATGAAGGATGTAGCTTCTCTGGGTGTCGATGGGGAAAGACATTACGGCAGAACGGTCAAGACCGGAATGGCTGAAAAGGAAGTTCCGCTGACAGTCGTCAGAGATCTGTTTGCAGGATTGGAAACAGCTACGGTATCTGCACATGTAGATGGCGGTACCGGTAAAGTTACCTATACCCTCAAGAACGTCGGACTTGATGAAGAGACCAATAAGTTCATGATCACGGGCACTCCGGATACAGAAGTCAATGCCAGAACGGTATGGCATGAATTAGTAAATGATAAGACCGTCAAGACTGCTGTTGAGACAAAAGACGACAGCTCTCTGACAGTCAAAAAAGGCTCCGTCATGTATGTCGGAACCGATAAACTCCTGATCGAATGCGATCTCGTATTCGATAATCTGACCGATTTCAATTCCATCTTAGCTGCGATCAAGGCAGACGGTGTCGTTACTCTCTACCATGATCAGGAAGCAGTGGAAGGCGTCATCCTCTATCTTGAACCGGGAAGCAGACTGCAGTTAGGTACTTCTTCTGCAGAAGCTCTTCAGGATACGAAAGTCGTCATCGATGTAGCAGACTATGACGAAAGTGCACTCAGCGAACTGCTTGTCGCTTTACAGCAGGCTTCTACTCCGGAAGAACTGATCAAGGCCGGATTTGAAGGCATCAAGGCAGTTACAAAAGCTATCAACGGCAAGAACACTGATGTCACCGTTACTTTCGGTCATCAGTGGTCTGAACCGGTATGGAACTGGGTCGGAAACGAAACAGACGGCTATACTGCTGCAACGGTTACCTTCACCTGCCCGAACAACGAAGATCATACAAAGGTCATCGATGCGGTGGTTACTTCCAAGACAACAGAAGCAACTTATGATGAAGAAGGCGGAACAGTCTGGACCGCAACCGCAGAATTTGAAGGAGAGACTTATACCGATACGAAGAAGAATGTCGTTCCGAAGCTGGAATATGTTCTGACAACGGATATGACAGAATACCTCTACGGCGATCCGATCATGGTCACTGCTTCCAATAAGAATGCGGGTGCCTGGGTCGGTATGTATTTCGAAGGTGAACCTTACGGCGAAGGCAAAGACGGAGGTATCCCTTCTGTTTTCTGGTACTACCTGGAAGATGTAGATGGAAAGACTCCGTATTCCGGAGACAATCAGCCGTTCGATATCACTAAGGGTACCTGTGATCCGAGCCGTGTTGGTGCTTACAGACCGGGCAATTTCGTCATCCGGCTCTTCAAGGGCGGAGAAGGCGGAACGTATACCGTCGTCAAAGAAGTCCATATCACTGTTAAACAGTCCGATCAGGACGCAAAACACGAAATGAGCGTCGAAAAGACGGAATTCGAATTCGGCGAACCGATTTTAGTAACTGCTACTTCTACATATCCGGATACTTCCTGGGTAGGTCTTTATCACAAGGAAGATACACCGGCAGACGATAATTTCGTCTTCCGTTATAGCGTCAAAGACCATAACGGTATGCGGTACGATATCTTAACTGGAACAGCAGGTTCCGGCAAGTATGGATCCGGCGAGTTTAAACTCGTTCTCTTCGGAGACGAAACAGATGACATCGTCCTCGATACGATCGATATCACGATCAAGGATTCCGGTGCAGTTCTTTCGACAGATAAGACGGAATACGCATGGGGTGAACCGATCATGGTCACTGCCGATGCACCGGAAGGTCCATACTGGGTAGGCCTCTATCTCGAGACAGATGATACGAGTGCAAACTCCTTCTACTGGTACTATGTAGCAGACTATAAGAATGTGCCTCATAACATCTTATCCGAAACAGGCACACATACAGACGGTGCCCGTATCGAAGAAGCCTTCAGGATCGGCGGTCAGTTCAAAGTCATGCTGGTCAGAGGCTCGGATAGACCGTACCTCGTCATGAAAGAAGCACATTTTTCGATCGCTAATCCGAAAGTAGTCAAGGAAGAAGTCATCAAGGAACCGACTTGTACGGAAGCAGGTCTCAAGGAAGTTACTTATGAGACAGGTGCTACGCAGATGCTGCCGATCGATCCGTTAGGTCATACCTACGGCGAACCGGTTTGGACATGGGCTGAAGATTACTCCAAGGCTACGGCAGAATTTACATGCAGTGTATGCGATCATAAAGAAACTGTAGAAGCTACTGTTACTTCGGAAAGAGTTGAACCGACGAAGGAAGCAGACGGCAAGATCACCTATAATGCTAAAGTCACATTCGAAGAAAAAGAATACACAGACGTCAAGGAAGTCGTTCTCACCTGGGACGATGTCGCTAAGAATGTTCTGCGTATTGCCGGAAACAACAGAGCCTGGACTTCGATCCAGGTCGCTGAAAAGCTCAAGGAAGAAAGCGGCCTCAAACAGTTTGATTCCGTGATCATTGCCAGCGGCAAGGATTTCGCAGATGCTCTGAGCGGTACATATCTGGCTGATCTGCTGAATGCGCCGATCCTTCTGGTCCGTGACAATAAGAAGGCAGACGTTGCCGATATTCTCAGCTATGTCAAAGAGAATCTACCTGCCGGCAAGACGGTTTATATCCTCGGCGGTCCGGCAGCAGTATCCGAAGATGTGGAAGCACAGTACTCCGATTATACAGTCAAGCGTCTTGCGGGCGGAAGCCGTTATAAGACAAACCTCGCGATCCTTGAAGAGATCGAAAAACTGGGCGGCGATATGAGCGAGATCCTGATCAGTACCGGTCTTGACTATGCGGACAGCTTATCTGCTTCTGCAGCGAAGAAACCGATGCTGATGGTCAAGGGCGATGGTGCTCTGAGAGATGACCAGAAAGCTTACATCGGCGAACATGATGCCAAGTACTATATCATCGGTGGTCCGAAGGCTGTAAATGAAGACATCGAAAATGAACTGATGCTGTACAGCGGCAATGTTGAAAGAGTCATGGGCGGTAACCGCTATCTGACAGCAGTAGCTGTTGCAGACAAGTTTATTGCAGATCCGAAGGGTGTTGCAGTCTCCTTCTCGGAAGACTTCCCGGATGCACTCTGCGGAGGTGTCTTAGCATCGAAGATGGGTTACTCTCTGATGTTTGCCAAGGAAGGCAGAGAAAAGGATGCAGTAGCCTACATCGCTGATCATGAACTGAAAGACGGTATCGTACTCGGCGGAGAAAAGGCTCTCTCTGACGCTGTTGTCAGAACGGTATTCTCTCTGACTGAAGACGATATCATCGAAGTTTACGGCGAATAAAAAACAGGAGGGTTCTCAATGAAACTGCGAAACAAAATCCTGACAGTCCTATTGGCTGTCCTGATGATGTTCTCTGTATTTACTCTGAATCTGTCAGCAGAGAACGATGAAACTCCTGAAACAGAGGAAAATACAGAAACAGTTAATAGTAATCAAGAAAAGGATACTTCGGAAGAAGTATCCTCTTCTGCGTTTAGAAGCGATGACGGAGATGATCTCGATGTAGAAGTCATCTATCGCATGGATGGCAGTATCGATCATTATGAGATCAATTCTACGGATGCTTCCGAACAGACCGGCATCCATGTCGAAGTACAGAAGAGTCGTGTTAAAGTCACGATCAGCAGGATCGGTGTCTCCGGTACTGCGAAATTATACCGTTTGAGACCAAATGAGTACTTTGAAGGCGATTTGGTCACTGGTCTCAGCAAGAGCGTTGCGGCACAGGGAGAATTCATTACTTCCTATGAGCTCGGAAAGACGGCTGAGATCACATTCAACCGTTATACGAGTTCTGCCTATGACCGTTTGTTCTCTAAATTCTATCTGGTAAGCGACGATGGAGAGATCCTGGCAGGACCGATCTATCCGACAGATATCTATTCTAAAAACGATTATGAGCCATTCGCTAACGGAACGAAGAAAGGTGTCATCGTCGGCAGTTCTGCCGATTTGGCCCGTGTTCAGGATCTGCATGCCGGCAACGTTGTCGTCAACATCGACCTGGCTTCTCTGATCCGAACCAACGAAGACAGGAACGGAAAACCGGTAGACAACAGTGATGGAGCGATCCCGTTTGAATCGAACGGTGAAACATTCTACTTCAGCGAGAGCGAAGCCAAGATCATCGATTCCCTTGTCGTGCCTTATTCCAAGGCAGGAATCAATGTCGAAGCAGTTGTTATCGCCTGGGCTACCGTAGATCTTTCCCGTTATCCGACGGCTCTGGGCTATAACACATCCAATGCCTATACAATGGGCTACAATACTTCTACTGAACGTGGTGCTGAGTATTGGATGGCAGCCATGGAATTCCTGGCTCACCGTTATTCTCAGTCTCCGGATACCGGTATCATCAACAAGTTCATCATCGGCAATGAGATCGATTATACCTATGACTGGTATCGTATCTTACCGGTATATGAGACGGATGAGAACGGCAATTATATCTATGAGACTTCTGCTGATGCGAACGATGTCAGTAAAGCCGGCGAACAGAAGCGCAAATTCAACAGGCTTGATTTCGAACTCTTCATGGAAGAGTTTGCCCGTACGTTCCGTATGGCTAACCTGGCGGTCAAGAAATATAATACCGGTGCGAAAGTCATGGTATCTCTGACTCATAACTGGGCAGAGAATTGTCTGAATAGTTACGGTATGCCTAATTTCGGATATTATAAACAGAATCCGGAAGGATTGAAGACAGAGAAGCGCTGGAATTCCTATGCGCCGAAGGATATCCTTGACTGGCTCAACGCTCATGAAAAGGTCAGAGGAGACTTTGACTGGGGTATCGTAACGCATCCTTATCCGATTGGCACGAGTTCTTCTACTCCGATGGATACCGATGTCAACCCGGTAAACAAATATGCGAAACCGGTCACCGGCGACTGGAGAACGACTCCATGGGTAACGGCGGCCAATGTTGAAGTATATCAGCTCTATCTGCAGCAGCCGGAAAACATGTATAACGGAAAAGTCCGTGATGTTTCTCTTTCGGAAGCTTCTATTATCAATAAATCACGCGAGAATTGCGCAAATGATGAAGAGTATACGAAGGTGAAGAATCAGCAGGCGGCTTCCATCGCGATGTACTACTACCGTTCTGCTTCCTTAGACTGCGTCACGGATTTCGATTATTTCCAGCCGGACGATCAGCCGGGTACAGGTTATAAATGGGGTCTCTTTGAAGTGGATGGCACTCCGAAGCCTTCTTATGAGGTCTACAAGTATATCGATACGGATAAGAGCTTCGTATATTCGAACAGATATCTTCCTTACGTCAGTGAAAAGAGGACCTTTGATTCCTGGCTCGATGTCATGAAGGCCATTCCTTCCGATTATAACTGGGATGCTTTATGGGACGAAGAAGTATTCAAGGTCCGCAAGATCGATGACGGAGATGTTGAAAAGACCCTGACCGTCAACAAGACGACTTTCAATAGCGATGAACCGATCCTGACGACAGCGACCGGCGGTATCGGCGATAGAGTTGCGATCTATAAATACAACGACGATATCGGGAAAGCCGATCCTATCTATTATTACTATGTCGTTGACGGAAACATCGGAACAGAATCCGGAAAGGAATACAATTTCCTGGCGTACAGCCGCATGAACGGATCCAGAAAGACGGATGCATTACTGCCTCCGGGAAACTATGTGATCGCACTGATATCCGGTGACACCGGGGAAGCGGTCGTAAAGAAGACGATCCGTATTGCGAGCGCCTACTCTTTAGGCGGCACTACACCGGCTTTGAGTACTCCGAAAACGACTTATCAATATGGTGAAGCCATCATCGCAGCAGCTACCGGAAATGCGAACTGCTGGGTAGGCCTTTATGGAAAAAATGATACGCCGAGAGTGATCACTTCCATTTACTGGTACTACAATGCTAGACCGGATGAGGGGATCATCTCCGGAAAACCGACGATCCTTCAGACGACGACACACAACGGAAATTCCAGCAACCCTACAAACGATGTAATGCCGGGAGAGTACCGTATCTATCTGTTTGACGGATCCGGCGGAGACGAGTATAAGATCGTTACTTATGTGGACATCACTGTCGAAGGTTCCAGCAATGTCGATTCTCTCTTAGCTCTCGACTATAAGCTGAATGATGAGACAGACGGATTTGCGAATGGTGTCGTGACCGTAACAAAAGCCAAAGAGAATGTCATGGCGAATCAGGCAGTTCTCTATTGGGCAGATGAGAACGGCAAACCGCTAGAAGGCTATACAGCTTTAGCTCCGATCAAACTGACCGGGGAAACGACGAAGTTTACGATGTATACGCATACGATCATTCCGGAAGGCGCAAAGAAGCTGATTGCATATGCCTCCAATGGTAATGTGTTATCCGAGAACTATGTTTCTGTTGATCTGCCGGAAGGCTGTACCTATCATCTCGATGAACCGGAAACGGAATTCCAGATCATCAGTGATATCCACGTGATCGACCCGACAGATAACATCGGCGAAGGAGGCGAGACCGAATTCTCTAACCAGCACTTCCAGCAGATGCTGAGAGATGTTTCTCTGAATTCTCCGAACAGTATCGGTATCTTTATCAACGGTGATATCGCCAATGCCGGTGCTTCTCAGGAATACAGAAAAGTGCTGGATATGTTCAAGGACGAACTGAAGCTCAACCCGAATCTTCCATATCTGCATATCTCGGTTGGAAACCACGACTGGATCAGTTTCGGAAATACATACGGAAATGTGGATTATTTCAATCCGAGCATTACTGAACGTATCCTGAACTGTGTTAAGAATAATCCGAACGCTCAGTTCCGGAACTTTGCGTTTGCGTTTAATCCGACATTAGGCAAAGCTCCGGAGCATATCTACTACGATGAAGTAGTCGGCGGCTATCACTTCATCTACTTAGGCGGAGAGGCGCCGGGACTTCAGGCATATCTGTCTCAGGAACAGATACAGTGGTTCGATCAGAAGATGGCAGAATGCACCGCAGAAGATCCGGAAAAGCCGGTATTCGTCATGCTGCATCAGTCTTTCTACAATACGGTTGCCGGATCGCTTCCGGGCGAGAACTGGGACGGCGTCTATGATGAGAACTCCCTGAAAGCCGTCATGGAGAAGTACGGTCAGATCATTCTGGTCAACGGACATAGCCATTGGGAACTCAATTCCTACAGCTGTATGTTCCCGGGTGATGATCAGAAGCCGGTGGCTTTCAATACCGCTGCTGTCGGTTATCTCTGGACGGGATATAATGTCATCACCGGCGAGTACCTGAAAGGATCTCATGGCTACTATGTACGTGTATATGACGATAAAGTCGTCTTCATGGGCCGAGACTTTGAAAACAATCTCTGGATCCCGTCTGCATTATTCGTCGTACAGAAAAACAAGATCGAGGCAGAACAGAACGAGTACTATGTGACTGTTGATTCGGAATCTCTGGTTCTGGATATGACGACAGCAGACGGACCGGTCACGTACCGTTCCATGGATCCGGATATCGTTACGATCACGGATGAAGGTGTCGTTATCGCCAAGAAGGAAGGCACGGCCGAGATCCGTATCACGACGTATGGAACTGATACGACGGTCGTAGACAGACGTTCCTTCAAGATCCATGTCGGATCTGCTGCCGTAACGAGAGTCTGGGGCGGAAACCGAGCAAAGACATCTGTAGCTGCTGCTGAAGTCCTCAAGAAAAAGATGGGCGTAGAGAAATTCAATGCGATCGTTGTGGCCAGCGGTAAGGAATTCCCGGACGCATTGAGCGGTTCTTATCTTGCCTATAAGAAAGAAGCGCCGATCCTCTTAGTCCGTGATACGAATGCGAAGGATATGGAACTCATTGCAAATTATGTCCATGAGAATCTTGCGGAAAAGGGAATTGTCTATATCCTCGGCGGTGATAAAGCAGTATCGCCGGAGATGGAAGCGAAGTTCGACGGGCTGAATGTGAAACGGATCAAGGGAAACAACCGTTATGAGACGAATATCTTCATCCTGAGAGAAGCGGGAATCGATGAAACGAATGATCTGCTGATCGCTACAGGTAAGGATTTTGCGGATTCTCTGAGTGCTTCTGCGACAAAACAGCCGATCCTGCTGGTCAAGGATAAACTGAATGATTACCAGAAAGCTTATATCCGCAATACAGCCAAGAACTGCAATATCGTGATCTTAGGCGGTCCGGCAGCCGTTTCCGAAGACATTGAGAACGAACTGAAAGAACTCAGCAGCAACGTCACGAGGATCGAAGGCGCCAACAGAAGACAGACGACGATCAATATCGCTAAAGCATACTATCCGGATGCCGCGAGTGCGATCTTTGCCTACGCTAAGGACTTTCCGGATGGATTATGTGCCGGTGTCTTAGGTATCTATACGGATTCTCCGGTCATTCTGACGGAAGAAGGCAGGACAGAGGCGATCCGCTATGCAGAAGAAAAAGGCATTTCGATCGGATATGTCATGGGTGGAAGAGGACTTCTCTCCGACAGCCTGGCGAAACAGCTCTTCCGTCTCCAGGATTATCAGGAGATCGCTGAGGAGGCATACGAATAATAAGAGATGACAGGTATTCCTGTCATCTTTTTAAATAATGATAATAATCAGATTTATAATAGAATTAGATCATTTTTTAGGGGGATTTATGAAAAAGATCATTGTTTTGCTGATGTGCATCTTCATGCTGCTGTCCGCAGGATCATATCGGGCAAAGGCAGAGACTGCTTCTGTATCGGAAGCTCCGGCAGTCCGCATTGCCGGAAAGAACCGTTATTACACTTCTATCGATACAGCGGACTATCTGAAGGAAATGAATGGCGGAAAGCTTTTTGAATCCGTTGTCCTTACGACCGGAGAGAGCTTTGCGGATGCGCTGGCCGGTTCCTATCTGGCGAATGTATACGACGCTCCGATCCTTCTGATCAATAAGAAGAGAGCTGCAGATATCACGGCTTATGTCAATGAGAATCTCGCTGATAACGGACAGATCTTTGTCCTGGGAGGAGAACTCGCGGTACCGGATGAATGGATCGAAGGTCTCAAGAAGGAACCGAAGAGACTGGAAGGCAAGAATCGTTACGTGACGAATCTGGAGATCCTGAAACAGGGAGGCTTCCGGGGAGGAGATCTTCTGGTCTGTGTTGGAAAGAGCGAGAAGAAAGACAACGACGGCAATTATGTTCTCGATAAAGACGGCAAGAGGATCGATACTGCTTATGCCGATTCTCTGAGTGCATCTGCAGTAGGCAAGCCGATCCTTCTGGTAAATAAGGATAAGGGTCTTGATGACCTGCAGAGGCAATACCTCAAATCCGTACAGGATCCGATCCGTTTCTATATCATTGGCGGTACTTCGGCTATACCGGAAACGATCGAAGCGTCTCTGGATCAGTACGGAGAAGTGGTCAAGAGAGTATCGGGAGGCAACCGTTACGAAACATCCGTAGCTATCGCTGAGGAATTCTTTGCCGAACCGGATACTGTTGTGCTCGCTTATGGAGAGAACTTCCCGGACGGGCTCAGCGGCGGTCCTCTGGCTTACAAACTGAATGCACCGCTGATCCTTACCCGTACTGATAATCAGAAGAGACAGAAGGTCGCTGAAGAATATATCGACAGCAAAGAGATCAGTAAGGGCTTTATCATGGGCGGAAATACACTGATCTCGGACGTTGGAACTGCTTCCATACTGAACGTTGTGGAGAGCGATATCGAGACCTACAAGGAAGAGAAGCCGGCTGAAGAAACATACGATATCAAAGTGTGGATCCCGGAGAATACAGCAGATCTCGTAAAGAGGCAGATCGAAAGATTCAATCAGGATCATGGAAACATGTTCAATGTCACTGTGGAAACGTTCGGGGAAGCAGAAGCCGTAAGTAAACTGGCAACAGACCCGGAATCAGGTGCTGATCTCTTCCTGCTTACTCAAGACAGTATCCAGCGTCTGGTAAAGGGAGGTTTGCTGCAGGCACCGAGCGATACAGCAGCTCAGCGGATCTATACGCAGGAATGCGATGCAGGTTCGCGTATGGCGGAATACAAAGGGACAGTCTATGCGTATCCGGTAACGGTAGATAACGGATACATGCTGTATTATGATAAGTCGGTCATTCCGGAAGAAGATATCGGCGATCTGGATAAGATCCTGAAAGACTGCGAACTTGCCGGCAGAACTTTTGAGATGGAATATCAGTCCAGTGCATGGTATGCGGCATCCTTCTTCTTTGGAACAGGATGTGTATCGGAATGGGAAGTCAACGCGAATGGCGAATTTACCGGTTTGAATGATACCTTCAATTCCGATAGGGGTCTGATCGCCCTCAAGCAGATCGTGAAACTGATAAAATCTGATGCGGCGGTACCAGGGAGCAGTGCTATAGCTTTTTCGAATACAGCTGCAGCAGTCGTATCCGGAGTGTGGGATTACGATACTGCTTACGATGCTCTGGGTGATAATCTTGGTATTGCGG
This sequence comes from Erysipelotrichaceae bacterium, assembly GCA_045544415.1. Classification (GTDB taxonomy): domain Bacteria; phylum Bacillota_I; class Bacilli_A; order Erysipelotrichales; family Erysipelotrichaceae; genus Colivicinus. Next base: position 21,664 of record JAZPYW010000063.1, read on the forward strand.
AACTTCCTTGCTTTACTGCAGATGGCAATATGTATCATCTCATCTCCTTCTACGGAGGAAAATTGTATGGTGTCAAGACTCAGACAGATGAGAATAGAGCAGCTGCTTTAGAAGAACTGGCTCTCTATTTGAGCGATAAAGAATGTCAGAAAGAACTCAGAAGCGAACTTCAGTATGGAGTTTCCAACAGAGAACTGCAGAGAAGTGAAGACAGGCCGGAGATAAAGGCTCTGCAGATTGAACTGATCCACAAAAACGGGACAGCGAATTAAAAAGCACAGAAGCACCTTCTGTACAATGAAAGTACAGGAGGTGTTTTCATTTATGGGAAAAACAGGAAGAACAAACAACAGATATCCCCCTGAGTTCAAGAAGGA
>JAZPYW010000064.1:0-6827 GCA_045544415.1 Erysipelotrichaceae bacterium
AGGGATCACCCGGTAAAGGCTGTAAATGGCACATGGCGATGATCGGCTTTTTCACATGGAAGACTTCTTCCAGCCAGTTTGAAGTATCTTTATAGAAATCTAAGCTCATAGGGAACCTCCTTGGACAATTCCATGATAGGAAATGAAAAACCTTTTCTCAATAAACATATTTCAATCAATCATAAAAGAAGGAAATCATTCATATAATACATAAATATGATTTTATGATCGTTTATATGATCTAATTATGAATTATTTGAATGAGAATGAATATAATAGGAAATGAGGTGATGGGTATGCTGAAACACAATACGAGGAGGACGATCCTGATCGTGGTCGTCAATATGATCTTCTATCTGGCTTTTCTGATCATGACGCTGATCGCGGCGATCGCAACGAAAGAGAGCCGGATGATCTTCTTTGCGATATTCGGAGTCCTGGCGTTATTGCTGGGGACATGCCGTGAATTCGTACGTCTGAGATACGGAGATGCGATATGGTATCTGGAAGAGAAAATGGATGCCGCAGAGGCAAAGAGACGTTATGAGGAGCTGGCCTCTAAAGACATTTTAAAGGTCTATGAGGACGAAAAGGTATTGTGGGATGTTGATAGCTGCCAATGAGAAGAAACAGGCCAAGAGAGTCCTGGATCTCATCGATACGCATACAAAACAGTTCAATGCGAATAAAGAGATGAAACTCTGGAAATACTATTATGAGGCAAGAGCCGGACTCTTTCTGGGAAAGGAAAGAAGAGTTCAGGAAGCCTGTGAAGGATTCCGCAATATGAAGAGAAGACCGGACCGGATACAGGAAGCAGAGATGGAAGGAATGAAGGAACTGGTCTATGATCACCGTGATAGTGCCTATGAATGTTTTAAGAAGGTGAAGAGGGAGAGACTCAGTGCACGGGAGAAGAAGTTCGTGCTGGAAAATCTCATCAAGCTGGCACCGGTAAAAGAGAAAGATACATATGGAAAAGAGCTGGAAGCACTGATGGAGGCGGTACGTGAAAGTTAGTCAGGAAGTCGTACAGAGACGAAGAGAAGAGATCATGAGAGCGATACAGGAAAACAACTTCATGAGCGTGGAAGAACTCGTGAGACGTTTTCAGGTATCTCCGGTCACCGTGCGCAGAGATCTGCAGTACTGGGAAGACCTCGGTGCTATTGAAAGAAACTACGGAGGTGCTTCTTTACTGCAGTCATTCATTGAAGAAGATGAGGAGACCTACGACCGTTCCCGCTATATGAAGGCCATTGCGAAAAGAGCGGCCATGTATGTGGAAGACGGAGATGTCATCTTCATCAATTCTTCCGTGACTGCGGTGATGCTGATAGATTATCTCAAATATAAACACGTGACCGTCGTCACCAATAATGCCCGGGCCATCAACTATCATCCCGATCCTAATGTCACGATCCTGCTGGTAGGGGGAGAAGTGCGCTTTCCGAAGAAGTCTCTGACCGGAGATCTGGCTCTCAATACGATCAACAGTATCACTGCCGACAAGTGTTTCATCGGCTGTTCCGGTATGACAAAAGACGGTATCTCTACTGCCAATGTCAAAGAAACGATGGTCAATAAAAGTATGCTGCAGAGGACCAAAGGACCGCGCTTCGTACTCTGCGATCATACGAAGATCGGTCTGAGCTTCGCATTCAACTATTCCGATTTCGACAGTATCGATTATCTGATCACGGATGTAGAGGCAGATAAAGAACTGATCGAACATATCTCCTCTCATCATCAGGTAAAACTGATCAAAGAGGAACCGTTGCTGAAGGGTTAAGAAAAGAAGAACATAAAGTTCTTCTTTTGTTTTATTTTCTTGGTTTCAATATTACTTCGCCATTTCTGGAACCGATATACTGTTCATCTTTCAGCACGGCTTTTCCGTTCACATAGACGTGGATGATACCGCCCGGTCTCTTGTCCGGTACCTTCTCATCGACGGAGAGCTTCTTCGGATCGATGATCGTGATATCGGCTTTGTATCCCTTCTTCAGATAGCCTCTCTCCGGGATCTTATAGCGGTCTGCGGTAGCACCGGTCATCTTGCGGACGATGGTCTCTACCGGGATGCCGTACTTTTGTCCCAGCAGGAAGAACTGCGGGAAGGTCTGGAAAGCAGCGATGTTCTGGAGGCCTTTTTCTTCGACCCAGGCATCGGTCATGAAGATGGAGAGTTCATCTTTCATCAGTCTTTCGACGATCTCGTCATTGTAGTATTTGCCGAGGTAGATGCTGCCGGCTCTATTGGACAATTCCACGAGTTTCAGATACATATCGATCGGCTTGACGCCTTCTTTCTGTGCCAGTTCGAGGACGTTGTATCCTTCGTATTCCGGATGATCATCGGAGATGTAGGCGACGACCATATCCTCCCAGTCGATGCCTAATACCTTGCGGTACATCAGGATGGTGAGAGAGAGTTTGAAACGGTTGATCGGTTTCTGAGCCTCTTCCTTAGATAAGGCCGCATACCAGCCCGGGAAGACGACGGTGATGACGGAAGCGCCGTAGTGGAAGACATAGTTGTCGTAGGCGATCTGATAACCCTCTTTACGGGCATCGTAGAAGGTCTTCAGCATCTTGTCCAGCAGTTTCCAGCTCCTTTGTCCGGTGAAGATCAGGTGGCTGTATTCCATGCGGCAGTTGGCTGCCTTCATGATCTCGACGGCTTCATCGAGTCCCATCTCCAGATGAGACTTCTTGGTGATCAGCGGATAGTCGGCCGAGACGATCGAGCAGGCACGCGGATGGATCGTGACGATGCCGTCGTACTTGGCGATCTCTTTCGCAAAGGCGTAGAGCTCATCTTTCTGAGAATAGCGGTTCGGTTCATACATGAAACCGAAGGATCCTCCGAAAGCTCCTCCTTCCATGGCTTCCCGTACATGGGTGAGTTCTTCTTCGATCTGTTCCTTCGTATACGGGGCTGTATCATAACCGGTCATACCGGCACGGACGGAACCGTTGCCGATGAGCGGGACCATATTCACAAAGAGATTTCCTTTGGCTCTCTTCTTGAAAGATTCGAAGGAACCCGGATGGACAGTATCGAAAAGACCTCCGCCGATCTTATCTTTATACGGAGTATCTTCCTTCATACCGAACGGCGAGAAAGAACAGTTTCCGGTGATCTGTGTCGTGATGCCCTGTTCGATGAACGGCTTATAGAATTTCTCGGCATCTTCCCGATCATAGAAGAAGTCGTTGTGGGAGTGCGCATCGATGAGACCCGGAGTGATCTGCAGGCCGCGGATATCGATGACTTCATCAGCATCTGCCTGGATATTTTCAGCAACTTCGAGGATGCGGTCTTCTTCGATCAGCACATCGCCTGTATACGGAGCACTGCCGGTACCGTCGATGATCTGACCGTTCTTGAATAAAATCTTCATGAAGGAACCTCCTGTTATATGTATATATTATAATGCAGGGAGTATAATATTCGCGTAGATCATGATGATAAAAAGATCGGAAGTAAACTGCAGTTTCCCGGACAAAAGGGAACTGAGAAGATTGTATAATACCTCTTTTCCGGATGATGAGAGGATCTCTTTTTCGAGGCTTCTCCATCAGTTATCCGATGATAGAAAGATGTATGCCTATTATGAGGGTGAAGAACTGATCGGATTATCTTATCTCTTCTATCATGCAGACCTCGTCTATCTCAGCTATATCTGTGTGGAAGAGAGACTGAGGGATCACGGATACGGTTCGAAGATCCTGGAGGACATCAAGGAGATGTACGCAGACAAACGGATCGTACTGGATATCGAAGAGGTGCAGGGAGAACGGATAGAGGAAAAGAAGAAGAGGAAGGACTTCTATCTGAAGAACGGCTTTGGTTCTTCCGGGATCTTCTATCATATCTATCATGTGGACTATGAGATCCTGAAATGGAACGGAGAAGTAAAACAGGAAGAATGGCATGCGCTCATACGCAGACACTGGGGAAGATTTGCGGAGAATGCCGTATTTAAAGAAAAAGGCAGTGTACCTGCCTTATAGAGATCCGGATAGGGGGAATGATCAGCCCCAGATCCTTTGGATCTTTTCTTTTATTCTTCTGGCTTCAGCGGCCGGATCTGCAGCGCCGCGGATGGCTCTGCCGAAGATGAAGGTATCGACATCGATGCCTTTGAAGAGATCGAGTTCATCATAACCGATGGCTCCGGCAGCGCAGACTTTGACGTCGTATTCCGTCAGTTTCTTTAGTACAGCCAGTTCTTCCGGTGTCCAGGTGCCCGGAAGGTCTCCGGAGTGCTGGAGTGTCAGCTGATCGATGCCGCATTCGATCCACATCGGGATATCGTCGAAGGACCAGTGTCCGTAGAGTTCCATCTGCAGTTCGGTCTTGAGACCTCTCTTCTTTACTTCATCGCGTACGGATGTGATCGTGCCTTTTTCGCAGGCGCAGAGTATCGTCGTGAAGTCCGGTCTTCCTTCCAGCAGCATACCGCCGATCTTGGCTCCGGCATCGACGATCTTGAAGTCCGCTACCAGCGGCTTTTCCGGATACATCTCCCGGAAGTATTTGACGACTCTGGCGCCTTCCTGAGCGATCAGGCAGTAGCCGGTCTCGATGATATCGACTTCATCAACGACGCCTCCCTGACAGGCTCTGATGGCTTCTTCGGTGTTATTGCAGTCTAAAGCTAATTGGATCTTCGGGATCATTTCATATACCTCCTGATAAATTCCGAAATGTTTCTGAGTTCCGGATGGTAGTTTTCTTCATCCCAGCATTCGCTGACGAGATATCCGGAATAGTGTACTTCTTTCAGATAGGCGAAGACAGAAGTGAAATCGACGAGACCTTCTCCATAGGCGACATTGTGTTCGTTGTGGAATACCGCATCTTTCACGTGAAGTGCCGCCATGATGTCTGCACCGTCATGAAGATCCTGAAGGGGATCATAGCCGTTGTAGACGATATTGCCGGTATCTCCGTATTCCTTTAAGAGCGGATGATCGATCTTCCGGATGAAGTCTCCCAGTTTCTTCGAGGTGTTGAAGTGGGGGACATCTTCCAGGACTTCGATGGCCAGGATGATGCCATAGTCTTCATCATAGGCGAGGACTTCCCGTATGGCTTCTTCATAGAGTCTCTTTGTTTCTTCTGTAGAAGGCTTCTGGTAGACATCATAGGCAGTGAGCTGTATGATCTCTACTTTCAGTTTCTTTGCGAGCCGGATAGCCTTTCGGATCAGTTCGATGCCTTCATCTCTTTTTTCGGGATCGCCGATCGGAAAGTAGCGGTTGGCGGATAGAGTAAGCGTATGGAACGGCATAGCGTACTCCTCCGCAAGGAAAAGAAGGGAAGAGATCTCTTCCTCCGTATACTCGAGCTTGTTCAGACGGTCCTTGTCTACCGAGATCTCGATAAAGTCGAAACCGGCTTCTTTTGCCCGGATGAAGCGTTCTTCCCAGGAGATATCTTTGGGAAGAGCTTTTTCATAGATGCCTAAAAGATTGTCCATAGAATAAATAAGGCCCACGTTTCCGTGGGCCGGGTAATACTGATCGTTAGAGGAAGGATGGGAACGGCAGGTTGATCGGAGCAGTGAATACATCATCAAATCCACGGTAGTGATGGTATTCGATCTTATCCTTGTCATCCGGCCATGTGAAGTGTCCGCCGACTTCCCAGATGAACGGTTTGAACTTGTACTGGAGTCTGTTTCTTCTCATATACCAGAGGACGAGGATCTCTTTGGTGTCAGCCTGGAAGTTCGTCCACAGATCATGATGATAAGGGATGATGACAGAGCACTTGAGGTTTTCCGCCATTCTGAGGATATCGGAAGAAGTCATCTTATCCGTGATACCTCTCGGGTTTTCACCGTAGGAACCGAATGCGACGTCGATCTTGTATTCGTTTCCGTGTTTTGCGTACATATTGCCGAAGTGGCTGTCGCCGGAATGATAGATCGTTCCTGCAGGTGTTTCGATGACGTAGGATACGGATCTTTCATCGAGGTCTCTGCCGAAGTTCTCTAAGTGAGTGAGGTCACCGGCAGGCGGATTGGTGATCAGGATCGTTCTGTCGATGGATTCAACAGCGTGGATCTTGATGTCTCCGACTTCGACGACATCGCCCGGTTTGACCGTGACGAGTCTCTCTTCCGGAACGCCCCATTTTCTCCATAAGTCTGTCGCAAACTTCGGACCGATGAACGGGATCGGCTTTTCAACGTTCTGTAATACAGCAGCAGCGACGTTGATGTCGATATGGTCGGAATGCGTATGGGATGCCAGTAATGCATCGAGGTGTTTGACCTTGAACGGATCGAGAACACACGGGATAGCTCTCAGGTTCGGCTGCATCTGTGTAGCACCGGACATTCTGGCCATCTGATGATCCGGATCGATCTTCTTGACGGAACCGTCATCGTTGTAATGAGTCTTCTTACCTGTGGATACCCAGAGGTCGACCATGATGTTGGTGTTGCCTTCGGATTTGACCCAGATACCGGTGTTTCCTAACCACCACATCTTGAATTTGCCCGGTTCGCATGGTGTATCTTCGATCTCCTCGTTGAGGTAAGTACCCCATTCCGGGAAGGTGCTGAGGATCCACTTCTCGCGGGTAACGTCATTTACATTCGGCATTATTTTTCCTCCTTTAATGATAATGTTTGTGTAAATACTCTTCGCAATTCCATTCTAACTTTTACAGATGAAAGAAAACAGGGTATTTTATGATTGTTTATCGATTTTTATGAAAGTTTCTGTTCATATACACAAAATCATAGAAAAATGAGTTATAAGTAGATTGAGGAAAAAACTATGTTTGAAAAAGAGAAAAAAGAAAT
>JAZPYW010000065.1:0-9448 GCA_045544415.1 Erysipelotrichaceae bacterium
CAACAGGTTGTTCTTCTATCTACAGTGGTTCTACTCCATTAACTCCATTCTGCACAGATAAAGATGGTCAAGGTATTGCTTGGGCTAACTCCTTATTCGAAGATAACGCTGAATACGGCTTCGGTATGGCTGTTGCTCAGAACTACAAGGAAGCTAAGATCCTCTCCATCATGGAACAGAATCTGGATTCCGACTGCGGCGAAGTCTTCAAGAAGTACTTAGCTGCGAACGGCGACAGAGATGCTCAGAGAGCTGTCAAGGATGAACTCGTTGCAGCTGTCAAGGCTTCCTCCAATGAAGCTGTCAAGGAACTCCTCGACTTCGAAAGAGACTTAGTCTCCAAGTCTGTCTGGATCGTCGGCGGCGACGGCTGGGCATATGATATCGGCTACGGCGGCTTAGACCACGTTCTCGCAAACGATGTCAACGTCAACGTATTAGTCCTTGATACAGAAGTCTACTCCAACACAGGCGGTCAGTCTTCCAAGTCTTCTCAGGCTGCTTCCATCGCGAAGTTCGCAGCCGGCGGTAAGGCTACTTCGAAGAAAGACCTCGGTCAGATCGCTATGGCGTACGGCCATGTCTACGTTGCATCCGTTTCTATGGGCGCAAACAGACAGCAGGTCATCAACGCTTTACGTGAAGCTGAGAGCTACAACGGTCCGTCTCTCGTCATCGCATACTGCCCATGTGCTGAACAGGGTATCCGCGGTGGTCTGACGACTCAGCAGAAGGTCGAAGCGAACGCTGTCAAGTGCGGTTATGTAACACTTTACCGTTACGATCCGCGTAAGGAAAAGCCGCTCACGATCGACTCCAAGGAACCGGATTGGACACTCTTCCATGACTTCCTGATGAATGAGAACAGATACAACCAGTTACCGAAGATCAGAGGTGCTGAAGTTGCTGAAGAAATGTTCGCAAAGACTCAGAGAGACGCTCAGAAGAGATACAACCGTCTGGTTGCCATGAAAGTCTCTCAGGACGCTGAATAATCATTATTGATCAACTAAGACCGGTTTTGAAAAAAACCGGTCTTTTTTATTGACTCGGTAAAAAATACCGTATAAAGTGATATAGGAAGTAAGAAAAGTACAGCAATTCACTTATTTTAAAGCATTTTTAAAACGGTAATAATTACCGAATGGAGAGTATATGACTGAGAAAAAAGCGACATTGAGACAACTGGAGCGTTATCCGAACTACCTTGCCTATTTAAAGAAACTGGATCAGAGAGGGATCGATAAAGTATCTTCACCGATGCTGGCGGGCGTTTTCAACTGTTCCGAGGAACAGGTACGGAAAGATCTGCATCTGATCGCGAAAAGATCCGGGAAACCGGGATCAGGGAGAAGCGTCAAGGAACTCATTGAAGATATCGAAGATTTCTTAGGCTACAATTCCGAAAAGAGAGCTATCGTCATGGGTGTCGGAAATCTGGGTACGGCCTTCCTTAGATACAACGGATTCATCAAGGCAGGCATCGATGTAGTTGCCGGCTTTGATTCCGATCCGAAGAAACTGGGAAAGAGCGTAGAAGGGAAGCCGATCTATGCCTCGAGCGAACTGAAGAAAGTCATCGAAGCGAAAGACGTGACGATCGCCATTGTGACCGTACCGGCAGGGAGTGCACAGAGCGTGGCGGATGAACTTTCTGAAGCAGGCATCAAAGCCATCTGCAATTTCTCTCCGGCCCATCTGAATGTCGATGATTCCATCGAAGTCCTCAACGTCGATCTGGCGGCGACACTGGCGGTCTTATCGCATAAAGTAAAAGACAGAGAATAAGCTTTCTGTCATCATATCTTATCGATACAGAGGTCCTGAAAGGGACCTTTTTCTTATTTCGTATATTGTAAGCGTTTACCCTGAAAGAAGTTTTCAATACCTATTGATTTTACGGGTGAGATATGTGAGAATTAACTCGGTAAATAAATACCGAATAAGATGATCGTCCAGTAATGATGCGGTATTTGTTTTAAGATTCAAGATAAAGGAGACGAATCATGAGTGAAGAAAAGATCCTGACAGCACAGGAAGAAGTCGATCAGTTAGTTGCCAGAGCCCAGAAGGCTTTAGCGGCATTTGAGAACTACGATCAGGAACAGATCGACTACATCGTTGCGAAGTGTTCCGTTGCCGGACTCGATCATCACGGCTCTTTAGCCAAGGCGGCGATCGACGAGACGAAACGCGGCGTTTTCGAAGACAAGGCTACCAAGAATCTGTTTGCGTGTGAATATGTCGTCAATAACATGCGTCATCTGAAGACCGTAGGCATCATCTCGGAAGATCCGGTCACGGGCATCACCGAGATCGCTTCTCCGGTAGGTGTCATAGCCGGTATCACACCGGTCACGAACCCGACGAGTACGGCCATTTTCAAATCGCTGATCTGCTTAAAGACCAGAAATCCGATCATCTTTGCGTTTCACCCGAATGCCCAGCAGTCCTCCAAGCAGGCCGCTCAGGTCATGTATGATGCAGCTTTAGAAGCGGGAGCTCCGGAAGGATGCATCCAGTGGATCGAACATCCGTCCATGGAAGCAACTACCGCTTTGATGAATCATCCGGGCGTAGCTACGATCCTGGCAACAGGAGGCAACGCGATGGTCAAGGCAGCCTACAGCTGCGGCAAGCCGGCTATGGGCGTCGGTGCCGGAAACGTACCTGCCTATATGCATAAGTCCTGCAATGTCGAACAAGCCGTCAATGATATCGTATTAAGTAAATCCTTCGATAACGGTATGATCTGCGCTTCCGAACAGGCTGTCATCATCGATGAAGAGATCTATGATGAAGCAGTAGGACTCTTCAAGCGCTTCAAAGCCTACTTTGCGACGAAGAAGGAAAAGAAGATGCTGGAGAAGTTCATGTTCGGAGTAGAGAAGAAGGAAGACTATCCGAAGGGAAGACTCAATCCGGATGTAGCCGGCAAGTCTCCGACCTGGATCGCCGAACAGTCCGGATTCTCCGTACCGGAAGATACATCCATTATCTGTGTTCCGTGCGATATCGTCGGTGAGAATGAACCGTTATCGAGAGAAAAGCTCTCTCCGGTACTGGCTGTCTTCAAAGTCAAAGACGAGACAGAAGGCTTTGAAAGAGCGAAACAGATGGTCGAATTCAACGGTCTCGGCCATTCTGCTGCGATACACTGCGCTACCCAGGCTATGGCTGATGATTTCGGCAAGCAGGTCAAGGCCATGCGTATCATCTGGAATTCTCCGTCTACTTTCGGAGGCATCGGAAATGTCTACAACTCCTTCCTGCCGTCCCTTACTTTAGGATGCGGAAGCTATGGAAAGAATTCGATCGGCGGAAACGTCAGTGCCGTCAATCTCCTCAACATCAAGAAAGTAGGAAAGAGAAGAAATACTATGCAATGGTTCAAGGTCCCGCAGAAGATCTACTTCGAGAGAAACTGTATCCAGTATCTGCAGTCCTGCAGAGATGTGAATAAAGTCTGCATCGTTACCGATCGAAGCATGGTCGAATTCGGTTTCGTCAACAAGATCACCGAACAGCTCAACCTGAGAAGAAATCCGGTATCGATCCAGCTTTTCTGCGACGTCGAACCGGATCCGGATATCGAGACGGTCAAGAGGGGCGTTGCCCTGATGGAAGCTTTCCGTCCGGATACGATCATCGCCTTAGGCGGCGGCTCCAGCATGGATGCGGCCAAAGGTATGTGGATCTTCTATGAACATCCGGAAGTCAACTTCGATGATCTGAAGCAGAAGTTCATGGATATCCGCAAGAGAGCGTTCAAATATCCGGAACTGGGTAGAAAGTCCAAGCTCATCTGCATCCCGACGACATCGGGTACGGGTTCGGAAGTCACGCCGTTCGCGGTCATCTCCGATAAGAAAAACAATAAGAAATATCCGCTGACGGACTATTCCTTAACACCAACAGTTGCGATCGTCGATCCGGAATTCACGACGAATCTTCCTCCGAAGGCTACGGCAATGACGGGTATGGATGTACTGACCCATGCGATCGAAGCCTATGTATCGGTCATGGCTTCCGATTATACAGACGGTCTCGCTTTACAGGCGATCAAGCTGGTATTCGAATATCTGCCGAGAGCCGTCAAAGACGGAAAGAACGACCTTGAAGCCAGAGAGAAGATGCACAATGCGGCGACGATCGCCGGTATGGCCTTCGCGAATGCCTTCCTGGGTATGGTCCACTCCTTAGCACATAAGGTAGGTGCCGAGTTCCATACGGTACACGGCTATACCTGCGGTATCTTATTGCCTCACTGCATCCGCTACAACGGACAGGTCCCGACAAAGCTGTCTGTCTGGCCGAAATACAACACCTACTGTGCCGATAAGAAATATCAGGAGATCGCCAGACTCGTAGGTCTCAAAGCCGATACTCCGGAAGAAGGTGTGGAGAATCTGGCCAAGGCCATCAACGGTCTGATGAAAGAGATCGGTCTGGATCCGAACTTCGAAGCCTGCGGTATCGATGAGAAGGAATGGAACGAGAAACTGGATCGAGTAGCTGTACTGGCTTATGAAGATCAGTGTTCTCCGGCCAATCCGAGAGTACCGATGGTCGAAGATATGAAAGGGATCCTAAAGAAAGCCTACAGAGGCAATTAAAAGGTCATCTGAGCGAAAATAAAGGCTGAGAACGTTGATTCTCAGCCTTTTCTAATATTTATCCGTTTTTCTGATCGTAACGGTAGAGAGCTTCTAATGCGGTCAGGATCTCGTGCATCTCGCCGATCGCACAGAGGTCTTCTCCTCCGACGTAGTCTCCGATGGATTCTGAAGTATCCTGACCATACAGGACGACATTATTTAGGATCGAAGCGGTCTTAGCTCCTCGGATCCTTCCTACCGTGAAGAGGGCAGCCGATTCAAAGTCGGCACCCAGTACACCCAGTTTGGACCAGTGTTTTTCTTCTTCGGCGTTGGTGTCGTGATAGAAGGTCTCATGGGAGTGGATGATACCGACGTGATGGTTCCAGTTGTTTTCTTTGGCGACTTTTATCAGCAGAGATAATAATTCCGTATCCGGTACGGCAGGGTATCTCAGATCGACATAGGTCCTCGAAGCTCCATCATCCCGTACGACTCCTGATCCGAATACCATGTCTCCTAACTGAATATTCTTCTGTAAGGCGCCGCAGGAACCGATACGGATCATGCATTCGACACCGATATGTCTGAGTTCTTCTACAGCCAAGGAACAGGAGGAACCTCCGACACCGGTAGATATGGCGATGACCGGAACACCTTTGTATTCACCTTTAATGGAGCGAAATTCACGGTTGTAGGCCAGTTCCTGAACGTTGTCTAAATAAGGGATGATCCGGTCGATACGGGCAGGATCTCCCGGCATGATCGCATATTTCGCATTGACGGTATTATCTAGCTGGATATGAGCTTCTTTCATAGATGATATCTCTCCTTGTATACAACTCCATGATAACACAGATGTCATATGATAACAGAATCGGGTAAATTGAGATAATAATCATAAAAAGTCTCTATAATACAAGAATTATTTAGTAGAATAAATAGTGAATAGGGTAGATTATAAAAATGGACTACTGTTTATTATTTAAACTCGAGTATCATTCTAACAATTTTTTGTATACCTTGATGAATATTTGAGAATGTATCACGGATACATTCTTTTTTTTGCCTGACTGCTTATAAAAACACGAGGAGATTGCCATGATGCAAAGATCGTTCGAAGTTATGTTGAGAAGAGGAATTGTTCTCATACTGTCTGTATTCCTTCTTTCTTCTTTGTCCATAATGAGTGTTCATGCTGAAAGATGCGGAGAAGAGATCACGATCTCGGATCCTATTATCTATACGGATCCATTCTGTGCAGACGATCCTGTTCCGGAAATCGATTTGGCGAATAAACAGATTCAGAATTCTACACAATCTGTTTCTGAGGAGACATATACTACCGTTGAAGAAGCCGGTGCATTCTTACGCCAGGAAATGGTGGATCGGGAAGAGAACGTTGTTGTGAATATTGCTATTCCGCGCAGCGATACTCCGACAGCAGATCGCAATCGGGTATGGCGTGAAGTTCTTAACTCCGCATTTGAACATACCGGCAATCCAATCGAAGGAGATTATCTCCGCTGGCACAGCGGTGCGGTCTCTTCATCTGGTACAAGTTATACATTTGAAGATGATGTCATGCTGCTTCATTTGAAATATACCGCAGCCTATTATTCAACCCTTGAGCAGGAACAGGAATTGACTGCTGCTATTCAAAGCCTGCTGCAGGAACTGAATCTGGAGGGGAAATCGGACTATGAAAAAGTCCGTCTGATCTATGACTATATCTGTCAGAATGTTACCTATGATTACGATAATCTCAATGACGATACCTATGTATTGAAGCGTACTGCTTATGCTGCGCTGATCAATCATACGGCTGTATGTCAGGGGTATGCCAACCTCTTCTACCGTCTTCTGATGGAAGCGGGAATCAACAACAGGATCATTGCCGGTAAGAGCAGGAATGAGACTCATGCGTGGAATAACATCAAACTCGATGACTTATACTATAATGCCGATTCAACATGGGACGCCGGAAGGATCAGCTACAATTATTTTCTCAGATGCAATGATTACTTCACCGATCACGTAAGAGGGAATCCCAGCACTGTTCCGGGATTAACTATTGATTATGAATCGGAAGAATTCAATGCCGCGTATCCGATGTCTCTAATGGACTATGGCGATACGGCGATCATGATCTACGAGAACAACACATACGATATATCTCTGGAAGCAGGGGAGTCCTGTTATTTTGAATTTATCGCGCCGGTATTTGGAAGATACACGGTGCATTTCGACAACGCTGATCACCTGATCTCTATCGATCTGAGACACAGTGCAGAAGGGATCGCCACTGTTACAGAACCGGTATAGGGAGATGATCTCGCATTCGCCTATAAGATGAAGGGAGAAGGCCGCTATCGCTTTGAAGCCCGCTTTACCGATACATCGAAATCCGGGTCATTTACTCTCTCGATCACAAAAAACCCGCATGAGGAAAGGACCATTTCCGGTATAGAAGCCAGAACGAAAAGGATCATCGAAGGAACAGGTTCGACGTCTGGCTCATATATACATTACAATCCTCAGCCGGATGATATGACGGTCTATTTTGAAGACGGAGATCCGTTCCGAGGTTCTTTGAGAGAAGTTGTCGATAAATTGGAAAATGAATATGAGATCGAAGTAGAATTTCTGATAAATGGAGACGATCAGAGTGAAGAGAACCCGTGGACACCGGGAGAATATGCTGTATCTATCGAATTGAACGGCTTTGTCTCGGAATATGTCGTTGAGATCGTTTCCAATCCGATCACGTCTATCACCATCGGCGATATCACGATGTATAACGATGAGTATTATTCTGTGTATAGATATTACTATGAACTGTACCCTGATTTCTATACAGTCACTACAGATGAACACGTTTATGAAGGGACCTATGATCAGGTCCGTTATCAGCTTTACGCAGACTATAATATCCTGTTTGATGACTATAAAGCTGTAAGAGTGAAGTATACTTCTGCAACCGAGATCGGTACGCATACGGTTTCTATGAACATCTTCGGTATAGATACATCTGTGAATCTGACGATTCTCAATAATCCGATCAAAAGGATCACAGCGGAGGATATTACCGTCACTGCGTCGGATATGATAGAGATTCAGGAGACGATCATCGATGATAACGGCAGCGAGCAGACAGTCACTTATATGGCTTATCCTTATAAGCCGGAAACAATAGCACTAACGACAAATGATAACCAGGTATTAAAAGGAACTCCGGAAGAAGTTTCAGCTTTGCTTCAGGCTAATTACGGATATACCGAACCGTTTGTATACTCGGGACAGGAAACATATGACAGCCGCTGGGAACCGGGACGTCATGAAATGACGATCTCCAGCAGAAAGTACTCTGGCTCATATACAGTCATCGTAAAAGATGAAGAAGCGATCCCGTTAACTGCAGATGTTGCAGAGACGGTATCGATCGACCCGAATACTCAGGGATCATTCTTTTCCTTTACTCCGGATTCCGGCACATACTTCCGAATCAGCGTGGATACAGAAGAAGACGCTGTCATTTATCTGTATGATGAAAACATGAATGTTATAGGAACCTATGATGTGGAAGGTTCTGATACGGAATCTGGAATTGATTTTTTCAAACCAACATCGACGGTTTTTATCAAAGCAGTCAATAGATCAGAAGTGACTTGCTCAGTCAGCATCACCGCCAGTAAGATTTTTACTCATTCTTCCTTTCGTATCACCTCTGCAACGATCTATGAAGATCAGGGAGCTCCTTGTCAGGAGCTTGTTGACGGCGTGAATGTCGAATACATTCACTATGATCATGATTTGATAAATATCACAGTTGCCTTATATATAACAGAAGAGCAAAAGACATATAAAGGGGAACTACGGGAAGTTATCAACGCACTGAACGAGAAATACAGAACAGATCTGTCTTTCATTATCACCGATGAGCAATCATATTCAAATCAATGGTCTGTAGAAAACAATGGAAGTATACGCGTTCAGACGTTCAATAAGACTTATTCGAAGAGTGTCGCAGTCAAGAGCGGACCTATCCTGTCGATCGAAGCAGACGATATGGTGGTTTATGAGGACTCTGCTCAAGAGACGGCTTCAATCGGAGAAGACGGGCTCGAGCATCTCTACATGCGATATGAAGCTATTCCGAAGAGGGTAACCGTTCATTTTGATGGAAGTGAATACAGCGGCTCTGTTGAAGAGACTCTGGAAGAATGCATCAAAACGTATGGCGTACAGTATTCGGTACGTTATGAAGATGATCAGTCATATATGGAACCTTGGTCAATCGGTTCCCATGAAGCAACAGTATATTTCGGCAGCCATTCAGGGACTTATCATGTGACCGTCAAAGAGACACCGACCTACTCGTTCCTGAGGTTTGAATGGAAAGAATCATATGGTAATGTTTCCGCAAAAGCTGTTTATTCTAGCAGCGATGCCGATGAAGGACTGTGTTATGTGGATACTTTAGTTACAAAGAGCGAAGAAACGTCGGCTACATGTACAGATGATCTCAGTGCAATCTATACAGCCTTCATCTCATCGGAAGACAGTCTCGATAAACAGGAGCACACAGATATGCGTTCATATATAGAAACCGGTTCTGCCTTGGGTCATGACTATGAACTGAACAGCTGGACATGGAATGAAGACTACACTTCTGCATCTGCAGTATTCACATGTAAGAATGACGAGACTCATGTAGAAACAGTGAACGCCATTGTAACTTCTGAAATTACAGATCCAGTTTGTGAAGAAGCAGGCATGACAGTCTATACCGCAACTGTCACATTCAACGGACAGACATACACAGATACTAAGGAAGTCTCTATTCCTGC
>JAZPYW010000066.1:0-8106 GCA_045544415.1 Erysipelotrichaceae bacterium
GTTGCCGCAAGCAACGCCTTTTAACATAAAGGTATCACAGTCGTTTCGTCTGTCAGACCGGAGAGATCCGGGGTGTTGATCCGTTCATTATGCCCGGAGACTGCTATCGGCAATATTCCGAATACCTCCGGCATTGCCGAAATCCATTTCATTCGCTTCTCTTTCATCTGCTTATGAGTCTATTTTATCAATGCAGAACAGAATTATAAAATTTCTAGAATATTCACAGAAAAAGGTTCTCATCCCGTAACGGCAGAATGAGAGCCTGATGTATATTATGGTCTGCTTTGATCAGTTTTCTTTTTGGACGTCTTTTCGATACAGCAGCAGGTATGCTCCAAAGAATACCGCCGTTCCGAAGATCGCAATGATGAGTTCCAGCATCCATGGTGAAAGACTTATTATGTGAAAGACATGGAGAGCTGCGAGGAAATCCAATCCCGTATGAAGGATGACCGCCAGAGGATATAGAAGGAAATACTTCTTATCCCTGTAGGCATAAAAGACGAGAATCGAGGCACCGATATGAAACAGCAGTGCAGCGATACGCTCGATAAAGGCAATAGCCAGATCTGCAAACGAGAATCCCGCAAGCAGGTCCACGACTGTTTTGATGCTTCCAAGCTGTTCCGGAGCCTGCGCAGCGATCTGATCGATCAGCACAGAGAAACTGCCGTTATTGATCATAACCGCATAGATGATGTACTGGATATAGGTGATCCCCAGGATCAGGATCACTTCAAAACCGCCGTGTCCGATACCGTAAGAGATCGAAGTCTCTCTGTTTCTGCGTTTTTTCAGGACCGTTTTAAAAGCGATCAGACGTCCGGTCTCTTCAAATACTCCCGGAAACAGCCCTGTTACAAGTGCCAGCAACACAGGGTTTGCGCCTAGAAAGCGACTGACGGCATGTTCCGGAAGACCCATCGCTGTCGGAAAGACCAGCACGTTCTGAATAGGTTTTTCCAGTATGAACACAAACAGCAGGAACGTCAAAGCACCGGTCAGTACTGTCTTGAAAGGTTCCTTTTTCCGGATCATCCACAAGATAGCCAGAAGCAGAGGAACAGCGGTAAAGATCACAGCACCGCATATCAGCCAGATGAATGATGAAGTCTCTACATGAGTATTTCCGATCATATCAATACATCTCCTTTTCTTCCTTGCTGAGAACTTTCTTCTGCCAGCTCCATTTTCCGCATTTCGGGCATTTCATATATCTGGTCCTGCCCATATGCATCGCAAGATTTGTCTGCCAGTAGGTCGGAATGTGCCGGTCGTGGCATTTCCGACATTCATAGTAACCGGCCTTCTGTTCGATTCCTACAGCGACAAATGCAACAGCAAGCATCATGATCAGTGCAAATGCGATCAGGCCGATCTTCAGGCCGTTGGGCATTTCCACGTATTTTGCAATAGCGCACATGATCAGACCTGCAGCGGTCGCCGGACCCCCGATCAAGTATTCCGTCCTGAGCATCTGCCGGTTCTTTTCTTCGATCTCCCGCCTCATGGCTAGAAGGTTTTCTTCAGCCTGCCGATTATATGAGTCTGTCATGATCTTTTCGCCCGAAAGGAGTTCATTGACGTTGATCTTCAGCAGTCCGCACAGTTCCAGCATGATCCCGGAATCCGGCATCGACTTTCCCGTCTCCCATTTTGAAACTGCCCGGTCGCTGATCCCGAGTTTCTCGGCAAGCATAGCCTGAGTCATGCCCTGTGCCTTTCTGCAGGAAGCGATAAATCTTCCGATCTTGATCTGATCCATATCGGGCACCTCCTTTCATGGCTCAAGCATATCCGAAACGATCAGCTTTGAACACGAACCAACGGTTGATATTCATGGTGTCGGATTGTTTTTCTACGGGCATGGAATCAACTTCGGATTCATACAGTTCTTCCATTGACCCATCGGTCAACTTCATCATAAAGCCGTTAGCCGTCTTTGAGAAGGCTCGAAAACATAGGAACATCAAAGAGATAAAAAAGGTTCTCTCCACCGGGAAAGTGATCCCGATGAAGAAAACCACAGAAGCCGTTCAGTCCTGTATCGTCCGGAACAGATCCTGTTTGACTTTTACACTGTACTGAAGTGTATAGGATGCCGCTCCGGCATTCAGGGCGTTCTGTATCTCGTTTATCTCATTTGTGATGTCGTCGAGATCCCTGTACCAGGCCAGAAAGGTGTTCTGTGCTCCCCAGTAGGACATATCCTTCCCGTCTGATGCATACGGCACAGAAATAAAATCCTTCTTTTGGTGGTACAAGCAGCATATTGTCTCTACATGTGTCGATGACTGTTGGGACACAATCATTTTAACATAGATGACAGTTGGGACACTAAGAAACCGCATTCAATAAAGACATGTTGAACTTTAGCGTCTTCATTTGTTATTTGGAATTTTGCATCACTTACTATTTTTTCGCCAATTTTCTTCATGATATATTTGTTTTCTTCTTTAGTATCATAATATGACAGAATTCTATTTGGTTCACATGAAAACTGATTTGTATATTGTTCTCATATTGCTGTGTTTTGGTAAAATAATATCTCTAATTAATCAATTCTGAAAACCAATTAACCAATTCTCGCAGATAATCTTTGCCGGATTTCCGGCATTTCTCTTTTCGAGCAACTAAAGGTGACAGAATTGTTGCTGAATTGTTAAGTCCGGTTGGTGGTACAACATTTCCCGCTTTTCTACAATTATGTTAGTTTTCATTGCAAAGGTGGGATAAGTATGAGAAAACATTATTTAGATAACATCCGCTGGCTGACCGTCGTACTGGTGGTCTTCTACCATGTGCTTTACATGTATAACGCTGAAGGGGTTACCGGAGGACTGGGCAAGATCACAGATCTAAAGATTCAGTATTATGATCTCTATCTGAACTTCGTCTATCCCTGGCTGATGCCAATCTTGTTCATTGTTTCCGGCATTACTTCCCGGCTGTATCTGGAAAACCACAGTGATCGAGAATTCCTCAGAAGCCGGACCACTAAACTGTTAGTACCCTCTACTATCGGACTGTTTGTCTTTCAGTTCATTCAGGGCTACATCAACATGTCTCTTTCTAACGCTCTGGACCAGATGGCTGGAGCTCCCTGGTTTGTCAAGTATCTGATCATGGTTCTCTCTGGTCAGGGGGTATTATGGTTTGCCCAGATGCTCTGGCTGTTCAGTGTGATGCTGGTTGGCGTGAGAAAACTGGAAAAGGACAGAGGCTGGCAGCTGGGTAAGAAGGTCAACCTGCCGATCCTGTTATTACTGACCGGTGCGGTCTGGCTTTCCGCTCAGAACGGCAATACCCCGGTAATCGTGGTCTATCGCTTTGGCTTATATAACACGCTGTACTTTTTAGGCTATTTCATCTTCTCTCATCAAGGAGTCATGGAAGTGGTTAAAAAGAACTTCTGTCTATTTCTGGCCTTGGCCTTAACCTTAGGGGTTGGCTTCTGTTTCTACAGTTTTGGCAAGAACTATGCCGATGAGCCGGTCTACCGTTCTGTGTTGTTTACCAGCTACAGCTGGCTGGGCTGTCTGGCTATTCTGGGTGGTTTTGGCCGATACTTTGATTTTGAAACAAGTTTTACAAGATGGATGAGCAGACACAGCTTTGGCTTATATGTCTTCCATTATCTGGGCATTTCCGCCGTTGCCCTGTTTATGGCCAAGCCCGGACTGCTGGCTCCCTTATCGGTTTATCTGTTAAGCACATTGGCCGGCTTTGCGGTGGGCTATCTGTTACCAATGATCATCGCCATACTGCCCTTTATCAGCTGGGCGGTACTGGGAATAAAGAAGAAAGGATGAATGTCATGTTTAAGGACAACCTTGTACAGTTAAGAAAACTGAAATCACTGACTCAGGAAGACATTGCCGAAATCGCCGGGGTATCCCGTCAGGCGGTAGCCAAGTGGGAGAGTGGGGAGACGGTACCAGACCTGGAGAAGTGCCGGTTACTCGCCTGCGCTCTGGGGGTATCACTGGATGATCTGGCTAACCATGATCGCAGCGAAGACATGGGCTTTGGCATACCTCCCAGAGGCAAGCACATTTTTGGCGTGGTAACGGTCGGTGACAAGGGACAGATCGTCATCCCGGTCAAGGCCCGGAAGGTCTTTGACATCAATGCCGGTGATTCGCTGGTCATTCTTGGTGATGAAACTCAGGGCATGGCTATCATGAAGGCCGAAAACTTCCTCTATCTGGCTGAGATGATCAGAAAGATTAGTTCTAATCAGTAACGACTGTTTTGAGAAAGGTAACGCATCAACTTATCTTTTTCTTTACCCAAATGAAACAAATACTGTTCTCGCATTTTTGGTTATTTGCGTATTTTGCGCATTTTCACCATTGTTAATGACCTGTTATGAAGACAAAAAAGGCCAAAACATCTTCGATTTTGGCCTTTTTTGCCCTATTTTTAGTGTTTTTTTTTGCTATTTTAGACATAGCAACGTTATAGACTCAACATGATCGGTATACGGAAACATATCGACCGGCTGTACTTTCTCTACCCTATAGCCGTTCTTCAGGAGATAGTTCACATCATCTCTGAGCGTCTCCGGACAGCAGGATACATAGACGATCTTCTTCGGAGAAAGGATGACTGCCGAAGAGAGGAAACGTTCATCAGAACCGGAACGCGGAGGATCCATGATGAGGGTATCGATATGGGCTTTCTTTTTTGCGAGCTCTCTCATGTAGTTTCCGGCGTCGTCATTGATGAATTCAATGTTGGAGATATGATTGTCCTCGGCATTCTTTCTCGCATCTTTTACGGCCCGGGAATTGAGTTCTACACCGTATACTTTCTTAGCATTCCGGCTCATCAGGATGCCGATCGTACCGGTGCCGCAGTAGGCATCGATCAGGGTCTCCTTCCCGCTGAGACCGGCATATTCTACTGCCTTCCCATACAGGATCTCCGTCTGTCTCTTGTTGATCTGATAGAAAGAAGAAGCGGAGATGCGGAAACGGCAGCCCATCAGCTCATCGATGACATAGCCTCTTCCATAGAGGATCTCGGTCTTTTCTCCCAGGATCATACTGGTATGACGTCCGTTATAGTTCTGCAGGATCGTCGTTACCTGAGAATTGTATTTGAGGATATCCCGGACGATCTCCTTCTCGTTGCGCAGTCTCGTATTGCCGGTAACGAGCACGACCATATATTCTCCTAAAGAAGTAGAACGGATCAGCACATGGCGTATCGTTCCTTTCAGTGCCCTCTCATCGAATACGGATACTCTGTATTTGATCAGGATCTTCTTTATCGAAGAAAGGATCTCATTAGCTCCTTCATCGCAGATCATGCAGTCATCGACCGGCACGATAAAATGGGAATCTTTCGCATAATTCCCCATGATCATTCTATGATCGTCATCTTTTCCGAAAGTGACCTGTACTTTATTACGGTAATGCAGAGGATCCTGCATACCCAAGATCTTTTCCGGCCGGCAGATCGAAGAGAAGAGTTTATCGACCCTCTTCTGTTTCTTCTCCAGCTGTTTTTCATAGGAAAGACCCTGGTACTCGCAGCCTCCGCAGAATTCGGAGAACGGACAGATCCCGGATGTCTTATCATTCATAGCTTTTGAGTTTTTCATTGAGTTTTGCATAGATATGTTCACGAAACCACGGTTCGCTTGACTTTTCAACAGCTTCGTCTTTCAGGAACCAGGCTACCCCCGAGTTCTCATCTGCCTTGATGAAGACCGGATCTTCCGGATCGGCTTCCAGAAGATAAGTGACGTTGAGATGGAGATGCGAGGATACGTATTTCCCCTTCTTGATGTGTCCGTCGACGGTCAGTACTTCCAGAGAATAGATATCCGGCGAGATCAGATGAAGATGACGAAGACCGCTTTCTTCCCGGACTTCCCTCATCACCGTCTCTCTCAGATCTCTTTCTCCATCCGCATGACCTCCCAGCCACGACCAGGAATCATAGATATTGTGATAAGCCATCAGGATCTTCTTACGATCCGGAGAAGTCACCCAGGCAGAAGCCGTCATATGCATGGCTTCATTATTTCTGGTAAATATATCCTCATCATCCAGATGCTTGAGGATCAGTTCCCTGTCCCTTTCTTCCTGTTCGTTGAAAGGCTTATATCTCAGAATCTCTTCTTTGAGATCGTACATCATCAGAACGTGATCGTCAGCGGAGCTTCCGTAAAGGAAGAGAAGACAGCAGTCGCATCTTTGAAATAGAGTACTTCCGTATTATCGTCATCGGCAGAATACATTCCCTGAAGAGACGGATACGCTTCCAGCATATGGGCTTTCGCCTCTCTGCGTTCATCCCTCACGAGCGTACCGCTCAGACGGAGCCACTTTCCATCTTTAAAGGCACAGATCTCGACCTTAGGATCAGCCTGTATCTGTTTCGATACTTCCTTTACCTTTCCGGTCTGTATATAGAGTTTTCCTTCAAAAAGATCGATCGTACCGAAAGGACGAACTCTCGGCTGATCTCCTTCAGCAGTAGCTAAAAAATAAACACCTGTTTCTTTTAAGAACTGATATACTCTTTCCATTTATACCTCCTTTAAAATGCCCTGTATTATTTCACACTTACCTTCATTATATGTCATGCGGCACTGTTTTCCTATTATCAGGCAGTAATGAAGTGTTAAGATAGAGATAGTATGAAAAAGCTATTGGATAATATACGGAGAGTGCCGAGCTACGGCTGGATATGCGGTTTTCTATACTTCGGTCTGCAGTACGGCATGTACCGGCTGGCCGACTGGCTGAGCAGGATCATCGGTACGATCGATCATGCGATACTTCCGAAGATCCCTTTTATCGATGACCGCATCCCCCTGATCCCGGTCTTTGTCGTCATCTATCTCTTTTCCTATATCTTCTGGATCATGGGTCCGATCATCGCTTCTCTGACTGAAAAGAAGAACTTCGTCAACTACATCATCGGTCTCTCTGCCGCCTACCTCATCGGTTTTCTGATCTTCACCTTCTTCCCGACCTACATGGACCGGGCAGCTGAAGGGCTCATGGAGAAGGCTGCCGGAGGAGGCATATTCCATTCCATGCTGAGGACGGTATACGGGGCAGACGGAGGCTCTCTCGCCTTCAATCTCTTCCCTTCCTATCACTGTCTCATCAGTATCTACTGCTATCTGGCGATAAGAAAAAGAGACGAGGTCTCTAAGGGTGTACGCATCTATTCACTGCTGATGGCTCTTATGATCTGTCTCTCGACCGTATTTACCAAACAGCACTACTTCATCGATATCTTCGGAGGTCTTGGGATCTCCATCCTCTGCTACATCGTCGTGCAGAAGATCGATCCTGCTTCCCGGATCCTGAAGAAGTAAAACTATTCGATGTGGCCTTTGATCTGATAGGAATCTTCAGTATACTGCATCAGTTCGAAGTAGTTCCCGTCGGGATCTGAGAACCAGCACTGATAGGTCCCGGATGGACCTTTGGAGATATCCCGGTACAAGGGAGCTCCTTTGGAGATCAGTTTCTCCTTCGCCGCATAGATATCATCTGTCAGCAGAGCGAAATGAGAATAGCCGAGATGATCGTTGAACCCCGGATGTTCCTTCTGATCTTCCCCTTTCGGAAAGAGCTCGATCGCCTGACCCGGTGCGATCTCGATATAGACATTAAAGATCCTGTCCGGATCTTTTTTTGCGATCTCCTGCTGAACAGGACGGTCATCCCGGTCCAGATAGGAACAGTATCTTGTCCGGATCACGAGTTTTCCTTCCAGGACTTCCGTATAGAAACGGATCATCTCTTCCATACGATCTGTGTAGAAAGCCAGATGGATCACTTTCTCAATAAACATGACATATCTCCTCTCTGCATAAAACAGAAATATGATCCCGTACAAGATCATATTTCGTGAGTTTTATGATTTCGCTTTTCTGTTGAAACGGAAAGTCAGCATCGTGATATCGTCGAACTGTTCAGCATCCTGAACGAAGTCGGCGATGCCGTCGAGGACGTTCTCGATCAGTTTTTCCGGATCGGCATCCGGTTCTCTGTTCAGGACATCCAGCATACGGTCGGTACCGAAGAACTGAAGGTCTTCGCTGGTCGCTTCCGGAACACCATCTGTATA
>JAZPYW010000067.1:0-6173 GCA_045544415.1 Erysipelotrichaceae bacterium
AG
The DNA here is from genome assembly GCA_045544415.1 of Erysipelotrichaceae bacterium. Taxonomy (GTDB): domain Bacteria; phylum Bacillota_I; class Bacilli_A; order Erysipelotrichales; family Erysipelotrichaceae; genus Colivicinus. Next base: position 3 of record JAZPYW010000067.1, read on the forward strand.
GATGAGAAAAGAAAAGAGGCGGATCTCGGAGAACAGCAGCGACTGCAGGATCATCAGCAAGACCTTCCTGTCGATCATCGTCTCGGTAAAAGACAGAAACGAGAATAATAAAGGCAGAATAAGTGAATAGCTCAGGATCAGCTTCTCATTGAGATAGTAGAAGAAGAGTGCCTTTACGGCCAGTTTGTCCTTCTGATCAAGACTTGTCTTCTCCAGCATCAGATCCATATACAGAAGCAGGATCTTCAGCTGCGAACAGACAAACAGATGATATGCCAGTGTCAGAAGGAGCGCTCCTCTTGGAATTTTCTTACGGATGGAGCGGATCAGATAATAGATCCCGAAGGAATACAGGACACTGATGTCCTCAAAGGAATGATCATCGATCCCGTAGATCACCTTCTTCAAAAGAGACGAGGTCTTGACCGAAAAGGAAGAGATCCGTTTCTCAATGAAGGAACGTATCGGAAAACGGAAGAGAAAACGAAAACTCTTTGAGGCATAGACGACGTTCTTTTTCTGTAAGGATAAAGAATCCGTCGGGAAACTGTCTGAGATCTCCAGCACATCTCCTGCAGAAAGAGTCTCTTCTGTATACAGCGCGACTTTATACAGGCCCTTATCGACGATGTAGCGGCTGCCCTCTTTATAATCGACGATCCCATAGGGAAGATAGTCTTTCTGCAGATGACGGATAGGTATGAGAAGCAGGAAGAGGATCAGCAGAAGAAAAAGGTTTTTCCATCCGATACGGCAGGAAAACAGAAAAGAGGCCGCAAAGATCAGAGGATTGGGAAACAGGACACAGAGGAAGAAGAGAAGAACACATTTATAGAACGAGATATTCCCGGATCTGTTCATATTTCTTCGCTCCGATCCCCTTGACTTCCATGATCTCTTCCGGACTGTGAAAACAGCCGTGCTGTTCACGGTACTCCAGTATCCTCTCCGCCATCTTCTCGCCGATACCCGGAAGCAGGATCAGCTCTTCGATCCCGGCCGTATTCAGCGATACCTGCAGTTCCTTCTTTTCCTTCTTCTTCGGGATGACGATGATCTCCCGGTCATAGAGGACACGATTATAGGAAAAAGAAGAGATGTCTGCATCTTCCTTCAGTTCGATCTTTTCGAGAAGATCTCCAAAGGTCATGCCTCTGAGGATCTCGATATTCCCTTCTTTCTCGACTTCCCCTCTCACTTCGACCGTAAGAAAGATATCCTCGTCTTTCTCTACCGTCAGCGGGAAGGAGAACAAGAGGATCGATAACAGGATGATCAGATAGAGCAGGATCTTTTTCCACATAAAAAAGCAAGCAGTCTCCTGCTTACTTTATTACCTTCAAAGTATCCGATCCCTTAACTGACTTTCAGGATCTTTACTTCATATGGGGATTCGACGTTGACCGTAACGACAGAACCGACTCTCTGATCGAGGATGGCTTCTGCCAGCGGTGTGACGTTGGAAAGCTTTCCGTTCAGCGGATCTGCTTCCACGCTGCCGACGATCGTATATACATCGACATCGCCTGTATCCAGTTCCTGTACCTCTACTGTAGAACCCAGACGCACGAATTTGGAAGAACGTGCTTCGGCGATGACTTCCGCATTACGGATCATATGTTCCAGCTGAGTGATACGGGATTCTACCTGAGCCTGATGGTCTCTGGCAGCATCATAATCGGCATTTTCCGATAAGTCGCCCTGTGCTCTGGCGGCTTTTAATTCTTCGATAACTTCATTTCTGGTGACATGGATCAGGGTATGGAGTTCCTGTTTCAGATCGGCCAGACCTTCTTCGGTGACATAGAATTTCTCGTCCATAGTATTGCCTCCTGGTGAATTATATCATCTTTTCCTGCAGAATACTACCGATTTTGGTAGTCAGGATATCGATGGCGACCTGGTTTCTTCCGCCTTCCGGAACGATCAGATCGGCATATTTCTTGCTTGGTTCGACGAACTCGTCATGCATCGGTTTTACCGTCGTCAGATACTGGCTGATGACCGAATCGAGGGTCCTTCCCCTGTCGCGGATATCGCGGACCAGACGGCGTATGAAACGTTCATCGGAAGGCGTGTCGACGAAGATCTTGATGTCGAGCTTGTCGCGTACTTTCTTGTTTTCGAGTACGAAGAGTCCTTCCAGGATGATGACATCGGAAGGCTGTATCTCTTCGACGATCTCGCTGCGGTTGTGGACCGTATAGTCATAGGTCGGCTTGCGGATCGTCTTTCCGGAGGAGAGCTCCTCCAGCTGCTGAAGAAGCAGGTCATGGTCGAACGCAAACGGATGGTCATAGTTCGTCTTGACTCTCTCTTCCATCGGCAGATGGGACTGATCCTTATAGTAATCGTCTTCTTTGATGATCGTTACGGAATTCGTCTTTTCAAATGCTTGAAACAGTCTCTTGGCGATCGAAGTCTTTCCGGAAGCAGAGCCTCCGGCGATCCCGATGATGACAGGTGTCTTTACTGGCATGTTACATACTCTCCTATATTTCGGTTATGTTCCTCAAGCGTTTCCGCAAAGTGGTTGTGTCCGTCGTGGTAGCAGTTCTCACTCTCTCCGACAAAGTAGTAGATCGGATGTCCGTTCTCCTCATTGATCGGATAAAGGGCTGCATAGATCGCCTTCTCGCCGGCGTTCAGGATCGGGCCAGGAGGAAGACCGTAGTTCAGATAGGTATTGTACGGACTCTCGTGCTGTGTCGTCGAATACCAGTCTCCTTCGATGCGGCAGGCATCCTTGTCCAGAGCCTTTCCGTAGCAGGCCGTGACGGTAGACTGCAGCGGCATCCAGATGGCCAGACGGTTGTCGAAGACCCCGGCTACCTTCTGCATATCGTTCTCATCGTCCGTACCGGATTCATACTGGACGATCGAAGCCATCGTAAAGATCTCGTGGATCGTATAGTTCGAGGCCGCAAAAGCACTCTTGTATTCCTCATAGAGCGATTCGCTCTGGCTCAGCAGTGTCTTCGTGATATCTTCCAGGGACGCATCCGCGTAGAACTCGTAGGTGTTCGGCGCCAGATAGCCTTCTAACGGATAACGTACGAGTTCGCCCAGGATATCGTCTGTCAGGACCTCATATTCGCTGATCAGCTCTTTGAGGACGGCAGGATCGTTCCAGTAGGTCATGACCTCTTCTTCGCTGTACGGGAAATTCTCGGCGATCCGTTTCGCATAGGACAATACATTGTCATCTTCCCGGAAATAGATCGTGACGGTGTTCTGTATCGCATTGCGGTCATCCGAAACATAATCGATGATCCCCTTCAGATCGAGTCCGGCCGGTACGGAATAGGTCCCTGCCTTGAAAGAACTCGGATAGAAGAAACGGGAGTAATAATAGGAGATCGCCGCATCGCCGATGATGCCGGCCTCTTCCAGAGAAGAAAAGACCTTTCTGCCGTAATCTCCTTCGTTGATCGTCACGCTGGTCTCAGCTGTTCTTGCCGGGACTTTCAGTTTCGCGTTCACATAGAAGAATCCTGCTCCTGCCAGAAGCAGCAGGATCAGAAAGAAAATGAGGACCCCTTTCAGAAACTTACGCATCCTCATGATCCTCCTCAAAAGCACCGATAACTTCTTCGATCATCTCGAGTTCCTCTTCATCCTCGACAACGAAAAGATTTCCGTCATCATCAAAAGTAAAGGCGAAGATATCATCTTCATTTCCTGTCTCGTAGACCAGGACGTAGTTCTTGTCGCCGGTAGTGAATGTAAAGTATACATTCATCTCGACTTCTTTTCCGTCATCATCGGTGATATAGATCTTGTTGTTATCCATACAGCGAATATCCTTCCTCATTGAAGGCCCTGAAGAAAAACAGGTGTTCACTCTGTTTTATCTTGTCCTTCTTATCGTATAAATCGGCAGAAAGTTGTGCCGTTCTCGTTTCACAAGCTGACACAACTTTCTTTGAATGTTCTGAAACTGTCCGAAGCCCGGGTTATCGTTTTCTACCCATCGCCTATTCCGAGATGAAAAGTCTCTTCAGCAAGAGCGATTCGGCTCCGGTCTTAGAATGCTTCGTTATTTGCTTTCGAGATAGAAACGTACCAGTTCTTCGATGATCTCGAATCTCTCCACATGCTGGATATTGGTACGCGCATTCTTATGACTGGAGATATAGGCAGGATCACCGGACATCAGATAACCCGAGATCTGGTTGACCGCATTATAACCCCGGTCGGTCAAGGCTTCCTCTACAGAGAGAAGAAGCTGTTTCATGTTCTCCCGCTTGATTTCTTCCGATGTGAACAACATCGTTCTGGATGCATTATTTGCCATATACTACACCTCCAATTTCATTCTAAATCATTTCCGGTACTTAGGAAAGGGATTCCACTTTCGATTTTACCGAATTGATGATCTCTTCCGCATTTCCGGCGTTGCCGCTGCCTGCCTGCGCAAGATCCGGCTTGCCTCCGCCCTTTCCGTTTGCCAGAGCGCTGGCCTGCTTGACGAGGTCGTTGGCGCTGAGGCCGGCTTCCAGAGCTGTCTTGCCGAGTCCGGCGACATAGGAGTACTTGTCTGCCGTCTCATTCAGCAGGAAGACGAGACCGCCGTTCAGCTTATTGCGGAGCAGTGCTGCGAAATCTTTCAGGTTGTATTCGAGATCGTGCGTATGCAGAACGAGGTAGGAGAAGCTTCCGTTGTTTGAAGCCTTTTCGACATAGGAGTCCGCATCAAGGTTCATGACTCTCTCCTTGAGACGGTTCACTTCCTGAGACAGTGCGGAATTCTCTCCCTTCATCGCAATGATACGGTCTTTGATCATATCCGTATTCTTGAGCTTGAGTTCATCCTTCAGGGAATTCAGATAGAGTTCTTCGCTCTTGAAGGTCTCATAGGCCTTCATCTTCGTTCTCATTTCGATACGGCGGATACCGGAACCGATGGATTCTTCGGAAACGATCTTGAAACTGCCGAGATCTGCAGTGTTATAGGCGTGCGTTCCTCCGCATAATTCCTTGGATACCGGACCCATGGAGACGACACGTACCTTGTCGCCGTACTTCTCATCGAAGAGTGCGATCGCATCCGTCTTCTTGGCTTCCTCGACATCCATGACCTCGGTCACGACCGGATAGCCTTCCGCGATCCACTGGTTCACCAGCAGTTCTACTTTATTCAGATCTTCAGCAGAGATCTTTTCAAAATGGTTGAAGTCGAAACGGGCATAGTCTTTGCAGACATAGGATCCGGCCTGTGCGACGTGATTGCCCAGGACTTTCTTCAGAGCGCTCTGAAGCAGATGCACGGAGGAGTGGTTCGCCCGGATATTCTTGCGGTCTTCTTTATTGATGCAGAGTCTGAACTTATCTCCGAGACTGATCGAGCCTTCTTTGACGACGATATGATGGAGATACTGGCCGTTCGGAGCCTTCTTGACATCCGTGACTTCCGCTTTGGCCGTATCGCTCTCGATGACGCCTCTGTCTGCGACCTGACCGCCGCTCTCCGCATAGAAGCAGGAATTCGTGAAGATGATCTCTCCTTCTTCAAAGAGAGAATCGACTTTGACGCCGTTATGGAAGAGTCCGGCAACGACCGCTTCATCTTCATCTTTCTCATAGCCGGTAAAGGTGAACGGCTCATGGAAGTTCAGCAGGTCTTCCGACTGATTATGCATGGATTCTGCCACATCACGGGAAGAACGGGCCATCTCTTTCTGGCGCTTCATGCATTTCTCAAAGCCTTCCATATCGACTTTGATGCCCTTGTCTTCTGCCGATTCGATCGTCATCTCTTTCGGGAAGCCGTAGGTATCGTATAATTTAAAGACGACTTCGCCGCTGAGTACGCCGTCTTTCACATTGGACAGTTCATTCTCCAGGATCTTTTCGCCGTTGGCTAACGTCTGGATGAAGGATTCCTCTTCCTTGAGGATGAGCTTCTTGACGAAGCCTTTCTTTTCATCGAGGTACGGATAGAAGTCTCTCATGATATCACAGACCGTATCGACGAGTTCATAGAGGAACGGCTTATTGATGCCGAGGTTGCGGGCATAGCGCATCGCTCTTCTCAGGACTCTTCTCAATACGTAGCCTCTTCCTTCATTGGAGAAGGAAGCACCGTCGCTCAACGCAAACGTGCAGGTACGGATATGGTCAGCGATGACACGGTAGGCCATCTTGTTGTCAGCGTATTTGACATCGGTA
>JAZPYW010000068.1:0-6907 GCA_045544415.1 Erysipelotrichaceae bacterium
CGCTTGGCCTCGGACTTATCCTTTTGAATATATCCATATCGCCAATTCCGACGGTACCGTGCATTTTGGAGAAGATTTTGCGACACACTGCCGTCCGGGACTTGCCTTACTGGGATTAAGTTCTTATGAGTCGGATCTGCAGCCGTGTCTCTCCTTATACTCTCAGGTCGTCGACTGTAAGAGAGTTCCTGCCGGAGAAAAGATCTCCTATGGCGGACACTATACATCGGAAGATGATTGGATCATCACGCTGCCGATCGGTTATGCGGACGGGTTCCGGAGATCGAATACCGGCAAGGAAGTCTATGTGGACGGGGAATACGGGATCATCGTCGGAAGCGTCTGTATGGATCAGATGATGGTAAGAGTCAGTAAGAAGATCGAGATCGGTACGGAAGTAGAACTTTACGGCGAACATATCGACGTAAGAAAAAGGGCCGAAGAAGTCGGCACCATTCCTTATGAGTTATATACAGATGTTTCGGACCGTATTGCCAGGGTCTATGCCTCCAAGGGCGAGATCGTGAAGATCCTGCTTCCAAGATTCAATTAATAATAATATCGATAAAGGACTTGAAGATATCCAGTCCGGAAATGACGGTGGCAATAGAGGAAAAGACGTTGGCGAAGATGACGACGAGAAGTACTCTGGTGACACCGTTTTTAAAGAAGCCTTTAAAGGAGGAAGTGTCCTCGGCGATGTCTTCGAAGTCTTTCACTTTCGGCTTGCGTACCGTCGCTTCGACGATACCTGCAAACCATCCGGCGGCTAAGAGCGGATTGAGGGAAGTGATCGGAGACATGACGAAGGCGGTCAGAGCAGAGAGAATGTGGCCTCTGGAAAGAAGGACACCGATGGCAGACAAAGATCCGTTCCAGAGGATCCAGGATTTGATCTGAGCCATGCCTACGTCTTTATTGACGAACAAGGTATAGACGACCATGAAGATGATAAAGGCCGGTATCGCCCATTTTAAGACCGTACCAAGGCCTTTTCTTTTCGGAACGATCTCCAGGGCATCCGTATCGATATCGTTCTCCAGATTGCGGAGAATGCCGTTGCAGTGAGCGGCTCCGATGATGGCCATGACTTTCTTTCCCGGAGCGGTCTTGATCTTCTGGGCCAAGTACTGATCTCTTTCGTCTACCAGTACCTGCTTGACCATAGGAAATTCCTTTCCTACTTCCTTTAAAGCTGTTTCCAAGGCATCCGAGGACTTGAGTTCCTGCAGTTCCTCTTCGGAGATCTCTTCGTCATCGAAGATGGAAGAGATGATGGAAACCAATAATTTGAATCTCTCTTTCGTACCTAACTTGGCCCAGATACGGGAGAAAGTCGTCTTTATAGGTCTATCGGCCAGTACCAGTTCTTTATTGTTTTCTCTAGAGAGTCTGATTCCTTCGACCATCTCGGCACCGGAGGAAGAATCCATCTGCTTGGCCATTCTTCTCTGGAAGGAAGAAAGGATCGTATTGACTAAAAGGTAGGCTACCTGTTTCTTCTTGATGACTTCGATCAGATCGGTATTTCTCCAGGCATCTTTATTCTCGATGGAAGAGAGTCTCTGGGCATCCAGTTCGATGCATACCGCATCCGGATCGACCTCTTTGAAGCATTCCCGTACGTCTTCTACACTGTTTTTGGTGACGTGGGCAGTCTTTACTAAATAGATCTCTTTGTCTTTATAATTTGTTTTGATAATATTTTCATTCATACCTGTTTATTTTACCTCATTTCAGGATTGGGGTATAGTGTGTTATAATTTATAGGATTTCCAAAGGAGGATCTATAGTGCCTGATTATAATATTAATCTGACTATTCAAAATATATGGACGGTCTTCCGCATCGTCATCGACATCGGCATCATGTGGCTGATCCTTTACTATGCGATCAAATTCGTCCGCAACAACTCCCGTACCATTCAGATCTTTAAAGGCATCGTGGCGATCTTAGCCGTCAACGGTGTAGCAAAACTGCTGGGTCTGACGACGGTCGCCTATTTCTCGGATGTCTTCATCAACTGGGGCTTCCTGGCTGCCATCATCATCTTCCAGCCGGAGATCAGAGGATTATTGGAGAAGATCGGCAAGTCCAATGCCTTCTCCAAGATCAATACCCTCCTGGCGAATGAACGGGAGAAATTAGTCGAAGAACTCTATGAAGCGACGATCACGCTGTCCAAGAACCGTATCGGCGCCCTCATCTCCATCGAACAGTCTCAGTCCATGCAGGACTATATCAATACCGGTATCTCGATCAATGCGGTCGTCACGAAGGAACTGTTAAGTTCCATCTTCATGACGACGACCCCTTTGCACGATGGTGCTGTCATCATCCAGGGCGATAAGGTAGCCTGTGCCAGTGCATACTTCCCGCCGACTTCCGTCAATCTGTCTTCCCGCTACGGCGCCAGACACAGAGCTGCGTTAGGTATCAGCGAAGTCACCGATGCATTGACCATCGTCGTATCCGAAGAGACTTCCAATATCTCCATTGCAGAGAACGGACGTATCTTCTCGGTCGATGAGAAGCAGCTGAAGGACTATCTGAGAAGAGTCATCTGTAATGATGAGATCGAGATCGCCAAGGCTTCGAGACAGAGGACTTCTTTACTGAGCGATGACAGTGAAGTCGTCATCGAACGTGAAAACAGAGAAGAAAAGAAGTCGTTCTTCTCCAATCTCTTTAGAAAGAAAGAGGAAGAAGAGAAGAAGGAAGAGACTGTTGAAGCCGATATGAAAGTTCCGTTCAACAACCGTATCAAGTATGAACAGGAACAGAAACAGGAGAATCCGGAAGAAGTTCCTCAGGAAGAAGTGAAAGAAGAGGAGCCTCAGCAGGAGGAAGCTCTTCATATCGAAGATAATACCGGCAGAGAGGAGGAAGACCATGGCGAAGAAAGTGTCCAATAATTCACAGGATAAACTCGAAACTGCCAAGAGGATCGCCAATCAGGGCAAGATCGTCCAGGGTGCCTACGAAGGTGCCGGAGAGACCCTGCTGCGTTTCTTCCGCTGGATCTCCACACTGATCGACCGGATCTTCTTCTCCACCCGCTATCTTTCCATCTTTGCGTTATTAGTCGCGGCCCTGGCCTTCTTCGTCGTCAACTACGACCAGAATTCTTTCTCCAGCGCCTTATCCTCGTCCAAGACCTTAGGCAATGTCGCAGTCACGACGAGATACAACTCCGAGACCTTCGAGGTCAGCGGCATTCCGACGAGCTGCGATGTCGTCATCACCGGCGATGCGGCCAATGTCAACAATGCGGCAGCCAGAAACGGCTACTGCCTGATCAACCTGGAAGGCTATACCGAAGGAACGCACTTAGTCAGCGTCACGGCATCGGGCTACGGCGATAACGTCAATACCTACGTCACGCCGAATGAAGCGCAGATCACCTTGAAGAAGAAGACGACGATGCAGTTTGATCTGTCGTACGACTTCATCAATCAGAATATGCTGGATGCGCGCTATATCTTAGGAGAACCGGTCTTTACTTCCGGATCCAAGATCAACATCCGCGCTTCCCAGGACACCCTCAATTCCATTGCGATGGTCAAGGCCCTGATCGATGTCAGCGGCCATACCGGAGACTTCACGGCGGATGCGCCGCTCATGGCCTACGATAAGTACGGAAGAGTCGTCAATGCGGAGATCGTACCTTCTACGGTCAACGTCAGCGTCTCCATCACCTCACCGTCGAAAGTCGTTCCGATCACGCTGGTGCTGACCGGCGATACGCCATACGGCATCTCCGTCGATTCCATCACTTACGACCACCATACGACTACGATCTACGCGCCTCAGGCCGTTCTGAATGTCGTCAACGAAGTACCGGTCTACTTCGATCTCTCTACGGTCGGCGCCGATACGGATATCACCGTACCGGTATCTTTGCCGAACGCCGTTTCCTCTTCGGATGTCACTATGGTCAATCTGGAAGTCAAGATCGAGACCAGTGTCACCAAGACCATCACCAGCATCCCGATCCAGTTCCGCAATAACGACAAGCAGTTCGGTGTCTCGGAAGCGGATGCGCTCTCGGTAACGGCTACCGTCACCGGAACACAGTCCAACATCGATGCGATCACCGCCAATGATATCGTCGTCTATGTCGATTATGCGGGCATCGAGGAACCGGGAACCTACGCTCTACCGCTCAATGTGGAAAAGATCAGCTCGCTGGTCGGTATATCCCTTGACCGGGCAGAAGTCAATCTCACATTAGTGAACAGATAGAGGAGAAAATATGGGAAGATACTTTGGTACAGACGGAATACGCGGTCAGGCGAATGTCGTCCTGACGATGGACAAGGTCTATAAGACCGGGCGTTTCTTGGGAAATTACTATTCGAAAAACGGCAGAGCGAAGATCCTCATCGGCAAGGATACCCGTTTATCCAGCTCGATGTTCGAAAGCGTTCTGGCAGCCGGTCTGTCGGCTTCGGGAAGTGATGTCTATCTATTAGGCTACTGCTCGACACCGTGTCTGGCTTATGTGACGATGAAGGAACAGTATGCCTGCGGCATCATGATCTCGGCATCGCACAATCCGTTCTATGACAACGGCGTAAAAGTCTTCGGCAACAACGGAGAAAAGATCGATGATCAGATCGAAGGACTCATCGAAGACTACATCGATGATCCGACCGGGATCGATTATGAAGTCAATGAAAAGATCGGTCAGATCTATGAATACAAGGAAGGTATCAGAGTCTATCAGGACTGGTTATTAGGCCGGTATCCGACGGATCTCTCCGGCCTCAATATCCTCGTAGATCTCGCCAACGGCTCCAACTGCTATACAGCGAAGGATGTCCTGAAAAAGTCAGGCGTCACGGCGACGTTCATCAACGATGCCCCGAACGGCATCAACATCAATACACACTGCGGTTCTACGCATCTCGAATCCCTGAAAGAGAATCTGGCCAAGGGAGACTACGATCTCGGGCTGGCCTTCGACGGCGATGCGGACCGGGTACTGATGCTGGATAAGGACGGAAACCTCGTCGACGGCGATAGGATGATGTATTTCTTAGGAAAGTATCTGAAAGAAAAGGATATGCTGGACGGCAATACGGTAGTTACGACCGTCATGTCCAATATCGGATTATATAAGGCGCTGGAAGAAGCGGGCATCCGCTATGAAGTGACTCCGGTAGGTGACAAGAACGTCACTGACTGCATGGTCAAGAACCACTATATGATCGGCGGCGAAGATTCCGGCCACATCATCCTGCTTCATGATTCTCCGTTCGGCGACGGTCTGAAGACAGCCTTATTCGTTCTGGAATACCTCAAGAAACACGGCTGCAGCCTGAAGGAAGCGGCCTCCGGCATGAAGAAGTATCCGCAGCTCTTAGTCAATGTACGGGTCAAAGACAAGACCGTCGTACTCAATGACGAGAAGCTCAAAGCCTGCATCGATCAGGTAGCGAAAGAACTGGAAGGAAACGGACGTATCCTCGTACGGCCTTCCGGAACCGAACCTCTGATAAGAGTCATGGTGGAAGCAGAGAGCGATGAGATCTGCGCCAAGTATGTATACGGCGTGATCGACTATATCAAAGAACTGGGTTATGCAGAGGCATAACCTTTTCTGTATAATGGGGTTAGGTGAACAGTATGAAAAAAGTGATCTGTGTAGTAGAAGATGAAAAAGACCTGAACGAACTGGTCAAAAGATATCTGGAAAAGGAAGGATACTCGGTAAATTCCTATCTTTCCTATGATGAAGCCTATTCCCATCTCGATGATTATGCGGACCTCTGGATCCTGGATATCATGCTGGATGACAAGAGCGGTTTCGATCTGATCGAAGAGATCAAGGGACGAAATGAGAATACGCCGGTCATCTTCATGTCGGCCAGAGACAAGGAATTCGACCGGATCATCGGTCTGGAAAAGGGTTCCGACGACTATATCACCAAACCGTTCTCGCCGAAGGAACTGGTCCTGCGTGTCAACAATATCATCCGCAGAGTCTATAAAGACGACAAGATCAAGGTAGACGGCTATGAGATCAACGAGACACAGCGTTCGGTTTATGAGAACGGGGAAGTCATCGATCTGACGACGAAAGAGTATGATCTATTGATGCTGTTTGTGAAAAACAGAGGAAAGGCATTCCACCGGGAAGAGATCCTGGAGAAGGCCTGGGGAGACAACTACTACGGTTCCGATAGAGTCGTCGATGATACTTTAAGAAGACTGAGAAAGAAGCTTCCGAACATCAACATACAGTCCATTTACGGTTTCGGTTACCGCTTGAGCTAAATGAAGAGAATACGCATCTGGTTGAATGGTTTTACGCTGGTACAGCAGTTCTCCTCCATCGTCTTACTGACGGTGGCTTTTCTGCTTGTGGTCTTCTTTTCCAGTTTTACCAGCAGCATCGACAACTTCGTCGATAACCAGATGTATTCCTATATCCACCGTTCCCAGAACTCTTTTATTGCTTCAAGAGAGAATTATGAAGCCTACGACGATGCGAATGTCAAGCACTTCGTCTATTCCGTCAAAAGCGATACCTATCTGAACGATACGAGAGACTATGAAGAATCTCTTTCCCATATCGATCCGAAGAATGAGAATGAACTCTTCGATTCCTTCTATGAAGAAGGAGAAGTCAAGACCCTGTATTCCCTGAAGTCTTTCAATGAGGGGAATTATACCCTGGTATCGATACTGACCGGAGAATACCGGAGCGAATTCAAGGAAGCGATGATGGAAGTGGTACTGAATGCTTCGGTATACATCCTCTTTGCGTTGTTCTCTCTTTTCCTGATCTGGATCATTTCTCTGATCCGGCCTTTAAATCAGATCCGTAACTACATCAACAAGATCAAGCAGGGAGAAGATGCCTCATTGAACATACAGCGCCATGATGAGATCGGCGAAGT
>JAZPYW010000069.1:0-4115 GCA_045544415.1 Erysipelotrichaceae bacterium
GATTATTTGGAAAAATGACTTTAAAACAAACAAAAACCAAATATGAAGTGCTTGTTTAACCAAAAAACAAAGGAAAAACAAACGAAAAACAAGAATGTTTTGTTGACATTCTGTGGAAAAAGGGATAGATTGAAATTGCAGGGAGGCTATCATCGCCTCGCATATGTAATCCGCATTATTCTTGTGATCAGATATCTCAGTATATGTGTCGTTTTTGTTTACGGAGGAATGAATAATGAAATATCTTGTGATCGTCAGCCACGCCAACTTTGCCGAAAGCCTCGTGAGAACAGCGGCTATGATCTGCGGTGAATCCGTCGTCGAAGGGATCAAGACTTTTTGCATGCGTGAAGATACGAATGCCGAAGATTTCCGCGACGAGGTACAGAAGTACGTCGACGAAGATCCGGAAGGGGAGTATTTCGTACTGGCAGACCTCTATGCGGCGAGTCCGTGTACGTCCAGTGTCATGGTACTGGGCTACTATACCTACCGTTTAGTGACCGGCGTCAATCTGGGCATGCTTTTGGAAGTGATCCTTAACTTCGAAAACTGCACATTGGAAGAACTGGAAGAAAAGGCTATCGCAGCAGGAAAGGAAGGGGTGAACAGTTTTTATCTGCATGCGTAAGCCTGAATAAAGAATAAATGTCAAATTATGGAAAGGGGAAAATTATGACAGTTGTTCAAGCGTTATTGATTTCGATCTTGTACTACTTGAATCATGCGGAACCTTACGTTCCGTTCACCTACGCGTGGTTGAACCTGATGATGATATCCACTCTTACAGGCGCGATCCTGGGCGATATCAAGACAGGTGTTATCGTAGGTGGCACCATTCAGCCGTTATATCTGGCTCTGACTTCCGTTGGCGGATCTGCTCCAGTCGATAAAGCGGCAGCGGGCTGTGTTGCTACCGCCAGCGTCATCACGCAGGGGATCACCTTCGATGCAGCACTCGTCATTTCGTCTGTTGCTGCATTGACCGTCTCCAACCTGCACATCTTAAACAGAACCCTCATGGTCGCCGTTACGCACAAAGCGGATGAAGACTGTAAGAAGGGCGATATCCCGGCTCTGACCAGAGATATCTTCTTATGGGGAAATGTCGTCAAGTTCGCGGTTTTCGCGATCCCGATGTTCATCATCCTGTACTGGGGCACTGATGCTTTAGGTTTCTTGCTCAACGGTCTGCCGGAAAGAGTCAACAACATCTTCGGCTTAATGGCCGGTATGATGCCTGCGATCGGTTTCGCTATGACGATCGTCGTCATCGGCAAGGGCAATCTCTTACCGTTCTTCATCGCCGGTTTCTTCTTTGCGAAGTACACGGGCTTAGGCTCTGTTGCCGGTCTGCTCGTCGGTCTCTTCCTCGCCTGGTTATACATGACCTTCACGAAGTCCGACAATGACAGCACGATCTTCGGCGATCTGTCCTTCTTGAAAGAAAAAGTCGATACTTCCAACCGTATCCTCTCCAAGAAAGCGATCAGCAGAGCTTGGCTGAGATGGCGTTTATCCATCTGCCACGTCGACAACGTCGAAAGATTGCAGGCGATGGGTGTCGCTTACACGATGTCTGCCGTTATGCCGGAATTATATCCGAACAACCCTGAACTCGTAGCTGACGGTCTTTCCCGTCATACGGACTTCTTCTGTACCGAGAACATGCTCGGCGGTATCATTCCGGGCGTTCTGATCTCTCTGGAAGAAGAAAGAGCTATGGGCATCCGTCAGGGTCTGCCGGAAGAACAGCTGGTTCCTACAGAACTGATCGACTCCATCAAAGTCGGTACTATGGGCCCGTTCGCCGGTATGGGCGATACGCTGAACTACTCCGTTATCAACCCTCTGACTTGTGCCTTCTTCATGACTTATGCTCAGGCCGGTAACATCTGGGCACCGTTTGCCTGCTCGGCCATCACCTACGTTCTGTGGACGCTCGAAGGCCGTGCGATGTATAACCTCGGCTACAACCTCGGAACGAAAGCTGCTTCCACGCTGTTATCCAGCGGCGCTTATCAGAAGATCGTCACCTTCTGCGGTGTCTTAGGTCTCTTCGTCATGGGTGTCTTCTGTGCTGACTTCGTATCGGTACGCTGCCTCATCGAGATCCCGAAGGCTACGGATGTCGTCCTTCTGCAGGAAGTCCTCTTCGATGCGATCGCTCCGGGACTCCTGTCTCTCGCGACCTGCCTGCTGACATACTGGCACTTAAAGAAATACAACAACATGCTGAAGACTACGCTGACGATGATCGTTGTCTGTATCGTCCTCGGCGGTCTGATGATCCTAGGCGCTTAATCATACTTTGAATCAGTTGTGACAGTGCAGGATCTTCCTGCACTGTCGCTTACTCATGAAAGGAGTAATTATGAAGAAATTTCTGAACGATCCTGAGAATTTTGTCGATGAGATGCTGGAAGGCCTTTACGGCGCTTATCCGGAATACATCGAACCGGCTGAAGGACAGTTGAGATGTCTGACGACAAAGAATAAGGTACCGGGGAAAGTCGCGATCGCGACCGGTGGCGGCTCCGGCCATCTGCCGCTCTTCCTGGGCTATGTCGGCAAAAACATGCTGGACGGCTGCTCGGTAGGCGGAGTGTTCCAGTCTCCTAGTGCAGATGAAATGCTGGCAGTAACGAAGAAGATCGATAACGGTGCCGGTGTTCTATATATTTACGGCAATTATAACGGCGATAAATTCAATTTCAATATGGCTGCCGAGATGGCAGATATGGAAGAAGATATCAAAGTCCTGCAGACGGTAGCCGGTGAAGATGTGGCTTCCGGTCCGAGGACGGATGATCCGGATTCCAATATCCGCAGAGGTGTCGCCGGGATCTTCTTTGTCTACAAGGTAGCAGGTGCTGCTGCAGCGGAAATGAAGACTTTGGAAGAAGTCAAAGCTTTAGCGGACAAGGCGGCTTCTCAGGTCGCTACGATGGGCGTTGCCCTGTCTCCGTGTACGGTCCCGCGTATCGGTCATCCGAGCTTCACGATCGGTGACGACGAGATGGAGATCGGTATGGGTATCCATGGTGAACAGGGTGTCCGTAGAGGAAAACTGGAACCGGCCGATGCCGTCGTCGACGAGATGCTGCCACGCATCATCGAAGACCTCAAACTGGTCAACGGCGACGAAGTGGCCGTGCTGATCAACGGTCTCGGCGCTACTCCGCTCGAAGAACAGTTCATCATCAACAGACGGATCCTGTCCTGCCTCAAAGAAGCGGACATCAAGGTCTACCGCGAATATGTCGGCGAATTTGCGACTTCGCTTGAGATGGCCGGATTCTCGATCTCTCTCTTGAAGCTGGATGAAGAACTCAAGCCTTATCTCGATAAGGAAGCTGATGCGATCCTGTTCAAACAGCCGCAGAGATAAGAGGGCTTATGAGCAAGGTCAATAAGATCTTTGCCTGCTGGGCAAAGATATTCCACGAAAATATCGATTATCTGACAGAACTCGATGCTGTCGCGGGCGACGCCGATCTCGGCCTCGTCATGAACGACGGTTTCTCGAAGACTACCGTCTGGCTCGACAACGAAAACAAAGACACCGATGTCGGCATGCAGTTCTTTAGAGCCGGCAAGTATTTCAACAGCGTAGCTTCTTCTTCCATGGGTACTCTCTTATCGGCGGGGATGATGAGCGCCGGAAAGAAACTCAAGGGAAAAGAAGAGCTGTCGGAAGAAGACAACTATAAGATCCTGTCGGGGATCGCGGAAGGTGTCCAGAATATCGGCAAGGCCAAAGAAGGCGAGAAGACGTTCCTTGACGGGATCATGCCTGCTGTGCGCGCTCTGGAGACGGGAACGATCGACGATGCGATCGCTGCTGCAGAAAAGGGTGTTGAAGATGCGAAGGCGATGGTCGCCAAGCACGGCCGTATTGCTTTCCGGGGAGAAAACTCGGCCGGGATCACCGATCCGGGAAGTGTCGTAGCTCTGCTGCTGGTCAAAGGACTCAAAGAAGCAGGAAAATAAAAACACCTGTATTATGACAGACAAAAACGTAAGAAGAGAAGAATATCATTTTCCGAGTGCCAACGGGATCAGCGAGATTCATGCGGTCGCTTTTGTTCCGGAGAGAGATCCGAAGGGCTATG
>JAZPYW010000070.1:0-25006 GCA_045544415.1 Erysipelotrichaceae bacterium
AAGAATACATTCACTTCTACAACTATGACAGACCTCAGAGAAAACTAAAAGGTATGACCCCCATGGAATACAGGGGGTCATACCTGAACAGCTATTAACGGAGCTTTTTAATGAACCGTCCTTTTTGAATGGGGCGGTTCAGAAGCTGTGCTTTCTTTAGAATTTCAATACGATCTTATCATCGTCATCATCGAGAAGATCTTCTTTCTCCTCGATCTTTTTCGCTTCATGTTCCGCCTGTTCGACCAATTGAGATTCGAGAGTCAGATGAGGTCCTTCCTCTTCGGCTTTCGCCTTCTCGTTCATCGCTTCCAGCTTGACGATCCCGTCGAGATTGGAGAGACGGTAAGCCTTATTATCGTGAGTATAGAAATCCATGATCACATCGGCAGGGGAGTCCTCATAGTCGTATAAGACCTCCTGAAGGAATTCCGATATCTGACGGTAATTCGGCTTGGCATAGAGCTCGAATACCGTTACGAAGCGCTTCTGTTTCGTATCGGAACCGTCGAAATCATAGAAGACCGTTTTGTGCAGATCATAGAATTCATCGGCGATATCTTCTTTACTGAAGAAGTAACGTAAAAAGTCATAGTTGTCTTCCTTGTAGAGAGAGACGACAGAGACTTTGATGTAGACCGTCACTTCAAGAGGCAGAAGAGCCATGTCTTCATCGCTCGGGGTGAAGTCGATCATTTGACGCAAGGTCATATTATGTACCAGCATGAATTCATTATATAATAATATCTGAGGTAAATGAATTATGAAAAAATTCCTGCTGATCCTTCTGTGCCTGCTGCTTCTGGCAGGATGCACGGAAAAGAAAGACCCCGAACCGGCTGACGGGGGAGATAAAGAAGGTGCTGCCTGGGTCGAGAAGATCCGCAATTTCAAAGTGAGGAAAAAAGATCCTTCCAAGACAGCTGCCAACAAAGAATTCGACGCTTTTCTCGATAAGATCTTCAAGGAAACGATCGAAGAATCCTATATGAGCATGCGTTCGACCGTCATCGACTACCGGGCTCTCGGACTGACCAAACCGGAAGTCTCCTGGGGAGAACTGAAGTACGAAGATGAAGATACGGAAACGTATGAGAAACAGCTGGAAGACCTGCTGGCTTTCGATTATAATACGCTGTCCTATCGTCAGCAGTATGACTATGATGCCCTGGAGTATTCTCTCTATGAGACACTGGCATCGATGGAATACAGCAAATACTCCTTCCTGTTCTCGGGAGGTACGGATCTCTTAGGTTCCATCATGACGAACCTGACCGATCTCATCATCCACAATCAGGAAGAACTGGATGACTATATGATGATCCTGAAGGATACGGACCGCTATCTGGACGATGCGCTGACCTATACTAGAGCGCAGGCGGAAGACGGCATCCTGATGATCGACGGATCGATCGACTACTCGGTAGACTACCTGACGTCTGTTCTTTCCCGTACAGACGACAACGTCCTGATCACTTCCTTCGATGACCGCATCAGCCAGCTGGAATTCCTCGATGAGGCTGCCAAGACGAAGTATTCGGCAGAGAACAGGGAAGTCGTCCTGAATGAGGTCATCCCGGCTCTCAAGAGAGTAAAGACCTATCTTGAAGAACAGTACGGCAAGGTCAAGGATCCTGCCGATATGGCATTATGCAAACTGGATAAGAACTATGCCGAACTCGTATACATCCTTCAGGGTTCCAACAATGAAGCGATCGATACGGTCATGGAGAAGACACAGAACACCTTCGATTACCTGCTGGCAGGAATGATCATGGGTCTGCGCGATCCGAAGACGGCCGAGAAATACGATGAAGTCTATGAGGAAGCAGCCGACGAGATCACCGGAACAGCGAGAGAGACACTGGATTACCTGGCCGCAAATCTCGAAGCAATGTATCCGCATCTGGGAGAAGTTCAGTACGATGTCGATGAGATCGACGCTTCTTCCGCTTCCAGTTCGGTACTGGCCTACTACTGGCAGGCACCGCTCGACAACCTCGATCAGAATATCATCCGGACCAATCCGAACAACCTCTCGGATGATCCGATACAGGCCTATACGACCCTGGCCCATGAAGGTTTCCCGGGTCACCTCTATCAGCACGTCTACTATCTGAAGACGAAACCGCACAACTTCCGCAACGTCATCGGCTTTATCGGCTACACGGAAGGCTACGCGGTACGTGCTCAGGCCGATGCCCTGACTTTCGGCAACTACTACGACAATAAGGACGAACTGCTCACCGAGATGGTCTCCTTTGATTCGATCTGGTACTTCCTGCTGTACTCGACGATCGATATAGGCGTAAACTACTACGGCTGGGATGAAGCGAAGGTGAAGGAATACCTGCAGGACAACAGTATGAATCCTGCCGCCGCCGCTTCCATGATCTCGCTGCTCGTAGATATGCCGGGCGTATACTGCAGCTACGGCCTCGGATATACGAACTTCACGGAACTGCGCAATTATGCGAAGGAAGCTCTGGGAGACAAGTTCGATATCGTCGCCTTCAATGAAACGATCCTGCGCAACGGACCTCTGCCTTTCAATATCCTGAAGGGCGCCGTCGACGAATATATCAGCGCGAATAAGTAAGACATGAATTATTACGACGACCTTCTGAAAGAACTCGAAGAACTGGTAAAGACGGATGAGAAAAAAGCGCGGTCGCTCATCGAGAATGAGCTGTCCGCCCCGTATGTACCGAAGGAATTCGAAGAGAGACTGAAAGAGCTGCTGGAGGAGCTCCCTGCGGAAAAAGACGAGAGATCGCTGAGCGATGAAGAGATCGAACGCTATCTCTTTGAAGAACCGGAGAAGCAGCTGGTAGCCGTCAGTCATCTCGCCAGGAAGAATCTGAGGAGAGAACTGGAGCTCGTAGAGAAGTATCTCTGCAGTGAAAAAGGATATATCAATGCGAAAGTCTATCTGGTGGCGGCTCTGATCGATCAGGAGATCGGGGAAGAGATCCGCATGGAAGACGATACAGCTTCCTATGAGTTCATCCCGAAGTATGTGATGCTGCCGGAAGAGAGCCCGGGCTACCTGGAAGGAGATAAGATCCTGCAGGAAGTCTATCTCAAGGATCCGAGCAGATACTATCTGGCCAGAGATATCCTGTATAAGGAGACGATGCTGAAACTGCCGGTGAACCTCGAGGAAGAAGAGGGGATACAGCTGGCAGAAGACATCGTGCGTTATGTAGATAAAGCGTTTGGAATGGAGGAAGAAGAATGCTGACAGCGATCTATCCGGGAAGTTTCGATCCGGTGACTATGGGACATATGGATATCATCGAACGGGCCGCAAGAGTCGTCGACAAACTGGTGATCGGTGTATTGGGAAACAGTTCCAAATCGCCGCTCTTCACTCCGGAAGAGAGAGTGGAGCTGCTGAGAGAAGCGGTAAAGGACTTCGACAATGTTGTGGTGGAATCCTTTGACGGATTGACCGTAGACTTTGCGAAGAAACACGGTGCCAAGGTCATCGTCAGAGGTCTCAGAGTCGTGACGGACTTTGAATCGGAGATGCAGATGGCGCAGACGAACCACCACATCGATCCGGAGATCGATACGATGTTCTTTACGACGAGTCTCGAATATCATTTCCTGTCTTCGACGATCGTCAAGGAGATGGCACGTTATGGCCGGGATGTGAACGGTCTCGTACCTGCCTGTGTCGCCGAAGCCCTGCAGCAGAAACACCTGCAGTAAGACATAAAAAAAGGAGCGTTTGCTCCTTTTTGTTTTACTTCTTCCAGAGATCTTCCGGATAGACACCTTCGTCCTTGAAGGACTGGATCTTGGCTACGACGACCGGTTTATCTTCGCGGTAGGTGACACCGAACCAGGCATCGTTGCTGGTGAGGATCTTTACCTTTCCGTTTCCTTCCTTGATCATGCGTCCTACGTGTGTCGGAAGCAGTGCTTCGTATTTCAGCGGATTGGCAGCGACACCGCTCGGGAACTCATCTTTGAAGATGTCTTCCATCGTCTTTATGATGTTCGGCTTGAAGCCCCAGAAGTTCATGGATACGACCGTTTCCGGATCGAGAGCGACGAGAGAATCTCCTTCTTCATAGGCAGCTCCTTCCGGTGTCTTGTGGATCTTCATGATCTCTCTGATTCCGGAGAGATATCCGTCTTCATCCGGCTGACAGACAGCTCTGGTGACCGTACCGTTATCGGAAAGCGTATTCTTGATACGGTAGCCGACCATGGCGTATTCCTGTTCTCCGGTGTCTTCCTGGAACCAGTCATAGACCTTCTTGAAGGCATCTTTTCCGTAGAAATCGTCGGCGTTGCAGATGACGAACGGATCATCTTTGAGAATGTTGCGGCAGGCTAAGAGCGCATGTGTCGTTCCCCAAGGTTTTTCTCTTCCTTCCGGTACCGTGAAGCCTTCCGGGATGTCGTGGAGATCCTGAAATGCGTATTCTACTTCGATGAACGGACGGATCTTGGATACGAGATTGGTTTCGAATGCTTCTTCGTGTTCCTTGCGGATGATCAGGACAAGTTTCTTAAAGCCGGCTCTGATGGCATCGTAGATCGTAAAATCGATGATGGATTCGCCATTGCTTCCAACGGTATCGATCTGTTTGAGACCGCCGTAGCGGGAACCCATTCCGGCAGCTAATATTACCAGTGTTTCTTTCATAGTAACCCTCCG
This sequence comes from Erysipelotrichaceae bacterium, assembly GCA_045544415.1. Classification (GTDB taxonomy): domain Bacteria; phylum Bacillota_I; class Bacilli_A; order Erysipelotrichales; family Erysipelotrichaceae; genus Colivicinus. The sequence goes on from JAZPYW010000070.1 coordinate 4,676, forward strand.
TTTCTATTATAGCCTTTCCCTTTCAAAAAGAATATAATGGAGATGGTATGAAATGAGAGAAAAGCCCCGTATCGTCTCTTATGGGGCAGGAAACAGCCAATCGATCAGCAGAAACAGAAGACTCTTTCTAAGAGGAATTGAGACCTCTGGAGAAGTTTTTGAAGAGAGAAATACAGGAAGCTGCTTCCTTCGTTTCGGAAGCATATAGGAGCTGTATCGGGGCTGAAACAGGATATAACGGGAATTGACCCGATCATAGAAACAGGATCATCTGCAGCAGGAGGAAAAATGGAAAAGTATATCCTTGCGATCGACCAGGGTACGACATCGACCCGGGCGATCATCTTCAACAGACAGCAGCAGGCTGTCAAGACAGCACAGAAAGAGATCACGAATTTCTTCCCTCATCCGGGATGGGTGGAACAGGATGCCAATGAGATCTGGCTCTCTACGCTGGCAGTCATGGCCGGTGTATTCTCGGACGGAGAGATCTCTCCGAATCAGATCGAAGCGATCGGTATCTCCAATCAGCGTGAGACCAGTGTCGTCTGGAACAAACATACCGGTCTTCCGGTCTATCATGCGATCGTCTGGCAGTCCCGTCAGACCGACAAGATCATCGATGCCTACCGCAAGTCCGGCGTCGAAGCGAGAGTTCGGGAAAAGACAGGTCTCGTCCTCGATCCGTACTTCAGTGCTTCCAAGATCAACTGGATCATGGAGAACGTTCCGGGAGCCAAAGACAACGAAGATCTTCTCTTCGGAACGATCGATACCTATCTGCTGTGGAAAATGACGAATGGAGCAGTCCATGCGACAGACGTGACCAACGCCTCCCGTACACTACTCTTCAATATCCATACTCTGGACTGGGACGATGAACTGCTGGAGATCTTCCATGTGAGAAGATCCCTCTTACCGGAGATCAAGGATACTTCCGGAGTCTTCGGAACCATCGATCCGGCTCATTTCTTCGGCTGCAGCTGTCCGATCACGGCGCTCGTCGGAGACCAGCAGGCTGCATTATTCGGTCAGTCCTGCTTTGAAAGAAACGACATCAAGAACACCTACGGTACCGGAGGATTCATCCTCGTCAATACCGGAAACGACGTCATCATCTCCAAGAACGGACTGCTTTCCACAGTGGCATGGAAGATCGGGAATGATGTGAAATACGCCCTCGAAGGCTCGATCTTCGTCTCCGGATCCCTGATCCAGTGGTTAAGAGACGGTCTGCATTTCTTCAGCAATGCCGGAGAGACGGAAGCGATCGCCCGCAGTGTTGAGGATACCAACGGCGTCATCATCGTACCGGCTTTTACCGGTCTGGGTGCGCCATACTGGAACGATGAATGCCGCGGCGCCATCTTCGGCCTCACCCGCGGTACGACGACGGCACACCTCGTAAGAGCTTCATTAGAAGCCATGGCTTATCAGTCCAAGGATCTCACGACGACGATCGAGAACGAGCTCGGCAGTCCGATCAGAGAACTGAAGGTGGATGGAGGCGCATCGGAAAACCGCTTCCTGCTGCAGTTCCAGAGCGATATCCTGGGCATTCCGGTCGTCAAGTCTCTCAACAAGGAGACTACGGCATTAGGTGCTGCAAGGCTCGCAGGCCTGGCAGTCGATTATTATTCGATGGAAGATTTCCTTTCTTCCAACAACATCACCATCACTCCGGCTATGGAGGAAGAAAAAGTAAAAGAGCTCTACGACCGCTGGCATAAAGCCGTCAAGAGCTGCATGGAGTTTTAAATGAAAGTACTGCTGATCAACGGATCCCCTCATGCGAAAGGGTGCACCGCTACCGGAATCGAAGTCTTGGAAGAAGAACTGAAAAGACAGGGCATCGAGACGGTCGTCTATCATCTCAAGAACGTCAAGGGAGGCTGTCTCGACTGCGGATACTGCGAGAAAAACGGTTCCTGTGTCCGCAAGGACGACGTCAACGAAGTATCGGAAATGATGAAGGAGATCGACGGGATCATCATCGGTTCTCCGGTCTACTATGCCGGAATCAGCGGGACACTCAAATCCTTCCTAGACCGTCTCTTCTACTCCAATCCTTCTTCCCTGTTCGCCTATAAGGCAGCGGCTGCCTTCACTTCTTCCCGCAGAGCCGGCAATCTGCCGAGCCTCGATACGGTATTGAAGTACTTTATGATCACGCAGATGAACGTGATCTCTTCCCGCTACTGGAACGACATCCACGGCAATACGCCGGAAGAAGTCTATCAGGATGAAGAGGGGATCGCCGTACTTCGCCAGCTGGCTGTCAATATGGCCTACTATCTGAAAATGCGGGAGCTCGCAAAGAAAGAAGGCCTCCCGGAACCGGAACAGGTGCCAAGAAAGCATACCAATTTTATCCGTTAGAAAATGCCCTTATACAGGGCATTTTTTATACTTCTTCGATCTGTTTGAAGACCTTGTTGATATCATCGTGGATGACGATATCGCAGTGTGAATCATATGGGGTCGCATCCCGGTTGATGATGGCCATCGTATCTCCCCGGAAGTAGCGTAAGAAGCCGGCTGCCGGATAGACGTTCAGGGACGTTCCCAGCACGACCAGAAGATCCGCCTTCATGATCGCATCGACCGCACCTTCAATCGTCTGTTCGTCGAGTCCTTCTTCATAGAGGACGACATCCGGTTTGATGATGCCTCCGCATTCGCAATACGGCACTCCATCCGTCTCCATGATCTTGGAGAGAGGATAGAAACGGTGACATTTCTCGCAATAGTTGCGGTGTATCGAACCGTGCAGTTCATAGACGTTCGTCGATCCGGCCATCTGGTGGAGACCGTCGATATTCTGTGTGACGACAGCGACATCTTTCGTCTTCTCGAGTTCGGCGATGAAGAGGTGTCCGCTGTTCGGCTTGGCGTCTTCATAGACGAGCTTGTCGCGGTAGAAGGTAAAGAAATCAGCCGGATAGGCTTTATAGAAAGAATGAGAGATCATCTCTTCTGCCCGGTAGACATTCTTGTATAAGCCGGTAGAAGAACGGAAGTCCGGGATACCGCTGGCAGTAGACATACCGGCACCCGAAAAGAAAACGATGTGTTTCGCATCCTGAACGGCCTGCTTCAGTTTTCTGATATTTTCCTCGTTATTCATATCTGTATTCTACCATTTTCTCTTTATATAATGCGCGTGTTTGTATTATAAATATATATTTTGTTATAATAAAGTCGCAAAAATATTGGAGGTTTTTTTATGCCTGGTTTAACAAGAACGAAAAAGTATGCAGAACTGCGTGAAAAAATGGCTCATGATGCGGAAACTTCCACATCGACTGAGCAGCTGTCTGCTTTTGAACATAAGCTGGAAAACCTGCAGGGGATCTCTGCAGGAAAGACCGAGATAAAAGAAGAGACCATCCCTGCAGCACCGGTAGAGACGGTACCTGCACCGGCAGTAGAAGTGCCGGCGGAGACTCCTGTATTCGAGACCGTAGAGACACCGGTACAGGAAGAGGTCATCGAAGCTCCGAAAGAAGAAATCCCTGCCGAAGAAACTGCTCCGGAAGAGACGCTAGGATCTTTCAGCGACATCCAGCACTATCTGGATATCATGGAAGGAAGACCGGTCGAGGAGAATCATTCCGATACTCCGGCAGAGATGCTGTCGACAGTACTTCCGACCGTTATCGAGAATCCGGCCGTCGACGAAGAAGTCGAAGAACCGGCCGTGGAAGAACCTGCAGAAGAGGTCGTGACTGAAGTCGTTCCGACGGTAGAGACCCCAATTGAAGTCGCACCGGAAGAGACTGCTGCCGAACCGGTACAGGAGATCGAAGAGACGATCGAATTCGTCCCGGAGACCGTCTATGAAGAAACTCCGGCCGATACATATCCGGCTCCGCCTGCTGAACCGGTATACAAAGAAGCAGAAGCCGACAGCGAGAACTATCTTGCCGATACGCTCTCCGAGGTCGATGCCTATAACCGTTCCGAAGGCAGAAGAACGATGGAAGAACTGTCCAGTGCCTTTGTGGATGATGTCCGTCATCCGGAATGGGAAGAGATCACTTCTCCGGTGAAGAAACAGGAAAGCGCACCGGTAGAAGAAGAGAAGGAGATCGAGAAGACCGCTGATGATCTCGCCTTTGAAAAGATCGTAACGATCCTCGAAGATACCAGAGAGATCCCGAAGATCACTCCTGTATCTGTTCCGGAAACCGAGAAGACTACAGAGATCCCGGCTGCTGAAACAGTAAAAGAAACTCCGGTCAAGGCAGAAGAACCGGTAGAGATCGATGTCCCGGATATGACGATGGAGTTCGTCGTTCCGAAGACTACGTATATCGCTTCTCAGGACAGTGTCGTCAATCCGCTGATCGGCGATGATGACCGGGCTTTCGACAGAATGTCTTCTCTCTTTGATGAGATGATCCTGGAAGAAAGAGGACCGGAAAAACTGAGAGTCAGTGAACCGGCAAAGGTCGTCCTTCCTGTAGAAACAGTATCTGAAGAACCGGTAACAGCAGAGGAAGCTCCTGTCACTGAAGAAGATTTGGAAACAGCTGTTGAAGAAACACCTGAGGAAGTTCCTGCAGAGACAGTGGAAGAAACTCCGGTCATAGCAGAACTTGAAGAACCGGCTGATGAGACGATGTATTCTCCGATCATGCCGACCGTCATCGAGAATCCGGGTGTCGATGCTGTAGAAGAAGAACAGCCTGCAGAAGAAGAAAAAGTTGAAGCAGAACTGGAAGAAGATCTCGAAGACCTTCCGGTATTCAGTCTTTTAGAAGAATGGGGCAACCCGATCCATGAAGAGACTCCGGTCGAGGAAGTAAGAGAAACAGTTCCGGAGATCGAAGAGACACCGGTCGAAGAAACTCCTGCCGAAGTGGTATCTGAAGAAGCAGCGACAGTTGAGGAAACTCCTGTAACTGTTGAAGAGACTCCTGCTGTTGCAGAAGAAGTTCCGGAAACGATCGTTGAGGAAACACCGGCAGTTGAAGAAGCGCCTGTAGAAGTTCCGGCAGAAGCAGTTGAAGAGACACCGGTCACAGTTGAAGAACCGGCAGAGATCATCGAGACTCCTGCAGAAACGATTGAGTCTCCGGTAGAGACAGAACCGGTCGTAGAAGAAGCTCCGGCTGCAGAACTGGAAGAAGTATATGAAGCACCTGAATCTTTCAGGGAAGTGATAGAAGAAACACCGGTCGAAGAAACGATCGCTCCGGTCGCTGAACTCGAAGAGACTCCGGTCGAAGAAGGGCCGAGATCCCTGGTAGAGGAATTCCTCAGAGAAGCAGAGAAAGTCGTATCTGCTCAGGAAGAAGACGTCGAGACTCCTGTAGAAACAGCTGCTGCTCCGGTCGTAGAGACAGTCAAGGAAGCTCCGGTCACTGAAGCAGTGCTCGAAGAACCGGTCACTGTCGTAGAGACACCGGCACCGGTCGTTGAAGAAACACCTGTGGAAGTTCCGGCAGAAGCAGTTGAAGAACCGGCAGAGATCGTCGAGACTCCTGTAGAAACGGTCAAGGCTCCGGTCGTAGAAGAACCGGTCAAGGAGAACGTTCCGGAAGAGAAGGATGAAGAATTCTCCAATACGGTATCGCTGGAGATCCGCAAGATCATGGAAGAGCTCAACACCAAGAGCAATGAAGAAGCGATCCCGGTATCTCTGATGGATACATCCGACAATAAGCCGCTGGATATCGATGCCTCCGACTTCGATAAGAGCGATCTCTCCAGTTTCATCTCCTCCTACTTCGGGGATGAGACAGGGGAAGAAGAGGTTCTGAAGCCGATCGAGGAACATCGGGCGATCGCTATTGCCGAACCGAAGGAAGAAGAGGATGATGATGCGATCGTCATCAAGAATCTTTCCGAACTGGAAAACGAACAGACAGGTACGATCGAGAAGACGATCCCGTTCGTTGTGACGAAGGAAAAGGTCGAGGAAGAGGAAGAAGATTCCGATTCTACACCGAACCGTATCCTGAATGTCATCCTGGCAGTCCTGATCATCGCTCTGGTAGCGGTATTGGGCATCATCGTCTACTACATCCTGTTAGCGAGAGGTATCATTGGGTGAGAAAGATAAATATTGCGTTTGACGGACCGAGTGCCGCCGGAAAATCGACGATCGCCGATAAGATCGCCGAGAGACTGGGATACAATCATCTGGATACCGGTGCGATGTACCGGGCGGTAGCGTATGATGCGCTGCAGAAGGGGATCGCGATCGATGACGAAGAGAGAGTCGTAAAGATGATCGAGGAGATGGATCTGGACATGTGTCTGGATGGAAGAGTGCTGCTGGACGGGAAGGATATCTCGCATGAGATCCGTACCAATGAAGTGTCCATGGCCGCTTCGGATGTCTCCAAACTGGAAAAAGTAAGAGCGTCTCTGGTAGCGATGCAGCAGAAGATCTCCCGCGGCGGAGGATATATCCTGGATGGACGGGATATCGGTACCGTCGTACTGAAAGATGCGGAAGTGAAGATCTATCTGACTGCCTCGGCAGAAGCCAGAGCAGAGAGAAGAGTAAAGCAGAATATCGAGAAGGGGATCGAAGCAGATTACGAATCCATCCTGAACGATATCATCAAGAGAGATTATCAGGATACGCACCGCGAGCATTCTCCATTGCGGAAAGCAGAGGATGCCGTGGAGATCGACAGTTCCTATCTGACTATCGATGAAGTCGTCGATAAGGTCATGGAGCTGGTCGATGCAGCCCTGAAAAAAGAAGAATAGGAGGAAGAATATGATAGATGGTTCGATAGCGATCGTAGGAAGACCGAATGTCGGAAAATCCACCGTCTTCAACCGGATGCTGGAGAAGAGGCTGTCTATCGTAGAAGATACGCCGGGAGTCACCCGAGACAGGATCTACGGAGACTGCGAGTGGCTTTCCAAGACCTACCGTCTGATCGATACCGGAGGCATACAGCTGGATGATGAACCATTCCAGAAAGAGATCAAGGCCCAGGTAGAGATCGCGATCGAAGAAGCGAATGTGATCATCTTTCTGGTAAACGGGATCGAAGGTCTCACCAGAGATGACGAATATATCGCCAAGCTGCTCAGAAGAGCGAAGAAGCCGGTGATTCTGGGTGTCAATAAGATCGACGATATCGCTAAGATCGATCTGACCTACGAGTTCTATCAGCTGGGATTGGGTGATCCGATCCCGGTATCGGGAGCGCACGGCATCGGTATCGGCGATCTGCTGGATAAGTGTGCCGAGCTCATGCCGGACATCCAGCAGGACAACTACGAAGGCATGATCAAGTTTGCGGTCATCGGAAGACCGAATGTCGGGAAATCTTCCCTGACGAATGCCTTCCTGAATCAGGAGAGAGTCATCGTATCCGATGTGGAAGGAACGACGAGAGATGCGATCGATACGGTCTTTACCGCTAATGGAAAGTCCTATGTCGTCATCGATACGGCCGGTATCCGCAAGAGAGGAAAGGTATACGAGAGCATCGAGAAATATTCGGTGCTGCGTGCCAAGGGAGCGATCGATCGAAGCGATCTGTCGCTGGTCGTACTGGATGGAAGCACCGGTATCATCGAACAGGATAAACATGTGGCCGGACTGGCCCATGAAGCTCATAAGGGCGTCATCATCGTCTACAACAAATGGGATACGGTAGATAAAGATGAGAACACGATGGTCAAGATCGAGAAGGAGATCCGCAATCAGTTCGCCTATCTGGACTATGCGCCGATCGCCTTCGTATCCGCCAAGCAGAACAAGAGGGTCAATACCCTGCTGCCGCTGATCGACCTCGTCTACAACAACGTCAATCTGCGTATCAAGACGAATGTCCTCAATGAAGTCATTCTGGATGCGCAGCTGGCCAATCCGGCCAAGACGCATAACGGCAGAAGACTGAAGGTCTATTACGCATCCCAGGTGTCTACGGCACCGTGCGTGATCGTCCTCTTCGTCAATGATCCGGAGCTGATGCATTTCTCGTACCAGCGCTATATCGAAAACAAACTCAGGGAAGCCTTCGGATTCGAGGGAGTCCCGATACAGATCATCGCCCGGAAGAAAGAATCGAACTGAGCGATGGATAAAGGTCATAGAGATATGACTGACACGCAGACATTCGGGTGAGGACAAGCATCGTCTTGATCCGCAGTTAAGTCCGGATGCTGCTTTTATATGGAGGGTAAACAATGGAGATCCGTGAGAGACTGGATGCATTGCGGAAGGAAATGAAGAAGGAAGACATCGATGTCTATTACTTCAATACTTCCGATTATCATATGTCGGAATATGTACCGGAGTATTTCCGGACGATCGCCTATTTTTCGGATTTCCGCGGTTCACTGGCTACGCTTCTGGTAGATATGGAGGAAGCCGTTCTTTTTGTGGACGGAAGATATCATCTGCAGGCAGATCAGCAGTCGGGGATACACGGGATCAAGATCGTCAAACTGGGGAATCCGGGTGCCTTATCGCCGCTGGAGTATCTGTCGAAATACTATGCGGGAAAGAGACTGGGGATCGATGGAAAGAGGACCTCTCTGGCCTTTGCGAAGGAACTTCTGAAACGGAAGATCAGCTTCGTATCCAAAGATATCTACTCATCGATCATTGAAGACAGAGCGCCGTTTCCGGCTTCTCATGCTTATTTTCTTCCGGATGAAGTCACCGGGAAGTCCCGCAGGGAAAAGCTCAGAGAAGTCTTCTACTGCCTGGATGGAAAGACCCATATCCTCAACGCTCCGGAAGCCGTCTGCTGGCTGCTGAATATGCGGGGAGATGATATCGTCCATACACCGGTCTTCCTCTCCTATCTCGTACTGACCGACAATGAAGTCTATCTCTTTGCGGATCTGGAACGTTTCGATGAAGAGATGCTGGATGCCTTATATGCGGACGGCGTCATCATCCGTCCATACGATTCTTATTACGGCTTCCTGAGAAACCTCTCCGGCCGGAAGATCCTGCTGGATGAGAATAAAGTGAACTATGAGACATGGGCCTGCATCAAGGACCTGAACCGCATTTATCCGATGAGATCCATCGTCGATGATATGAAGGCCATGAAGAATCCTGTCGAACAGGAAGGCTTCCGGAAAGCCCATATCTATGATGGTGTCACGATGTTGAAGTTCATCAAGTGGCTGAAAGAGACAGATTTGAGTTCCTATACGGAATACGATGTCGCCATGAAACTCGATTCGATGAGAAGAGCCTACCATGCGAGCGATATCTCTTTCACCTCCATCGTCGGATACAACGAGAACGCGGCCGTCGTGCACTATGCACCGGAAGAAGGAAAGGCGAAGAAACTTGAGAATCACGGCATCCTGCTGGTCGATTCCGGCGGACAGTATCCGGAAGGAACGACCGATATCACACGTACGATCGCGATCGGCGATGTCGATCCGGAAATGAGAGTGTGCTTCACCACAGTACTGAAAGCGATGCTGAACATCAGCGAACTGACCTTCCTCAAGGGAACGACCGGAAGAGATATCGATATCCTGGCAAGGAAAGAACTCTGGGCAAGAGGACTCAATTACCTCCATGGTACCGGACACGGCGTAGGCCATATACTGTCCGTCCATGAAGGACCGCCGTCCATACGTTCCGGAGGAGCCTTCGGCGGAAACGACTGTGTCGCTCTAAGAGAAGGCAATGTCGTATCCGATGAGCCGGGCGTCTACCTTTCCGGAAAGTACGGTTTCCGCTGCGAGAACCTGCTTCTGGTACAGAAGAAGGAAGTGAGCGAATGGGGAACTTTCCTGAGCTTTGAAACACTGACACTGGTGCCTTTCGACCTCGACCTCGTCGACCGTTCCTGTCTCGACGAAGCGAGCGTACGGGCACTGAATGCCTATCATAAACGGGTACGGGAGACCATCTCTCCGTATCTGGATGAAGAAGAAAGAAATTTCCTGAACTGGATCACGAGGGAGATCGCATGAAACTGATCAGCTGGAATGTGAATGGCTTACGGGCCGTATTATCCAAGGGAAACCTGGTCGAATTCCTGAAACAGGAAGATCCGGACATCATGGGTTTCGAAGAGACGAAGATGCAGCCGGAACAGCTGACCTATGACTTTGAAGGCTATCACCGCTACATGAATTCCGCTGTGCGGAAAGGCTACAGCGGTACGATGGTCCTGACGAAGGAAGAACCTCTCAGCGTTTCCTTTGACATCGAAGGAGAAGAGGAACCTCTGGAGGGAAGAGTCATCACGCTGGAATATCCGGAATTCTACTTCGTCTGCGCCTATGTGCCGAACTCCAAGGACGGTCTCAAGAGACTGGATTACCGTATGGTATGGGAAGATCTTCTGAGAAAGCATCTGAAGAAACTGGACGAGAAGAAACCGGTCATCTATACCGGAGACCTCAATGTCGCTCATAACGAGATCGACCTGAAGAATCCGGACGACAACCATTTCTCCGCCGGCTTCTCCGATCAGGAGAGAAACAAGTTCTCCGAACTGCTGGATGCGGGATTCAAGGATACTTTCCGGGAACTCTATCCGGAAGAAGTGAAGTATTCCTGGTGGTCCTACCGTACCAGAGCCCGCGAGAGAGGCATCGGCTGGAGGATCGACTACTTCGTCGTATCCGACCGTCTGATGGATAAAGTAAAAGATTCATTGATCTATGATGATATCGAAGGATCGGATCACTGTCCGGTCGGTATCATCCTGTAGGAGGAATATGAAAGAATACCTGGAGAAAAACAGAGAAGAACTGCTGAAGGATCTCAAAGAACTCGTGAGCTACCGTTCGGTGCTGATGGACGATGAGAAACCTTTCGGATCGGAGAATAGGAAAGCTCTCGATGCGGCACTGAAGATGATGGCCGATAAGGGGATGAGGACGGAGAACCTCGACTATTACTGCGGATATGGAGAAGTGGGAGAAGGTGAAGAAGTCATCGGCATCCTCGCACATCTCGATGTCGTACCGGTATCGGACGGCTGGGACAGCGATCCTTTCGAAATGGTCGAAAAGGACGGAAAGGTCTACGGACGCGGTGTCGCCGATGATAAAGGTCCGGCGGTAGCGTCCATGTATGCGGTCAAATATCTTTTAGAGACGGGCTATCCGTTCAAAAAGAGACTGAGACTGATCCTGGGATGCAATGAAGAGACCGGGTCACTCTGCATCCGTCATTACGTAGAGAAGTGCGGTCATATCGACTGCGGTTTCACTCCGGACGGCTCCTTCCCGGGCATACTCGGTGAAAAGGGAATGTATGGAGGAAAACTGGTCGCTCACGATACGAAGATCCTGGATCTGAAGGGCGGAGAAGCCTCCAATATCGTCTGCCGCAAGGCGGAATGCGAACTGCCGCTGCATTCTTTCGACAAGGAAAAACTGGACGGTTTTTTCAAGGAACACAATATCGCATATACTCTGGAAGAAGCAGATACTATCAAACTGACGGTCATCGGAAAGGCAGCTCATGCGTCTACTCCGGATGAAGGCGTCAATGCGATCAATCACCTGCTGGAAGGTCTGTATGTATCCGGTATGGAAGATCCTTTTGTAGAGTATTTCCACCGTTATTTCGGTCTGGATCTGCACGGAGAAAGACTGGGATTCCCGGCTATTGCGGATGAATATTCCGATACGTCGATCAACTTCGGTGTTGCCGGAAAGAACGGAAAAGATATCGAGATCACTATGGATATGCGTTTCCCGGTCAAGTCCCACGTGGCAGATATCGAGAGACTGCTGGCTCCTCTGAAAGAGAAAGAGAATGAACTGGTCAAGGGAAGAGGCGTTGAACCGCTCTTCTTCGATAAGGATACACCGATGATCAAAGCCCTCAAGAAAGCCTATGAAGATGTGACCGGTGATAAAGAGAGCGAAATGGCCGTTATCGGCGGAGGCACCTATGCGAAGGCCATCCATAACTGCATCGCCTTCGGAGCAGAATTCGAGGGTGATGTCTGCAATATCCACGATGCGAATGAGAATATTGAGATCGGAAAGCTTCTGAGACAGATCGAGATCTATGTGGAAGCGATCCGCAATCTGAACGAGGTGTAATATGAAAAAAGTCCGTATGGCGCTGATCTACGATTTTGACAAGACACTTTCTCCTAAAGATATGCAGGAATTCCATTACCTGCAGAAACTCGGCTATCATGATCCGAATGATTTCTGGAAGGAATGCGGAGAACTCTCTTCCTCCAGCAACTGTGACGGGATACTCGCCTATATGTATCTGATGGCGAAGAAGGATCCGGATCTGACCAAGAACGAGCTGATCAGAGAGGGGAAGTATGTGAAACTCTATCCGGGTGTAGAGACCTGGTTCAAGCGTATCAACGAATACGGCAAGCAGCACAACGTGATCATTGAACACTACGTGATCTCCAGCGGGATCGAAGAGATCATCCGCGGTACGAAGATCGCGAAGGAGTTCAAGAAGATCTATGCCTGTTCCTTCGTCTATGACCGCAAGGGAAGACCTTTGTGGCCGAACAGGGTCGTCAATTATACTCAGAAGACCCAGTATCTCTTCCGTATCAACAAGGGCGTCCTGGATGCCCGGAACGATGTGGATCTGAACTCTTCGACTCCGGATGACCGCAAATATATCAAGCTCTCCAATATGATCTATTTCGGAGACGGATCTACGGATGTCCCGAGCATGAAGGTCGTTCAGCAGAACGGCGGCAATACGATCGCGGTATTCGGAGATACCGACCGCATGAAGGCACTGGCCTATGAACTCTACCACGATAAGCGGGCAAGCTTCGTGGTCAAAGCAGATTATTCCAAAGACTCCCGTATCGAAAAGATCGTCATGGGCATCATCGATGCGGTGGAAGCCAAAAATAAATTAGAAGATTACAAACAGCTATGAGAATCACTCCCGAAACGCTCGGTTCGATCTATAAGTACGTAGACGACACACCATTCGACATATCTTCGCTCGGTCATCACTATGAGAAAGAGAAGACGTCTTTTCGGGTTTACGCTCCGACACACCGTTCTCTCTTTCTGATCCTCGATCAGGACCGCCGATTCGAAATGGAACAGTCGGAAGGTACTTTTTCCATAGAGATATATGAGGATCTGGAAGGACATACCTATCACTTTGAAAGAAGTGACGGAGTCTCTTTTCCGGATCCTTTTTCCTATGCGGATACCGTAGACGGAAAGGACTCCTATGTCCTCGATCCGGACCGTTTCCGCAAAGAGAAGGTCGATCCGGGAGAATATGAGACTCCGGTCCTTTATGAGATCTCCATACGGGATTTCTCCAGCGCACTGGACTGTGCTCATCCGAAGAAGTTCCTCGCCCTGACGGAAGAGGGATTACAGATCGAAGGTGAGAGTGCCGGGATCGATTATCTGCAGGAACTGGGCATCACGCATGTACAGATCATGCCGGTATTCGATTACGACGACGATATCAAACACGGAAAGGACTACAACTGGGGCTATAATCCTCTGTCTTATTCCGTGCTGAAAAAAGACTATATCTGTGATAAACAGGATCCGTACGCTTCCGTGAACGAGTTCCGCATGATGGTCGATACGCTTCATTCCCATTCGCTTCGGGTCGTTCCGGATGTCGTCTTCAATCACGTCTACAAGATCGCCACGAGTACGCTCGACAAGATGATCCCGTATTATTTCTTCCGCTACCGTCCGGATATGAAGCCGGCAGACGGTACCTGGTGCGGATCGGAAGTCCGCAGCGAAGGAAAGTTCGTACGTGTCTATCTTTCGGAGATGGTGCGAAGATATATCGAAGTCTACGATATCGACGGTCTGCGTTTCGACCTCATGGGCATACTCGATTCGAAGACGGTCAAGGCGATACATGAGACAGCCGTTTCTCTTAAAGAAGACTTCCTGATGTACGGGGAAGGCTGGAATATGGGAGAAGTGCTCCCGGAAGACCTGAGGGCCAGCGAGAACAACCTTCCGGATATCGATCCGGTAGGAGTCTTCAACCGCTATTTCCGCGACTATGTCTTTCTCTATCTGATCGAGAAGGAAGATGTCCGCAAGAACATCATGAGGGTCCTGGCCGGTTCCAGGGAATTCTCCTTTGCGCGGCATCAGAGCATCAACTACGTGGAATGTCACGACAACCAGACCTTCTATGATAAAGTCTCCGCTCTCTTTCTGAATGAAGAGCACCGCCGGAAACTCTGCCGTATGGCTTTGGGAATGGTCCTTCTTTCCAGAGGCATCCCGTTCTTACACAGCGGCGAGGAATTCTATCGGACCAAAGGAGGAATAGAGAATTCCTTCAATGCGCCGGACAGCGTCAATAAGCTCGACTGGAGAAGACGTGCGGAGAATAAGGAACTGGTCGAATATACGAAGAAACTGATCCGTTTGAGGAAGGAGAATCCGGAGTTCTACGAGAATTCCGTCCTGGTCGGTTTCCGGGATTATTATGAGGTCCTGGTCTACTGTCTGGGGGATCTGCGCATCCTGATCAATCCGTGTATCTTCGATCACATCTATAAAGATGAACACACCTATGAGATCCTGCTCGACGAGAAAGGAGAGGGAGGAAAGATCGCCGATGCGATTCCGGTACCATCTCACAGTATTGTAGTGTCAAGAATCTATAAAAAGGTGTAAAATAATATTAATAATACAGGGGTATAGCTATCATGAAACAAGAAAACATTATCGCTATGATCTTAGCCGGTGGCAGGGGGTCACGTCTTTTTGATCTGACAAAGAAGGTCGCGAAGCCTGCAGTGCATTTCGGCGGCAAATACCGTGTCATCGACTTCCCGCTTTCCAACTGTGCGAACTCCAATATTCAGACAGTAGGTGTCTTAGTTCAGTATGAATCCATTCTGTTAAGTTCCTATGTCTCCAAGAGTTCCACATGGGGACTTGATTCCCGGGATGGCGGCGTTTACGTTCTCTCTCCGCGTGAGAAAGACAAATCCGGTCTGGGACAGTTCAAGGGTACAGCTGATGCGATCTATCAGAACCTCGATTTCCTCGATCAGGAAGAAGCAGATTATGTCGTCGTACTGAGCGGTGACCATATCTATAAGATGGATTACCGGAAGATGCTGGAAGCTCATAAGGAGTCCGGTGCAGAAGCGACGATCGCTGTCATCGAAGTACCGATGAAGGAAGCGAGCCGTTTCGGTATCCTCAATACCGGCGAGAACGATATGATCGAAAGTTTTGAAGAAAAACCTCCGGTACCGAAGTCCAATCTGGCTTCGATGGGTATCTATATCTTCAACTACAAGACTCTGAGAAGATATCTGAAGGAAGACGCAAAACTGCCGACAGATCACGACTTCGGCAAGAATATCATCCCGGCATATCTCAAAGACGGATTACCGCTGAAGGCGTACCGTTTCAAGGGATACTGGAAGGATGTAGGTACAGTTTCTTCTCTGTGGGAAGCCAATATGGACCTCCTGAAAGAGGGAAGCGGACTCGATATGTTCGACAGCGAATGGAAGATCTATACGGAAGACCTGGGCATCGTACCGCAGTCTTTCGGCGATAAGGCAAAGATCAACAATGCCTATATCACACAGGGCTCTGTCATCGACGGTGAAGTCAATCATTCCGTCATCTTTACCGGTGCTGTGGTCCAGGAAGGAGCCAAGGTCTATGACAGCGTACTGATGAACGGATGTGTCATCGGCAAGAATGCGAAACTGCACCGCTGCCTCGTCATGGACAATGTCAAGGTTCCGGAAGGTATGTCTTTAGGAAAGAAAGACAGTGAGGAAGTCCTCCTCGTAACAAGAGAACTCGTAGAAAAGGAGGCTAAGTAAGATGACAAGAGTACTGGGTATTTTAAATATGGAACCTTCCTATGTGAACGTTCAGGGTATTGAAGACTACCGTCCGATCTCGGCTGCATCGATCTTCGGCAGATACCGTGTCGCCGATTTCATGTTGAGCAACTTCACGAACAGCGGTATCAACAATATCCACGTCCACATCAAGAACAGACCGCGTTCCATCATCGAACACATCAACCGTACCAACTACAACATCAACTCCAAGAACGGAAAGATCATGCTGCTGCACGGTGAAAAGACTTACAGCAACGAGATCTACAATATCGATATCGCTTCTTTCGCTCAGAATATGCAGTATGTGGAAGAGACGAATCCGTCTTATGTGATCATCGCTCCATGCCACTTCGTATATACGCAGGATTTCAGCAAGATGCTGGAAGCTCATATCGAAAAGAAGAACGATATCACGATCTTATATCAGACGATGAACAACACCGATGAATACTTCCTCGGCTGTGATATCCTGCTGACAGACGGCAAGGGAAGAGTCGTCGATGAAAGACGCAACCGCGGCAAACAGAAGAACGGAAAAGTATCTCTGGAGACTTATGTCATGTCCGCTCCGTTATTCATGGATCTGGTCAAGAAAGCTCAGGAGACTTCTTCTCTGTATTCCTTATCCGATGTCGTCAAAGACGCTGTCGTCAAGGATCATATGAAGGTCGGTACGTACCGTCATTCCGGCTTCGTAGCCTGCCTCAATTCCTTAAAGGCATACTATGATGCATCCATGGCGATCCGCAAGCAGAGCGAACTGCTGAAGCTCATCAACGATGATTGGCCGATCTATACGATGACCAACGATTCCTGTCCGACATTATACAAGGAAGGTGCTTCCGTACGCGGCTCCATCGTTGCGAACGGCTGTATCATCGAGGGTACTGTCATCAATTCCGTCATCGGCAGAAATGTCGTCATCAAGGAAGGTACTGTCGTCAAGGATTCCGTCATTCTTCCGGATGCCCTCATCAACAAGAAGGTCAAGATCGAGAACTGTGTCGTCGACCGTTTCGCGATCGTTACGCATACGAAGGAACTGCACGGTGAAAAAGACAATCCTCTCTATGTGAGAAGAAGGGACAGGATCTGATGATCGATGTATTGTTTGCGACATTTGAAGCGCTGCCTTTCATCAAGACCGGCGGTCTTGCCGATGTCGCCTATGCACTGCCTAAAGCGATCAATAAGAAAGAGTTCCGTATGAAGGTCGTCCTTCCGCTTCTCAAGAAGATCAAGGAGAAGTACTATGAAGGACTTCAGTATGTCGACCACATCTATGTGCATTCCGGATTCATCAATGAAGAAGCCAATATCTACCGTTATGATCTGGATGGCGTAGAATACCTTTTCATCGAGAACGACAACTATTTCGGAAGAGATGAAGTCTACGGATACAATGATGATGTCGCCCGTTTCTCTTTCTATAATGTCGCTATCCTGGAAATGATGATCAAGCTGGATTATTATCCGCAGATCGTCCATGAGAATGACTATCATACAGCGGTCTTACCGGCTCTATGCAAGATCCGCTACAATGCGATCGAAAAGATCCGCAATATCAAACACGTCTTCACGATCCACAATCTGGTCTATCAGGGCCAGTATGACAAGAAGGTCCTCTTCGATCTTCTGGGATTCGATTACCGCTATTATGCGGACGGTTCTCTGCGTTTCGATGATCACTGCAACTTCATGAAGATCGCTCTTCATTATGCGGACAAGGTCACGACCGTTTCGAGAACGTATGCGGAAGAGATACAGACTTCCCAGTATGGCGAAAAACTGGAGAATGTCCTGCGCTACCGTAAGGGAGATCTCTCGGGCATCGTCAACGGCATCGATACCGATGTCTTCAATCCGAACAAGGATGAGAACATCTACTACAAGTATTCGATCCGCAACTATCTCAAAGGCAAACGTGAAAACAAGCAGTCTCTGCAGTATACATTAGGCCTCAATCAGGAACCGGATACCATCCTCATCGGTATGGTATCGAGACTTACTTTCCAGAAGGGTGCTGACTTACTGCTCGGCTGTGTAAGCGAACTGCTGAAACGCAAAGTCCAGATCGCGATCCTGGGTACCGGCGAATCCAAATACGAATACGCCTTCCGTACTCTGGAGAACGAAAACAAGGGACGTTTCGTCTATTACTGCGGCTACAATGAAGGTCTGGCCCACAAGATGTATGCGGGTCTCGATCTCCTGCTGATGCCTTCCTTATTCGAACCGTGCGGTCTTTCCCAGCTCATTGCGATGCGCTACGGAACTCTGCCGCTCGTAAGAGAGACGGGAGGTCTCAAGGATACGGTCGAACCGTTCAATGAATATACGAATACGGGAAGAGGCTTCTCGTTCAAACCGTACAGCAGCTATGACATGCTGAAGGTCATCGATTATGCCTGCACCCAGTATTATGATCATCCGGACAGATGGAAGACCCTCATCAAGAATGCGATGCATTACGATGTTTCCTTCGAACGATCTGCCAAGGAATACGAAGAAGTATATAAGAGTGCGTTAAATGGATAGATACGAAAAGTTTTTCTCGGGATATGAACTCGAAGCCTATAAACTGTTCGGGTCTCACCGAAAGGACAACGGCGTAGAATTTACGCTCTATGCTCCGAATGCCTTCAAGGTAGAGGTGTTTTCTTCGCGGGAAAACTTTACGGTATTTTACCCGATGCACAAGATCGATGACCGTGGTATCTGGCAGCTCTATCTGCCGGATATGGACATCATCTATTCTTACCGCTATCGTATCTACAAGGATGACCATACCTTCCAGGACAAGTCGGATCCGTATGCCTACAGTTTTGAGAAAAGACCGTCGAATGCCTCAGTCATGTACGATCTGGATTACTTTACCTTCAGCGACTATGACTACATGCATGCCCGGAAGTTCAATTACGATCAGCCGATGAACATCTATGAAGTCCATCTGAACGGCTTCATGAAGAGCGGGGAATTTGCTTCCTACCGCGATCTGAAAGAGAGACTGATCCCGTATGTGAAAGACATGGGCTTCACGCATATCGAGATGATGCCGGTCTTCGAACATCCGTTTGACGGATCCTGGGGCTATCAGGCCAGCGGATTCTTTGCGGCAACTTCCCGATACGGGACACCGTACGATCTGATGGATCTGATCAATGAATGCCATCTCAACGGGATCGGTGTCATACTGGATGCGGTATATCTCCATTTCGCAACGGATGCCTTCTCGCTGATCAACTTCGATTTCTCGCATCTCTATGAATACAAGGAAGATCATCTGGCCTGGTCGCAATGGGGGACACTGAACTTCGATCTCACATCGCCGACGGTCATCTCCTTCCTGATGTCGAGCGCCAACTTCTTCCTGAGCCGCTACCATGCGGACGGACTGCGCTTCGATGCAGTATCGAATTTCATCTATCATTCCGGCAACCGTACACTGGGCGAGAATGCCGGAGGCATCTCGTTCTTAAAGAGGATCAACTTCTCTCTGAAACAGCTTCATCCTTCCTGCGTCCTCATCGCCGAAGACTCTACGGATTATCCGAATGTCACCAAACCGGTGGAATACGGAGGCCTGGGCTTCGATTATAAATGGGATCTGGGATGGATGAACGATACCCTCAAGTATTATGCGATGGATCCGGTCTACCGTCAGTATCATCACGACAAGATCACCTTCTCCATGGCCTATTTCTTCTCGGAGAAATTCATTCTGCCGTTCTCGCACGACGAAGTCGTCCATTCCAAGAAGACCATCGTCGATAAGATGTGGGGCACTTACGAACAGAAGTTCTCCCAGTGCCGGAACCTCTTCATGTATATGTTTACCCATCCGGGCAAGAAACTGAACTTCATGGGCAATGAGATGGCGATGTTCCGGGAATTCGATGAGACCAAGGAGATGGACTGGTTCATGCTGAAGTATCCGGCCCACGATTCCTTCCACCGCTATTTCCGTGATCTCTGTCACATCTATAAGAGCTATCCTGCTTTCTACAACAACGAATATACCTGGGATACCTTCCACTGGATCATGGTCGACAATAAGGATCAGTCCTTATTCGTATACTACCGGGAAGATAAGCACCACTACTTCGTCGTTGTACTGAATATGCTGCCGGTATCCTATACCCATTACCGGATCGGTGTACCGAAGGCAGGACATTATACGGAACTGATCAACTCCGAAAAAGATATCTACAACGGCTGCAACATGTGCAACTATCGTCCGCTGTATACGCATAAGCAGGCATCGGACGGATTCCCGCAGAGCATCTTTGCGGATATCGCTCCATTCGGAGCCATGATGTTCATCACCAATAAGAAGTAAATAACTGATACAGATCCGGAGGATTCCTCCGGATCTTTTCATATATGCATAAACAGGGCATTTCCGCTCAGTTAGTGTTAAAATAGTAGGCGTGAAAGAATGTGCTTTTCGTTTGTGCAAAGGGAATGATCTCAGAGCTGAATTAGAGGCTTTGGGGAAGGATTCTGCTGCTGTGGTATTATCCGCTGTCGGCTGTCTTTCTACGCT
>JAZPYW010000071.1:0-6045 GCA_045544415.1 Erysipelotrichaceae bacterium
TCTGTTTCTTTCAAGGACAGACGTATCGGAAATGATACCTCTTGGTTTTTTACTGCAGTTCCTTCAGCATTTTCGTATTTACCCGGTTCACAACTTCCAGATAATAGATGCTTTCAGCATCATTCAGATCATTTTCCAGTGCTTCGATCTTTTTATTGAACTGTGCGTATTCGCTCATGAAGTTCGCATATTCCAATAGTAATGCTGCAGTATTGTCCGACTCATCAAACTTCTTCATGAAGGCGATATATTCATCCATGAATGATTCATAGGAATCGATCGCTTCCTTGATCTCGGGACGTATCGTTTCATTGTCTTCTTTGGCAGGTTCCGGTGCAGGTTCTTCTTCTTTGGAAGGAGTATTATCTTCATTATGATCTGCATATATCTGATTGAAGGCAATGGAATTGATGAGATCTCCGGTATTCCGGTCATATATGCCCATCATATTGATAACAGGCATATTGAATAATTTACTGTAGCCGGTATAAACTCCTCTAAATACTAATGTGTGTCCGAATAATGTCTGATAATCGATATTGGCGGACAGTTCTTTGATATCGAGCGGTACTACCCACTGATTGTTTTCATCATCAGTGACTATAGCATACAAAGTATGAGTACCCTCGTTCTCCAAGGCAGATACATCTTCATAGCTGCCCTGTATCCATATCCGGGAGTCTCCTAAACCGTTTTCCGATGCAAAGGAATTGAATCTTTCAAACTCGGCTTCTTCATATCCCGTACAGAAACCCGGAGGTACATCTTTCAATGATGCTGTTTTCGGTGTTTCTCCTTTTTGTGTACATCCGGTAAGGATCATTACCAGCAAAGTCATTACGATCATCCATTTTGTTTTCATATATTTAATCCTCCTTGATGACTTGATCGATCGCGTCTAAAAGATCTGTGTTCTTTTCGATGATGATGCCGATGACATTCCGTGTTTTCTCTGTCAGACAGTTCAATTCATGACGTTTTGTCTCCAATAGACTGATTTTTCCTTCCAGATACCGGCAGGTCTCCTGTGCCGGCATTCGGATAAGTTCTCTGATCTCTTTCAGGGTGAATCCCAGTTTCTGACAATACCGTATCCCGGCGATCCTGCTGACTGTACTGCCGTCATAAAGCAGATGTCCGTATTTATTTCTGGCAACAGCCTTTATCAATCCGTTCTTTTCATATTCCTGTATCACTCTTCTGGAAATGTTCAGCATGGCACAGACTTCTTTGAGTGTTTTGAAACTATTCATGTTCTCTACCTCCCTCATCGTGAAATTGCACATCACGTGCAGTCAAATAGTTTTCATAAGAGAACATGTAAAATTCGCGAACGTCCGGATCAGTGTCTGGTTCTGAAATTAATTTCAGTCCTGAATTATTTGCTGGATGGTTATATTTCAGCAATTATGATATATGATCTTCTGTTCCGT
This sequence comes from Erysipelotrichaceae bacterium, assembly GCA_045544415.1. Taxonomy (GTDB): domain Bacteria; phylum Bacillota_I; class Bacilli_A; order Erysipelotrichales; family Erysipelotrichaceae; genus Colivicinus. The sequence goes on from JAZPYW010000071.1 coordinate 1,434, forward strand.
TTACTTCTTGATTTGTCTTCATGACAATAGAGGTGAAAAGAGGGAGATTGAGTATGTTTGAAAAAAGTGTCCTGAAAACGAAGGCTGTCATCCAGCCGGTATTTATCTGCATCACACATCTGAATGTCTTCATGGGACCGTGCCGCTATGGTGTCGGTGAAGAACTCACGTATGAATATGATCTGAAGAGAGGAAAGAAGATGTTTGAATTCTTCAGAGAAGATATCTCTTCCCATCTCGATCGGAATTATTGCACTCTCAGAGAGCCGGTATTTCTGGAGTGGCATGAAGATTTCATCGTATCGGAAGATACGCTGAAAGAGATCACGAGAGATAACGATAATGTCGATCTTTATCTGATCAGCGGAACGAATCTCTTATCCTATGTCTCTACGATCATTGCCAAGAGAACGCATAAGCCGCTGGCATTCTGTCCGCTGACCGGCAGCAAGATCGCCAGAAGAGGCGGAGTAGATGCTTCGGCACATCTCTTTGCCTTGGAAGAAGGCTATGAAGTATATAATGCGTTGGATTACGAAGAACTCAATACTGTGGTAAAGGCTTTGCGGACCCGGAGAGCCCTGAAGGAGATGAAGATCCTCTACGGCATTTTCAATGCGCCTCTTTCTTTCGGTGTCGTCTCTTCCTTTACGGATCTGGAAGTGTTCCGGAAGAAATTCGGAACGGAGATCACGACCTTCCCGGCGATGAATCTCTTTAAAGACCTTGACAATATCTCGGAAGAAGACGACAAGGAAGCGAGAGAACTGGCTGATCAGCTCTTAAGCGAAGCGAACAGTGTACATCTTCCGGCAGAAAATGTCGTCAATGACTGCCGCTGGTATGTCCTGGTAAAGAGGATGCTGGAGAAGAATGCCTGCAACGGATTCACGATGCCGTGCTTTGAGATCTGCGCTACCAGAGAGCTCTACAAGCGTCATTTCACCTTCTGCCTGACTCATTCCCTGATGAAGGATGACGGCGTTCCGAGCGCCTGTGCTGCCGATGTGAATGCGATCGTCTGCAAGGCCATCCTCATGTGCATGACCCGCAAAGCGCCGTATATGGGCAATGTCTCCGTCTGTCTCGATGATCCGGATCACAAGCAGATGAAGATCAATCACGATCAGGCCTGCCGCTATATGAAGGGCTACGACGCAGAACCGCTGCCGATCGATTATGTCTCCTTCACGAAAGGAAACTGGGGTGCGACGATGCGCTATGATTTCGGCAGGGACAGCGGCGAGAAGATCACATTGATCAATCTTTCTCCGAATATGAAGAAGATCATGATCGTGAAGGGAACGCTCAACGGCTGCGACGATGTACTGACGCCGGAATGCGTACTGGCACCGAGATTCACAGTTGCGGACAACAGAGACTACCACAGGAAATCCGTAGAGTTCGGACATCATTTCTGCCTGGTATACGGCGATCATGCCGAAGAACTCAAACAGTTTGCGGAAGTCGCAGGACTGGAAACAGTCATTGCATAAGAAATAAACTTCCTTTTTCCCTTAGGAAAGGATCAGCGGAATGCTGATCCTTTCTCATTTTTACGATTAAATATATGGAAAATAGAGAAATGTAAAGGGAAAAGAAGAATGTGAAACGAATTTCATTTCTGAACAGAATTGCCGAAGGCCGAAATAGTTTATAGAAGATCTGAAAGCCCCAAAAACCTCTTGTTTTCAACTACTATGAGGTTGTGTTCAACGAACGGATGCATCATTGACATCCGGTTCACGCACGGCACTGCAACTTGACCAGAAAGAAAAAAGGGGGAAATCATGCAGTATTTATTCAGTCTGTTTATCAATCAGATCCTTACACAGCCGTTCCTTCTGCTGGCGATCGTCGTCTTTATCGGCTATATCGCCATGAAGAAGTCTGTGTCTCAGGCGTTCTCCGGTGCTGCCAAAGCAGCGATCGGTGTCCTGATCATGGGAATGGGTTCCGGACCTCTGTCCACGAACTTCGGTCATCTGATCAACGTCCTGCGCAACGTCACCGGTATCCAGGGTGTCGGTCTCAACACTTATCCTGCTTTCGCAGAAGCGATCGCCAAGATGGATGCAGTGACCGGTGTTGCCGGATCTGCCATGACACTTACGCTCTACACGATGCTGGTATCGTTCATTCTGAACCTCGTCTTCGTCGCTTTACGCAAGTTCACCAAGATCTCCGCTGTCTATTTAACCGGTAATGCCATGCTCGGAAACAGCGCACTCTTCGTCTTCTTCGTATGGCGCTTCCTCGGAACGTCTCCGGTCATGACCGTCGTTCTCGCTTCCGTCTTTGTAACGATCTATCAGGCCGGTATGGCAACACTGCTGATCAAGCCGTCTGCCGCTATCGCCGGAAGAGAAGGCATGACCGTCGGTCACATCAATATGACCATGGACTTCGTCGCCTGGAAAGTCGCTCCGAAGCTCGGTGATCCGAAGAAGGAAAACATCGAAAACATGAAGCTTCCTTCCTCTCTCGGTTTCCTGCAGGACAGCTTGATCGCTTCCTTCCTGATCATGTTCCTGACGGCAGCTGTCGTTGCCTTAGTTACCGGTAAAGCCGGTGTAGAATGGCTGCACGGACCGGAAGCATTCAATAACGGCACTTACAAGAATACGTTCATCTTCCTGCTCTGGATCGCCTTCACGCTCTCTGCGAACCTCTGGGTCCTCTTAGCCGGTGTCCGTATGTTCGTATCCGAACTCATGATGTCCTTCAAGGGTATCTCTGAAAAAGTCCTGCCGGGTGCTGTCGCAGCTGTTGACTGTGCTGCCTTCTACGGCTTCGCTCCGAAATCCGTCGTCTTCGGCTTCATCGCCGGTATGGTCGGCGAGATCGTCGGTATCATCCTGCTGATCGTCTTCAAGTCCCCGATCGTTGCGATCCCGGGCTTCATCCCGATGTTCTTCGATAACGCAACAGTCGGTGTCTTCGCCAACAAGTTCGGCGGCTGGAAAGCTCTGCTCATCATCTGTTTCGTCAACGGTCTCATCCAGATCTTCGGTTCCATCCTGGCTGTTTCCCTGGCAAACATGACCTGGTGGTACGGTTCCAACGACTCCGCGATCCTCTATCTTGCCTTCATGTTCGTTCTCAAGTTGGTCGGCGGTGCCTTAGGCATTCCGGTAAGGGGGTAATTCACAGTGGTCAATATTTTATGTGTCTGTCATAACGGCATGGGCACCTCCATGCTGGCCAAGATCAACATCTCCAACATCTGTCAGGAAAATAATATCGATGCCAATGTCGATGCCTGCGCACACGGAGAAGTCATGTCCTTCCTTCCAATGACGGATATCATCATCACGATGCCGGAGATCCGTGAATTCATCCCGGAATCCGACAACGTCCGTCTCATCACCACTCAGAACGTATTAGACAAGACAGAAGTAGAAAAACTGCTTGTTGAATGCGTCAGAGAATACTTCCCGGACGATATCGGCTGATATGCTGAAGTTTGCCTACATCGCAGCGCTTATCGCTTCTGCCGCTCTGCTCATCTATGAGGTGATACTCATTCTGAAACGAAACAGGACGGTCAAACTCAAGGGAACAGATGATCTTCTCACACTGATGATCATCATCTCCTTTGCGATGATCCTTCTGTCACCGAGAGAGAACTACGAAACGCTTACTGCGATCGCCAGTTCTTCCGTTCTTCTTTCCCTGCTGGCGACTCTCTTTGTGAAAAGGGGACTCAGCAGCCGGGGCATCGAGAAGTTCGGCTATTACCGAAAATGGGAGGATATTGAAAAAGTCCTCGTCGAAAAGACCGGAAGCTATAAAGTCAAGATGACTGCTGTTCTGAAAGACAGAAACTCTGTTGTCCTGTATTTCCCATATGCAAAAATCAGGGATCTGGTCTATTCACTTCAGCAGAAGGGGATCGATGTCCTCTTGGGCAAAGATATTGCACTCTAGTACTTCCGCCCGGTAATACGGGCGGAATGTCTTTATCTGAAACAATCACTTAAGGAGAAATATATGATCGACAACCAAAAAGACCGCGAACGTGTCGAATCGATCCTGGGAACACCGCTTCCCGAACTCGATCCGATCTATTACGAAGGCGCAAAGACCTGGGAAAAGATGGATACTCATCCTTTCATCACTCCTTATCTCATGTCGAAACTCTACACACCGGAAGAGATGAGAATGGTCCTCTGTCTTCCTGCTTCCGATAAGGAAGTTGCAGAGAAGACGGGTCTCGATCTCGAATATGTACACGAAAAACTGGAGTATCTGCTGGAATACGGCAGGATCGCTCCGGGCAGGAAATATCATAAGGATTCAGGCGGTTACTACGCTCCTCAAAGCAATACCATCTGGCTCAGAGACAATATCGGTATGGCCTACAATAAGTTCAACAGGGACTGGAACGACGAGAAAGAACTCTTCCTGCTGGCAAATGCCTGGTATTATGCCGACTATCTGAGCGAAGAGGAAAAGAAGAATACCGATCAGGATCGCAGGATCGTGCCGAAATGGGGATCGATCAAAAATGTGCCGGGTGTGCTCCCCTGCGAGAATGTCCGGGAAGTCATGATCGAGAGTCTGAAAGACGGAACACTGTCGAAACAGAGATGTATCTGCAAGGCCTACA
>JAZPYW010000072.1:0-2384 GCA_045544415.1 Erysipelotrichaceae bacterium
CATAAAGAACTCCACGGTAGTATCTTCTCGGATATTGGTTTTACTAAATCGGATAATTCATTAGTTCCATTACCCAGAAGATTTTTTAGTTTTTATCGGAAAAGGAAGGAAAGGAAGAAAAAATGAAAAAATTACTTACGATTCTGATGGCAATGCTCCTGGTATTCTCCTTAGTAGGATGCTCCGGCAACAAGAAAGAAGAAGGCGGAGAAGAACAGCCTAAAGAAGAAACTCAGCCGAAGATCGGTCTCATCATGGTCGGTGATGAACAGGAAGGCTACACAGCTGCTCATATGCAGGGTATCAATGATGCTGCTGAAAAACTCGGTCTCAAAGACAGATTATTATGGAAGTACGTCGTACCGGAAGATCAGACCTGCTACGATGCAGCAGTTGACCTCGTAGAAAACGGCGCTACTCTCGTTATCTCCAACTCTTACGGACATCAGTCCTTCATGCAGCAGGCTGCCAGCGAATATCCGGAGATCACGTTCGTTGCTGATACAGGCGATACAGCAGCAGCTTCCGGTTTAACGAACTTCAAGAACGCTTTCACAGCTGTTTATGAATCCAGATATGTCTCCGGTGTCGTTGCCGGTCTCAAGCTGGTCGAATTATCCGAGAAGGGTGAACTCGTCGATGTCAACTTCGATGAGAACGGCAATGTCAAGATCGGTTATGTCGGTGCATTCCCGTATGCTGAAGTCGTTTCCGGCTACACTGCTTTCTATCTCGGTATCAAGTCCGTCGTTGAAAACGTCGTTATGTACGTTGAATATACGAACTCCTGGTTCGATCTCACTGCTGAAGCTACAGTCGGTGATGATCTGATGTCCAGAGGCTGTGTCATCGTCGGTCAGCATGCTGACTCTACAGGTGCTCCTTCTCAGCTGCAGAAGAACAAAGATGACAACAAGTATGGCTTCACTGCTTACTCTGTAGGTTACAACGTATCCATGCTGGATGTTGCACCGGATGTAGCTCTTACTTCTGCTGCGAACGTCTGGGAAAAGTACTATGAATATGCATTCAAGGCTTGGATGAACGGTGAAGAGATCAAGACAGACTGGACTGCCGGATACAACGACGGTGCTGTTGAGATCACTCCGTTAGGAACAGCTGTTGCGGAAGGCACTGCGGAAAAGGTCGCTGAAGTAGAAGCTGCTATCAAGGCCGGAACGCTCCATGTCTTCGATGCTTCCACATTCACGATCGGCGGCGAAACTCCTGCTTCCATGATGGCAGACGTCGTTCCGGATGCTGCATACACAGCTGATACGGAATGTCTGATCGACGGATACTTCCATGAATCCGAATTCAGAAGCGCTCCGTACTTCTCTGCTAGAATCGACGGAATCACGGAACTGAACTAATAACATACTGTTACGAAACAAATCATTCATCACAGGCTTCCTCAAGAAGCCTGTGATGTTTATATCAAGGAGGATGTTTTCATGAGTGAAGCAGCTGTCTCAATGCGTCATATCACCAAGGCTTTCGGCAAGAAAGTCGTGGCAAATAAGGATGTAGACCTGGATATCTATCACGGAGAGATACTCTCTTTGCTGGGGGAGAATGGAAGCGGAAAAACGACGCTGATGAATATGCTGTCAGGGGTCTATTATCCGGATGAGGGGCAGATCTTTATCGATGGGAAAGAAGTGACCATCAACGGACCTCATGACGCTTTTGAACTGGGGATCGGTATGATCCATCAGCACTTCAAGCTCATCGATGTCTTTACGGCCATCGAAAACATCATGCTTGGCCTTCCGAAGGAAAAGACGGAAAAAGAGGGAAGAAAGAAAGTAGAAGAGATCTGTTCGAGATACGGATTCGAGCTCGATCTGGATAAGAAAGTCTACGATATGATCGTCTCCGAGAAAGAGACGCTGGAGATCGTCAAGACTCTATACAGAGGTGCAGAGATCCTGATCCTCGATGAACCTACGGCAGTTTTGACGCCGCAGGAGACGAGAAAGCTCTTCACCGTCCTCAAAAACATGCGCAATGACGGAAAGGCCATCGTCATCATCACTCATAAGCTCAATGAAGTCCTGGAGATCTCCGACCGGGTAACGGTCCTGAGAAAAGGAGAGAATGCCGGAACGGTACTGACTTCGGAAACGGATGAACAGAAGCTGACGGAGATGATGGTGGGTGAAAAGATCGTTCTTGATATAAAGAGAGATCTTATCGAACATAAGGAAAAACGTCTCGAAGTAAAGAATATCTCGGTATACAATTCCGATCACAAGAAAGTGGTCGATGATATCTCCTTCGATCTCTACAGCGGAGAGATACTGGGTATCGCCGGAATCTCCGGATGCGGACAGAAGGAACTTCTGGAAGCCATCATGGGTCTGCAGAAAGCAGAAGAGGGT
>JAZPYW010000073.1:0-14003 GCA_045544415.1 Erysipelotrichaceae bacterium
AAGCCTCCTATTTTACGGAAGAGGAGATCGCCAAGTACGGACCGAATACCGTCGTTCGCATCATACCGGAAGAAGGATCCAGCTATATCCAGCAGGGCGATTCGGCTATACACGTATACTATTATGAGTACTAAGGAGTAAGTTATGATCATCGCACCATCCGTATTATCATTCCATTTCCCGGACTTCCCGGAAGAGATCGAGATCCTGAACGAGAATGCCCAGTGGCTCCATTTCGATGTCATGGACGGACATTTCGTACCGAACCTCAGTTTCGGGCCGGCCGTACTCAGTGCTTTCCGTCAGAACTCCTCCTTATTCATGGATGTACATCTGATGGTCGATGATCCGGATTTCTTTGCGCCGGTCTTCATCAAGAAGGGTGCCGACGGGATCACGTTCCATTACGAAGTCTACAGCGATATCGAAAAATGCCGCGAACTCGTACATAAACTGAAGAGCTACTACATCAAAGCCGGTATCTCCGTAAAACCGAACACCCCGGTAGAAGTCCTCGAACCGCTTCTATCTGAAGTAGATCTCGTATTGATCATGAGCGTGGAACCGGGATTTGGAGGACAGTCTTTCATGCCGGAGATGCTCGATAAAGTACGATGGCTGAAAGAATACCGGGAAAGACACGGTCTGCACTATCTCATCGAGATCGATGGGGGGATTAATGAAAAAACAGCCCATGAGGCTGTTGATGCAGGAGTCGATGTCCTGGTCGCCGGATCCTATGTATTCAATGAAGACATAGCCGACAATATCCGCAAACTCAAAGAAATGAAATAAAAAAATCTCTTATTCAAGAGATTTTTTTAAATTGCTTTCTGGTGCTTCAGACTTCTTAATGCGCGGGCAGAAACACGAACCTTCTTCGGTTTACCATCGACCATAAGAGTTACAGTTTGAAGGTTGACGTTCCATTTACGGCGTGTAGCACGAAGTGAATGTGAACGATTATTGCCAGATAATGGTCCCTTACCTGAAATTTCGCATACTCTAGACATACCGATATGCCCCCTTTCCTAAAACTTGCTTATTTAATTTAACACACTATTTACGGAAATGCAACCGCAATTATTGTGTATTTTTTATATTTAATTATGCTAAAATTATTAATGATGAAACAGATATATGTATCTTTAGAATTAACAGATAGAGAAGTAAAAATACTGGTAGGAGAATATTTCAATACCCGTTTCAATATTATCAAATGCACGAAGACGCCGGTAGAGGGAATGAATGAATTTAAGATCCTCGATAAGGAGGCTGTGAAGAATTCCGTCAAGGAAGCCCTCAGCAAGACCGGTAAGGTTTTAGGTGCGGATATCGAGAAGGTCCTGCTGGTATTGCCGTCGTACAATTTTGCCCGGGTCCCGCTGAAAGTGAACGTCATTCCGAACAACGGCACGATCGCCAAGGAAGATGTCGTACGGGCAGTAGGGAACTCATTGAAAGCCAATGTACCGAGCAACCAGACTGTCGTAGATACGGTCCTGGTCAAATATACCGTGAACGGCATCTCAACTAGAAGACTGCCGGAGAATGAAGCCTGCGATGAATTCACTGTCGATATCGACCTCTTATGTGCCGATAAAGAGATGGTCTATTCCTATGTCATGCTGATGGAAGAATGCGGACTGGAAGTACTGGATGTCTGTCTGAACTCCTATGCGATCTGCAAGGAAGGAGCGCTGCTGGAACAGGCACTCGGACAGAATCTGCTGCTGCTCAATATCAGCAAGCCGATGACGTATCTGACACTCTTATCCAAAGGAAAACTCGTCAGCAACGAGATCATCTTTGAAGGTCTCAACGGCCTCATCACACCGCTCATCAGCAAATATCGTCTCTCGGAAGATGTCATACTCCGTCTGCTGAAATACAACGTCAACTACAAGGCAGACTATCCGGATGATGTCATCTATGCCTGGAGAAAGAATGATAAGTCCTATTCGCTGACGACCCGTTCGTTAAGTGAAGAAGTGAGAGGGGACCTCGATTCCCTCGTCGATAAACTGCTCAGCATGTCGAAACCGATCCTGGAAAAAGGCAACACGAATATCGTCGTTACCGGGGAAGGCGCCGAAATGGAAGCTCTCATACAGAGACTGAAAGACGAGAGCGGAGTAGAAGTAAAAGCGTACTATCCGGATACGATCGGAGTACGCGAATCATCCCTGACGGCTTTATACGGAGCCTTCATCGTCTATCATGAAAAGGTGCTGTTACGTAATATCAACGTTAACTGCATAGATTTATTAGCTTATGACAGTATTGTGGATCACAGAAAGATCGATGTCGAAGGAGAGACACTGACCTCCCGCATCAAGAATCTGTTTAAACAGTACAAGAGCAAGGAGGATACAAAATGACGATCAAACCAGAGTACAATCAAGTCGCAAGAATCAAGGTATTCGGTATCGGCGGTGCCGGATGCAACGCAGTAAACCGTATGGTCAACGATGGAGTCAAAGGAGTAGATTTCTATGTATGCAATACAGATCTGCAGTCTTTGAATCTGTCCAAGTGCCAGAATAAGATCGTTCTCGGCAAAGACACTACAAAGGGTCTTGGTTCCGGCGGTAATCCGGAGATCGGTCAGAAGGCTGCTCTTGAATCCGAAGAAGAGATCAAGAAAGTCGTTGCCGGTGCCGATATGATCTTTATCACAGCAGGTATGGGAGGCGGAACCGGAACCGGTGCTGCTCCGGTATTTGCGAAGGCTGCCCGTGAGATCGGTGCCTTAACAGTCGGTATCGTTACGAGACCGTTCGATTTCGAAGGAAGAAAGAGAATGGATCAGGCCAATGTCGGTATCGAACAGCTGAAACAGTATGTTGACTCATTGATCATCGTTTCCAATAACCAGTTATTATCTGTGATCGGTAAACTCCCGATGACAGAATCCTTTAAAGAAGCCGATAACGTACTGCGTCAGGGCGTACAGACCATTACCGACCTGATCGCTGTACCGGCCTTCATCAACCTGGATTTTGCCGACATCAAATCCGTTATGTCCGGTAAGGGTACAGCTCTCATCGGCATCGGTATGGCACAGGGTGAAAACAAGGCAAAAGATGCTGCATCCAGAGCCATCAAGTCTCCATTGCTGGAAGCTCAGATCAAGGGTGCGAAATCTGCCATCATCAATATCACCGGCGGTCCGTCCATCTCCTTGCAGGATTCTTCGATCGCTGTCGACTACATCAAGGAAGCAGCCGGCAACGATATCGATATCATCTACGGTGTGGCCATCAATGAATCCCTCGGCGAAGCGATCATCGTTACCGTTATTGCGACAGGTTTCGAACTTCCTTCCACAAGCCATTCTTCTCCGGTGACTTATGTCGCTACTCCGAAGGCAACGGACAATAACGGTTCTACCGCCGAAGAGACCGTGACTACCCGCTTCACTGATGAAGATACGGACATCCCATCCTTCTTCAAGACGAGATAAGTAATCTGTCTTTCAGGCATCCCTCAGGGGATGCCTTTTCATGATTTGTAATAAAAAAGTGATTCTGTTAAAATGTATTCATTGAAAGGATGTGAAACGTTTTGGGAGAAGTTCCTATACCCAGTCTGAATAATGCTTCACACACTCTGATGAAGGAGTGTCTTTATGAGTAACACCGATATCATTTTTATCCTGATCCTGCTCGTCTTTCTGTCGGGGTTTTTTTCTGCCACAGAGACAGCTTTTTCGTCTTTGAATAAGATACGTATCAAGGCCTTAGCTAATTCCGGAAACAAGAGGGCAGCCAAGACGCTGAAAATCGCTGAGGACTTCACGACATTCCTCTCGACGATACTCATCGGCAACAATGTCGTAAACATCGTATCGGCATCTTTGGCTACGGTCCTGTTTACCTATTTCTTTAAAGAGAACGGCGTATTCCTCTCGTCCTTAGTCATGACGATCATCGTTCTCATATTCGGCGAGATCGTACCGAAGACCATCGCCAAGGAGATCCCGGAGAAATTTGCCATGAGCGTCACCCCGTATGTGTCGATCCTGATGCTGCTGCTGAAGCCGCTATCCTTCTTATTCGGTCAGTTGGAGCGTCTGGTCAAACATTTCTTCAAAGATGATACGGATGACTCCTACAGTTCGGAAGAGTTCATCACGCTCGTAGAAGACGCTCAGGAAGACGGCAATATGGATGAACATGAAGCAGACCTGATCACCAATGCGATCGAGTTCAACGACCTGGATGTCGGCGAGATCCTGACGCCGCGTATCGACGTCGTCGCCTGCGATATCGATACTCCGAAAGAGGAGATCTTCCGTCTCTTCAAGGATTCCGGCTATTCCCGTATCCCTTGCTATGAGGGAAGCATCGACAACATCATCGGTGTCATCCACGAAAAAGACTTCTATTTCCTCTACTATACCGATGCCTCTACGACCGTTCGTCAGATCCTGCAGAAATGCATCTATACTTCTCCTCATGCCAAGATCTCTGCACTGCTTCGCCAGCTGCAGTCTTCCAAATCCCATCTCGCTGTCGTCATCGACGAATACGGCGGTACGGAAGGTATCATCACGATGGAAGACATCCTCGAAGAACTCGTCGGAGAGATCTATGACGAACACGATGAAGTCATCGAATACTATAAGAAATTGGACGATCAGACCTATCTCGTAAAGGGCGATCTCGATATCGAAGACCTCTTCGATCATTTCAGCATCGTCATGAACGAAGAGTACGATTTCAATACGACCTCCGCCTGGGTCATCTACAATATGGATCATATCCCGAAGGCCGGAGAATCCTTCAAGTTCCGCAACATGCTGATAACCGTAACGGCAGCTGACGAAAAGTTCGTCGACGAGATACGGATCGAATTCCAGAATACCGAAGATAAAGACGCTGAGGAATGATTCTCAGCGTTTTCTATTCTGGGTTATAATAATTTTATGCAGCAGTACTTCTGTTCCGATATCCTGCATCTTAATGATGAGATCCTTCTTTCCGAAGACATCCTTTATCATCTTCAGAAAGTCCTCCGCAAAGATGCTTCCTATACATTCCGTATCGCCGATGGGGAGGGAAAGATCTGTCTGGCTCATCTTTCGGGCAAGACGCATGCCCGGATCATTGAGATCCTCGATGAAGACAACGAACTTCCGCAGAACATCACCGTCATCCTGTCACTGATCAAGCAGGACAAATTCGAATGGGCCCTGCAGAAGCTTACGGAACTCGGCGCCGCACGTATCGTTCCTTATATCGCCGAAAGGACACAGATCGTTCCGGAAGGAAAGAAGAAATGGGAACGTTTCCGCAGGATAGTCCAGGAAGCTGCCGAACAGTCACACCGCAACCGCATTCCGGAACTCTGCGATCCCGTCGATAAGAAAGGACTCTCTTCTTATCTCAGCGACCAGAATCTGCTGGCTTATGAGAAAGAAGATACCGATCTGACCAAGACGAATGTGAAAGAGGGCAGTGTCTCTCTGCTGATCGGACCGGAAGGGGGATTCTCCGAAGAGGAGATTGCCTATTTCAAAGAGCTCGGTTTCCGTTCTTTATCTCTGGGAAAGAGGATACTCCGGGCCGAGACTGCCGCTGTCTATCTGACGGCGATCGTTGTGGAGAAGATGCAATGAATACATTTGCGATGATGATATTAGGCTGCAAAGTCAACGACTATGAAGCCACTTATGTACGGGAAAAGCTCCTGCAGAAGGGATATAGAGAAGTATCGTTCAAGGATACGGCAGACATCTATATCATTTTTACCTGCTGTGTGACCAATACCGCCGAATCCAAGACGAGAAAATATCTGCACCGGGCCCGCAAGCAGAATCCGGATGCCTATATCGCTGCCGTCGGCTGTCTCGTACAGATCCGCAAAGATGATCCGGAGGTCTTTAAAGATATCGATCTGCTGATCGGATCCAACCATAAAGAAGAGATCGTATCCCGCATCGAGGAACGTTTCTCCGGTTCTACGGTAGAAAGCGATATACCGGTGCATTTTGAAGAACTCTCTCTTTCCTCCTATCCGGGAAAATCCAGAGCCTTCCTCAAGATCCAGGACGGCTGCAATCAGTTCTGCAGCTACTGCATCATTCCGTATGCACGGGGAAGAGAAAGAAGCGCGGATCACAACTTCGTACTGAAAGAGGCAAAAAAACTGGCGGAATGCTCCCGAGAACTTGTGCTGACCGGCATCCATACCGGACGCTATAACGACGGAGAATACGATCTCACTCATCTCGTGAAAGATCTTCTCAAGATCGAAAAGCTGCAGACGATCCGTTTGTCCTCCATAGAGATGAACGAGATCACCGATGAGCTTCTCGATCTCTTCCAGAGCGAAAAGATGGGAAAGAATCTCCATATCCCGGTCCAGGCCCTCACCAACGAGACATTGAAGGCCATGAACCGTCCTTATACGATCGAACAATATAAACAGCGAATCAAAGAGATCCGTGAAAGGATCCCCGATATCTCGATCAGTACCGACCTGATCACCGGGTTCCCGGGAGAAAGCGATGAGCTCTTCGAGAAAGCCATGAAGGAACTGGAAGAGATCCGTTTCTCCTTCGTCCACGTCTTCCCATATGCTCGTAAGAGCGGCACGAAGGCCGATAAGATGGAAGGGCATATCGATAACGCCGTCAAGAAAGAACGGGTCAATCGGGTCATTGAGAAACAGAAGGCCATCAGCGAAGGATTCCATCGTTCCTTTATCGACAAGACCGTCTCTGTACTCATAGAAAAGAGTGAGAACGGAAAAAGCTACGGCTACGCTAAACAGTATTTCTATGTCGAAGTAAATAGAGAACTCCCGATCGGGGAGATCGTCCAAGTCCGCATCAAAGATGCAGACAGCGAACGCATTACAGGTGAATATGTTACTGAGTGAATTTTTCAAGGGAGCACCGGATATCGAGATCCGGCAGTTATCGACGGATTCACGCATGCCGATGATGGATGCGCTGTTTTTCTGTGTCAAAGGTGTAAGGGATGACGGGCATCAGTTCGTCAGGGAAGCCGTCATCAACGGAGCCAAGGCCATCGTCTATGAAGATGATATTGATACAGATCTGAATGCGGTATTCATACGGGTCAATAACGTCGGCGATACTCTGAACAGAGTCGCAGACCGCTTCTATGATTATCCGGGAAAATCACTGGAGACATACACAGTATCGGGATGCTATGGAAGATCTTCGGTATCTTCCTACATCCGTCAGATCGTCTCCCACTATAAATCCTGCGGGTCGGTCGGAATCATGGGCATCAGCTATGCCGGAAGAGAACTGATGTCTTCCTATGCGACTCTGCCGGCTCTCTCCAATCTTTCCTATATGTCTCAGATGCGCAAGGACAACGTAAAGGCCTGTACCTTTGAATCCAACGCCCTCAATCTGAGCTTCAAGAAACTGAACGACGTCCATCCGAACGTCTTCGTCTATACGAACACTTCACATTATTCCAAAGACTACCGGGAACTGGGAGCCGATTATTTCTCCTTCCTGCGCAAGTATTTCTATACACTGGATGAAACGACCTGTGTCGTATTGAACCGGGATGATGAGAGTTTCGATGAGCTCTATGATTCCTGTGCCAATTACGTCACCTACGGATTCGATGAGCACAGCGATTTCTTCATCCATGATTTCTCTGTAAAGAAGAACGGGATCTCCTACGGTCTCCGCTATAACGGCATCAATGTCATCGTCTCGGCACCGCTGCTCGGTCTCTGCAATATCTACAACCTCACGGCAGCGATCGCAGCGACCGTATCCATGGGCTACAGTCTCGATGAAATCTGCGAGTTCACTCCATCGCTGCATCCGGTGGAAGGCATCTACGACAAGCTGGAAGACGATCGTTTCAATATCATCATCGACGCTGCCTATACGGCCGATTCTCTGGAAAACATCTTCGATTTCGGACGCTATATCACCGCATCCAAGAAGAAACTGATCGGCATACTGGGGATCTGCTACACCGATGACGATAAGAAACTGGAGACGATCGCGGAATTCGCCAACAAGTACCTGGATTTCCTGATCATCACCGAAGATGACTCCTATGAACACGACACACTGCAGATCCTGCAGAAGATGACCGACTTCGACCTCAAGATACGCTATCTTATTATCGAAGAGAGAAAGTCCGCCATCGAAGAAGGCATCGAACTGCTCAACAGCGGCGATACATTGCTGATACTGGGAAAGGGAAATGAAGTATCCCTGTATAAAGGATTAGGAAAAGAATATTATGACGGCGACCGGAAAGTTGCCGAAATGTATCTCAGAAAGAGGGAGGAAGAAGAAAATGAAGTATTCGAAGTATATTGATCATACCAATCTGAAAGCTGATGCGAGCAAAGAGGCCATCATCAAACTCTGTAAAGAAGCCAGAGAATACGATTTCAAGACCGTATGCGTCAATCCGTCTAATATCGGATTATGCAAAAAGGAACTGGAAGGAAGCGATGTAGGTGTCTGCACCGTCATCGGTTTTCCGCTGGGAGCGATGAGCTGTGAATCGAAGTGCTTTGAAGCGAAAGATGCGGTCGAAAAGGGTGCCGATGAAGTCGATATGGTCCTCAATATCGCCAGACTCAAAGACAACGATACTGAATATGTCACCGAAGAGATCCGCAGAGTCAAGAAAGCCTGCGGCGATCATACGCTCAAGGTCATCATCGAGACGTGTCTTCTGACAGACGAGGAAAAAGTACGGGCCTGCCAGTGCATCCTTGATGCCGGAGCGGACTTCGTCAAGACATCGACCGGATTCTCGACAGGGGGAGCGACATTTGAAGATGTAGCGTTATTGAAGAGAACAGTCGGCGACCGCTGTTTCATCAAAGCAGCAGGCGGTGTACGCTCTCATGAAGACTTCCTGAAGATGATCTCGCTGGGTGCTGACCGTATCGGTACATCATCCGGTACAAAACTTATTTGATTTTTCCTAAAAGTGGTATATAATTTAAAAGCGTGAAAAGGGGGGTGAAATTATGGCAAAAGTTATCGTTAAGGAAAACGAACAGCTCGATGATGCGTTACGTCGTTTCAAGAGACAGGTCTCTCGTAATGGAACCCTTATGGAAGCTAGAAAACGTGAATATTACGTAAAACCTGGCGTTAAGAAGAAATTAAAACGCGAAGCAGCACGTAAAGCAAGAAGGGGAAAATAGTAAAGAGTCATCTTTACTATTTTTATATCTGAAAAATGAAGTACCAGACAATCGATCTTAGTGAACTCACCAGCGATGAGATCGCTTCTCTCGCCGGTGCCGGAAACAAAAATATTACGATACTCTCTGAACTCTACGATGTAGAGCTTCTTTTGCGTGGTGATAAACTGAAGGTATTCAGCGAAGATGAAGATCTCCTGCGCGGTCTCTATGAACAGATCGAGATCATCCTCGAAGAGATCGAGAAGGGGAACACTCCGGATTATGATCTGCTGAAGCAGACTTTCCGTTCCCTGCAGAAAAAAGATCCTTCCGCCTTCATCCACGAAGTCATCACGTATTCCCATGCCGGAAAACCGGTCAAGGCGAAGACCTACCATCAGGCACAGTTCATCGATCTGATCCGCAAGAACGATCTTGTCTTCTCGACCGGACCTGCCGGTACCGGAAAGACCTTCATTGCGATACTCATGGCTGTTGCCGCATACAAGAAAGGGGACACGAAGAAGATCGTCCTCACGAGACCTGCGGTAGAAGCCGGAGAGTCTCTCGGTTTCCTGCCGGGCGATCTTAAAGAGAAAGTGGATCCGTATCTGATGCCTCTATATGATTCCCTGTACTTCCTGATGGGCAAGGAACAGGTAGAAAAGCTCATTGAAAAGGGAGATATCGAGATCATCCCTCTGGCCTTTATGAGAGGGCGGACCCTGAATGATTCCTACATCATCCTCGATGAAGCGCAGAATACGACGGAAGCGCAGATGCTGATGTTCCTGACGAGATTAGGTCATGACTCCAAGATGATCGTCAACGGCGATATCACCCAGATCGACCTGAACATCCGCAGATCGCAATCCGGTCTCATTGCCGCCATCAGTAAGCTCGATGGTATCGACGGGATCTCCTTCATCGAATTCGACGGAGAAGATATCGTACGTCATCCGCTCGTGCAGAAGATCATCGAGAGACTGAGTGCCGAACATTAAAAGAACTCATCAAGAGTTCTTTTTTAACGGCATTTTCAGATGTATCGCTTTTTCTTTCAGGAAGATATCGAGACTGCGTGCTGAATAGTTTTCTCCATCCGACTGTATCGACATATCCTCATCGGATTCGATATGGATCTTCTGACAGCGCCTGATGACGATGTTCGGATCTCCTTCGTGTTTGCCGCTCAGGTATTTGCCGACCAGGGCATAGCTGCGGAAGCGTCCGATATCTTTGACCAGGACCAGGTCGAAATATCCGTCGGTAAGATCTGCAGAAGGGGCTGCCTTGACTCCGTTTCCGTAATATCTGCCGTTCATGCAGGCGACGATGATATAGGTCCCTTCCTCGTATTCTCCGTCGATATTCAGACGCATCTTCGTTCTGCGGAAACTGATGAGGTTCTTCAGGATAGCCAGGATATAAGAAGGGCCTTTCGGCAGGATGGTCTTGCGTATGAAATGTACGGCATCATCGGCGATCATCGCATCGAGACCGAAGGAGGTCGTATTGATGAATTCCATCATTCCGGTGATACCGAGGTCGATATCGATAGGCTCGGCCTCGATCACATGCCTGATCAGAGACGGCATATCTTCTCTCAGACCGTTATCGAAATAGCGGTAGAAATCATTTCCGGAGCCGGCCGGTATGATACCGAAAGGAAGGCTGTGGTCCATTCCGTTGAGGACTTCCAGGATCGTTCCATCTCCTCCGACCGCATAGATGACCGTATCCGGATCATGATATTGGGAAGCGATCTGCTTGGCGTGGCCTTCATAATCGGTGATATGGAGCTCAAAGTCGAGAGCTTTCTCTTCGGCGATCTTTTGTATCGTATCCACCAGGGAAAAAGCTGCGCCTTTCCCGGATATTCTGTTCACGATGAATATATGCTTCATATCATTTATTCTATCATAGACGCCTTGTCTCAATAGTCCGATTTGCATAAAATAATAAATATGAACTATTTATTTATTGCGTCAAACAACGCGCATAAGATCTCCGAGATCAAGGAGATCCTGAAGAAAGATCATCCGGAAGTGAAGATCCTCTGTCCGAAGGATATGGGCGATCACACCGAGCCGGAAGAAGACGGTACGACTTACGAAGAGAATGCCTATATCAAGGCAAACTACTACTATACGAAATACGGATATCCGACGATCGCCGATGATTCCGGGATCTCCATCAAATACTTCAACTGGGGGCCGAACATCCATTCTTCCCGTTTTCTGAGCGAATACGGGGATCAGGGAAAGAACCTCAAGGTCCTGGAGATGATGGAAGGAGTCAAAGACCGGGAAGCGGTATTCGAGGCCGTCATCTGCTATATCAACGACGGCAAGGTCAAGTATTATCACGGGGAGAACCGCGGCGAGATCGCTCTTGAGGCAAGGGGAGAGGAAGGATTCGGCTATGATCCGATCTTCCTGATACCGGAATACGGAAAGACCGAAGCAGAACTGGGAAACGCTTATAAGAATGCGAATTCCCATCGGGCAAGAGCCCTGGAAAAGTGGGTGAAAGATCTTGAAAAATAAAGTGCTCGCAGCAGTATTCTCCGTATGCCTCGTCGTCGTTTCCTTTCTGACGGTCATCGATCTCTGCTGCTTCGACAAGAGCTTCTATGATTCGGAACATGAGAAGCTGACATTATACGGAGAACATCTTCCGGAATATATCGGTACAGACAAAGAAGGCCTGGCGCACATGACCGATGTCCTTCTGGACTATCTGCGAGATCCGGAAAAGACACTGGATCTGCAGATGGAGATCGACGGCCGGATGCGGGAGATCTTCACCGACGATGAGAAATCGCATATGGTCGATGTACGCATCCTCTATCTCAATGCGATGACGGTACGAAATGTACTGGCAGTAATAGGCTTAGGCTGTCTCATCTATCTGATCATCAGTGAAAAGAATAAGGTATTCTCTCTGCTCAAGAGATCCTACAGCGGCACGCTGATCGTCATCCTGGCGATACTTCTCGCTCTGGGTATTGCGATCTATACGAACTTCGATGCCTTCTGGACCACATTCCACCACATCTTCTTCAGGAATGACCTGTGGCTATTGAATCTGCGTACCGACATCCTGATCATGATCGTACCGCCGGATTTCTTCAATCATCTCTGCATACGCATCTTCTTTATCTACATGGCCTGCATCCTGTTCTTCTTCATCCTGTTTGCGGTATTGGCAAGGAAGGGAAAAACGGCATGATCCATGTCGTACTCTACGAGCCGGAGATCCCGCAGAACACCGGCAACATCATGCGCACCTGCAGTGCCTTCAATATGACACTCCATCTCATCGAGCCTCTGGGATTCCAGCTTGATGAAAAGCATCTCAGACGAAGCGCGATGGATTATATTGAAGATTTAACGTATTATGTATATAAGAATTACGAAGAGTTCCGTCAGAAGAACCCTGAGGGACAGTTCGTATTCTTCTCCCGCTACGGACTCAAAAACTTTGCGGACTGCACATTTGATGGAGAAGGGGATATCTACCTCGTCTTCGGAAAAGAGTCGACAGGGATCGATAAACAGATCCTGAGAGACAATCTGGAGAACACCTACCGTTTTCCGATGCGTCCGGATGCCCGCAGCCTCAATCTCTCCAACTGTGTTGCGATCGGTGCCTACGAATGTCTCCGCCAGACCGGTTTTGACGGACTTTCGGAAGTAGAAGTGATCAAAGGGAAGGACTTTATCCTGAATGTTACAGAACCCCGTATTTAAACTGCATATCAAAAGAGCACTCGTCGTCCTCTGCGTCCTGCTGATCTTCGGTGTATCCTTCTACCGGATGAACCAGCATTTTAACCGTCTTTCCCGCTATCCGTATGACGATCAGGAAGCCAGAGACCTCATCGATAAATACATGACCGATGAAGAGATCGAGTACATCATCGAGTATTCCATCGAACCGGCCTACTTCCTCGACTATATCCGTGCTCAGGATTTCAACGTCTACCATGTCGAATACTACCGCCGTCTCGAGAACGTCAAGTGGTACAACAACAACCACATGGCAGCTGTAGCCGATGCGGAACGTCTCTACCGCAATGTAGAGGACATGGATGAAGCGATCGAAAGAATGAGGACACGTACCGTGACAGAGGTGATCGAATCCTTTGAGAAAGAGAAATAAATGGTAAAAATACTCCTTGTATCCGACAATCACCACAATGCCCGTTCTCTGCAGATCGCGCTGCATGATAATCCGGACTGCGATTATTATCTGCATTGCGGAGACTCCGAGTTTCCGAAAGATCTGATCGGACCGTTTTTCAGCGTACGGGGAAACTGCGATCACGATATGAGCTATCCGAAGGAAGCGATACTCGAGATCGAAGGACACCGCATCCTGATGTATCACGGAAGCTATTATGAAGAGGCGATCGTCTCCAAGGCAAAATACGAGAAATGCGATACCGTCTTCTTCGGACATACGCATATCTTCCTCGATACCGAACTGGATGGCGTCCGTCTGATCAATCCGGGATCTCTTCGCAACAACCGCGATTTCACACCGCCGTGCTATGCGATCGTCACGATCGACGGCGAAAAAATCGATGTAAAAAGAATTGACATCCAATAAGAATTTCCGTATTATAAGTGAGTAATAAAAAGTAGGTAGAAAGTAGAAGACCACTTCTCACCTGATGTCCTGAGGACTTGGGTAATTATGATGCTACATAGTGATCGTAAGAGTGGGCTTTGTCTCGCTTTTTATTTTAATGGAGGTGTTATACTATCGCAAAGAAACAGCAGAATGATGACCTGGTAAACGAAAACATTCGTTTCCGTGAAGTACTGGTCATCGGT
>JAZPYW010000074.1:0-15702 GCA_045544415.1 Erysipelotrichaceae bacterium
ACGACATGGCTACGATCCGACTTTGCGATGCGGAATTCTTCAAAGATCAGAGAGTATTCGTACTGGGAAGCGGAGATCAGGCAGTAGAAGAAAGCATCTTCATCGCAAAGTATGCGAAGGAAGTGACGATCCTGTCGATCCACGAAGACGGCAAGCTCGACTGCAATGCCCTGGCCAAGGAAAAGGTACTGCAGGCAGCGAATATCCGTATCCTCTATCATTCCACGATCGATGAGGTCCTGGGAGAAGAGGAAGTAAAAGGAGTAGTCATTAAAGACCTGAATGATCAGTCTTTAAAGGAATATCCGTGCGAAGGAGTCTTCTTCTTCGTCGGAATGGTTCCGAATACCGAAAAGCTCAGAGGATATCATTTCCTCGATCAGAGAGGGTGGATCTGTACCAACGACATGATGGAGACCGGAATGACCGGTGTCTATGCAGCCGGAGATGCGAGACAGAAATATCTCCGCCAGATCGCTACTTCGGTATCGGATGGTGCGATAGCTGCTACAGCTGCCGAGAGATATCTCGAAGAGACGGAAGGATTTGAAGAACTCAGGAAAACAAAAGAAAAGTTCTCTGTCTGCTTCTGGGATCCGCAGATCAAAGGAAGCGGAGAAGAACTCTCGAAGATCCTGAGCGAAGAAAAGGACTGCATCGATATCGATGTCAGCCGGAACAAGACCATCGCCAAAAAGTATTCTGTAGTACTTTCCGAAGAGGAGAAAGTCAAAGTCATGAGGTTTGAAAACAGGGACTGACCTGTTCAATAATTCAGCAAACGCTGAGAAAGGGGAATTATGGAAATCATCAATACTATCTGGAAAGCATTATTCAACAATATCCTCTCCAGACCGCAGATCTTTATCGGGGTCATCGTAGTCGTCGGCTACATTCTGCTGAAGAAGAAACCGTATGAAGTATTCGCCGGATTCATCAAAGCAGTCGTCGGCTATAAGATCCTGCAGGTCGGTGCTTCGAACTTACTGGCAACGACCAATCCGATCATCAACGGCTTAAAGGCAAAATTCCAGGTCACCGCTGCTGTAGCAGACCCGAACTTCGGTCTCTCCGCTGCACAGGCCGCCTTGGAATCGATCGGCGAATCTGCATCCTTTGCGATGCTGACGCTCTTAGTTGCCTTCTTATGGAACATCCTGCTGCTGGTATTCCGGAAACAGACAAAGATCCGTACGCTATTCACGACCGGCCACATCATGGTCAAGCAGTCTACTGTCGCAACCTGGATCATCTACTTCCTGCTTCCTTCTTTCCGCAATATGACCGGCATCATCCTGGTAGGACTTCTGTGCGGTACGTACTGGTCCGTATTCTCCAACCTGACTGTTGAAGCAACTCAGGGTCTCACCGACGGTGCAGGCTTTGCGGTAGGTCATCAGCAGATGCTGGGTGTCTGGCTGGCAGATAAATTCGGCGGTAAGCTCGGCGATAAAGACAAAGGTGTCTCCAACTTCAAAGTCGGCGGTATCTTCTCCTTATTCGATGATTACGTAGTCGGTACGACCTTAATTATGATGCTGTTCTTCGGTGTCATTCTGATCATCGTCGGCAAAGAAACGATGATGGAATTCGACAAGAACTGCACGGCAAATCTCTGGTACTGGCTCTATGTCATCGAGACCTGCTGCGCCTTCGCTGTCAACCTCGTCATCCTCAAGACCGGTGTCCGTATGTTCGTCAACGAAATGGTCGAATCCTTCAAGGGTATCTCTTCCCGTATGACCGGTGTCATGCCGGCAGTCGACTGTGCCGCAACTTACGGCTTCGGTGAAAGCAACGCTGTCTCCTTAGGCTTCCTCTTCGGTGCTTTAGGTGAAGTCGTCGCCTTCCTGGTCCTCGTTCTCACCGGTTCTCCGGTCCTGGTCATCCCGGGCTTCGTACCGATGTTCTACGACAATGCGACCTTAGGTCTCTACGCCAACAGAAAAGGCGGCTTCAAGGCCTTAGTCATCATCTGTTTCTGCTCCGGACTCTTACAGGTATTCGGTTCTGCGGTCGCTCTCAATCTCTTCGCCATGAGCCAGTTCGGCGGCTATGTCGGCAACCTCGACTGGGCTACGCTCTGGGTCGCTATGGGTGCCATTATGAAATACCTCGCCGTTCCTGGTATAATTGTATGTATCTTAGGTATGCTGGCGATCCCGCAGCTCCAGTACCGCAAGAATAAGGAAAATTACTGGAAAGTCGCGGAATCCACTGAGGAGGACTTCTAATGATCAAAGCTATGGTAGCCTGCGGATGCGGTATGGGCACCAGCCAGATGATGAAGCAGAAGGCTGAGCTCGTATTCAAAAAACACAATGTAGAAGCGCAGATCGAACACACGAGTGTCGAATTCGCCAAGAGCGGCAGCGAGAACTACGATGTCGTCATCGTCCCGGACAAATTCCTGACATCCTTCAAAGGGAAGTCAGCCAATGTCGTCGGTGTCAAAAACATCCTCTCTGCCAAAGAGATGGAACAGAAACTGATCGAAGCAGGAGTTATCGAGGCTTTATAAAACGTTAACGGGCATGTCTCATGCCCGTTTTCTGTCATAATGAAAGAAAAGGAGGTAGGTCCTTTGAAACTGGAATATCTGGAGTATATCGTGGAAGTCAAGCGATGCCGGTCGATCTCAAGGGCAGCCCGCAATCTCTATACGACACAGCCTACGGTATCGATTGCCATTCAGAACGTAGAAGATGAACTGGGCTTCAAGATCTTTCATCGTTCCAATACAGGAGTAGAACTCACAAAAGAGGGCGAAGAACTGTATGAAAAGATCGAAAGCGTCCTTGCCTCAATAGAAGAGATGCGTCAGATATCGGAAAAGAAAAGCATCCGGGCAGTCAATCTTCTGGCAGTACCGGAAGTCTGCAGCAGTTTTACGATCGATCTCGTGGAAAGGATGTCCACCTCTTTGAAAGATATCGCCATCAACATCAAGGAGATGCGCACCAACGAGTTATTGTCTTCCCTGTTTTCCACGGGAAACGATATCGGCATCGGCTGCTATACCAAAGCTTCCGAGAAGAAGATATTATCCCAGCTGAAAGACCATGATTATAACGTGGAGAAGATCATCCAGGATCACATGGTCGTCTTCCTTTCCAAAAAGGATGCGGATTCCTTCCGTCATTCGCTGAGTGTGGAAGATCTGAGCGATAAGACGCCGATCTTGTTTGTGGACAACGAACCGATGAGCGATGTCTCGGGAGTCAATATCCATAAAGGGAAGCCTAAGTTCCTGACTTTCTCCGATAAGAGCAGCATCAAGAATGCGATCGAGCGGAATATGGGCTATGCGATCCTGCCGAGCATCATGGGCATCGATGACATCTTCGTCAAAACCGGTCTCATCTCGATGATCCCTCTCTCCGACAGCCATACCGTCCTTACCACTTTCCTTGCCTATCCGAAGAAGACGTTAAGCAAAGAAGAGACGAAACTGATACAGGAGATCCGGAAACTCGCAAAGGAGACCCAGAAGAGGATCGATGAGAGGATACATGTCGAGACAGACGGGGAAGCACTGAACGAGACCCAGATCTATTACTGATATGTCAGAATAATAAAGAATTGAAAAACAGCCTGAAGAAATCACACATATTTTCGGACTGTTTTTTGTTAGGATATTCAGGCTTTGCCGGTAATAAATATAATGAATGCTGATCTCGCAGCTCAAAAAAAGTACAGAATAAAGTATAGAATAAGTACAGAATAAAGTGTAGAATAAGTATAGAATAAATGAAGAATAAAATGATTTGGGGGTAGTATGAATCTCGGACTGGAATCGGAAATCATTGAATTCAAATTATCGACATCGCAGACTGCCAGAGCATTGGAAGCTCTCGCGGCCATGCTGAACAAACACGGAAAAGGTTCTGTGTACTTTGGTGTACGGGACGATGGGGAAGTCGTAGGGCAGGAAATAGGAGATAAGACGATCCGTGATCTGACGGATGCGATCATGGAGCGGATCAAGCCGCAGGTGATCCCGACTATCGAAACAGATGAATTTGAGTCCCGGAAGATCATCATCGTAGAAGTGAGCGGAAACAGAAAGCCGTATTCGGCAGACGGTCATTACCTGATCCGTTCCGGCAGCGAGAACAGAAGGATCGAGCCGGAACAGCTCAAAGAACTGGTCTTTACAAATACGGGTGAGATCATTACCAGTCTTGAGTCCTACAATCAGGAACTGACTTTTCAGCAGCTCAAACAGTTATATGTCATTCATGATTATTCTATCGATGACAGGACTTTTGAAAAGAATACCGGACTGTTATGCCGAAATGGAAAATACAATCAGCTGGCAGATCTTTTGTCTGATAATAACGATTATTCGATCAAAGTGATCCGCTTTGAAGGCAGAGACAAGTCGAAGATGCTGTCAAGAAATGAATATGGATACCGCTGCCTATTAATGTCTATGCAGCAGGCTCTTGAATATGCTGATTCTTTGAATGAGACGAGGGTGGAGCTGAGCGGAAAGGCTGTACGGAGGGAAGTTCAGCTGTTTGACAGAGAGTGTCTGAGAGAAGCCTGGAGCAATGCCTGTCTCCACACCAACTGGTCAAAGATGGTCCCTCCGGTGATCTATATCTTCAGCGACCGGCTGGAAGTCGTCTCTACAGGAGGCCTTCCGGTAGATTACCCTCTGGAAGATTTCTATCAGGGGATCAGTCATCCGGTGAACCGGCAGCTTCAGAAGATCATGGGTCAGCTGGGACTTGTCGAACAGACGGGACACGGGGTACCGCTGATCGTCAGCAGATATGGAAAGGAAGCGTTTGAGATCACGCCTACGCACGTTACAGTAACTTTGAAGTTTTCTTATGAGACGGCAGTACACGAAAGCGATCTGTCGCTGCTGACAGGATCTCAGAAAGAAATACTGACGGCGATCAGCACGAGTCCTTCGATCCTCACGAGCGAGATCGCGAGAGTGACCGGTCTGAGTATCTCGGCTGTCAATAAAGGAATAAGAGTACTGAAAGACCTCCACAGGATCATGCGTATCGGCTCCAATAAAGCCGGATACTGGAAGGTGCTTTGAGCTGATTATGATTCAGGAGGGATCATGCAGACGATAGATCAGGCACTGGACAGACTGAAGGGTTCGAAGTTCCGTTCACGTTTCAGGCTGTCGAAGAAAGACATCGAATATATCCGAGACAAAGGCATGGAAACGATAGAATCACATGCCCGGGATTTCGTACGTCAGAAACTCTCTCCGGCAGAACCTGTCAACGACGGAAAACAGACGCCGATGTCCGGACATCCGGTATTCAAGGCCATGCATGCGACGGCATGCTGCTGTAGAGGCTGTCTCAATAAGTGGTATAAAGTTCCGATGCATACACAGCTGAATGAGATCCAGCAGGAAAAGATCGTGCATCTGCTGATGGGCTGGATCGAAAAACAGTATACTATGTCAGAACCGGGTCATTTAACTGAACGAAACGTGTCAGATAAAAGTCAGTAAATGATGATCGTGAAGTCATTACGGATCATTTCAAGAATCGGATACTGTTTGCCTTGAAAAGGTATACAATAAAAGTGCGGATGACATGCACAAACCGTGAATGTCCAAAAAGAAAGGGTGAGATCCGACACCCTTTCTTTTTTATTTCTCATTTACTTTTTTGACCGTATCGATGAACCAGAGACCTGCTTCCGAGAAGTCTTCATTGCTGAAGTCCTTGGTCTTGAGACAGTCTCCTTTTAATGCGGCACAAGGTTCTGCAGCCTTGGAGAAGTTCCACATACACCAGCTGATCTTATTCTCTTCCAGCAGATCGATCCATACATCTGCTTCTTCTTTATCCACCGGATAACCACCGGAAGAAGAGGTGATCCCGAACTCCGTCACAAAGATCGGAAGACCTTTGGAGAGAGCGTTTTTCAGCTTGTTTCTGAGATCCTCTTTATGCGTAGCGGAATAGAAATGCAGGGTATAGAGAAGGTTCTCATAGTTCAGCGGATCATTGGCGGCAGTATCGACATCCTGAGACCAGTTCGGTGTTCCGACGATGATCACGGAATCCGGATCGTGTTCGCGGATGATCGGGATGATGATGTCCGCATAGTCTTTGATCGTCTGCCAGTCGCAGTGATTCGGTTCGTTGCAGATCTCATAGAGGACATTGTTTTTGTCTTTGAGGTCTTCCGAGATCTTTTCAAAGAAGACCTTCGCATCTTCCAGATACTTGTTCGGATCGCCGTCATCGAGGATATGCCAGTCAATGATCGCATACATATCGGCTTTCTCTGCCGCTTCCACGCCTTTGATCACGGTCTGGTAGAGACGGTTCTTATCGCCGCCGCTGCAGTATCCTACCGAACCGACACCCCAGGTATATAAGGCAAGACGGAAGAGATTGGCTCCCATCACCTTCGAGACACCCTGAAAAGTATCTTCATTGATATAGCGTTCTCCTACGGAAAGGCCGTTGGAGGAGACTCCTCTCAGCATGACTTCTTTCCCGTCTTTATCGCAGAGTCTTCCGTTCAGGACCTGAAGCTGTCCGTTTACGGAAGGACGGTCTTTCCCGTCGAAGGAAGACTTCGGAGCACAGGAGATCAGCAGGAGGAAGAGGAGAAGGAGAGCGAGGATCTTTTTCATTGCCGGACCTCCAGGATATGTTTCTTTCCATCGAAGGAAAGCTCTAACGGCATCGTGACTTCCCTGCCGTCATAGAGGCAGGAAGGACGACCGTCTGTTTCTTTCAGTTCTACGGTAAATTCCGTATCTTTGATGTTCAGGGTATAGGAGACATCTTTCCGGTCTGTTATCGGAGAGATGGAAAGTTTATTTCCTCTCAGGTCTATGCCCAGGATCTCATAGAGAGCCAGAGTCAGCCAGGAGGCTGTTCCCGAGAGGATTGGACCGATGCCTTCTCCTGTTACGGAGTTGTTGTACTGGGTGCAGAAGCGCGGATTTCCTTTCAGGGTATACGGATCTTCCAGAGTCTTATACGGCAGGGTCTTCTCGATCATGAAGAAGGCGAGATCTTTGAGTCTCTTCGATAAGATCGGATCGGAAAGAGTCTTGGCTTTCTTCAGACAGGCGACCGTACACATCATGGCCGCATGTTTGAAGACGCCTCCATTTTCACGGTCTCCCGGGAAGTAGAAGGAGGAACCGGTCGTGATCCCGAGTTTGTCGTAATCGACCGGAGTCACGAGTTTGAGTCCGGCATCGCACTTGAGATATCTCTCTACGACTTCCAGCATCTCCCCGATCTCTTCCTTGGAAGCGATATCCGCTAGGAGCGTCCAGGAGAAAGAGTTGAGGTAGTATGTCCCATCGATGGAAGGATCGAGGGAGAGTCCGTCTCCCTTGGAACCGAGATAGGAATAAGGTCTTCCGTCATTGATGAGACAGCGGGCATAATAGCCGTTCTTCCAGGCATTTTTCCGTACGGTATCTTTCGTATCGTCTGCGATCTCTTGCGCAAAAGTCTTCAGTTCTTCATCGTGAAGCAGTTCTGCCAGTTCGACGCATTCATCGGCCGCGATCTTGAGCAGGCAGGCATTCATGACGGATTCGCTCTGTTCATTCTCGAACGGTACGCCGAATCCCTGTTTATGATCAGCTAACTGTTTATAGTAGGCTTTCTCTTTTTCCGGACCTTCCAGGACATCGTGATCGAGTCTCAGACAGTCGTTCCAGTCGGCCTTATCCAGTAACGGCAGACCGTGTTTTCCGACAGAGATCTTTCCGGAATAACGAAGGATGGCCATCAAGGTATCGCGCAGTGTTCTCTTCTTATCGCTTCCGGCCATAGGGAATTCCTTCATCAGGAAAGAGATATCCTTGCTTAAAAGGATGTAGCGATAGACAGCCTGGACGAGCCAGAGCTGATCATCGGAACACATGCCCGGTTCTTTACCGCGGCTGGTGAAATTATGATAAGCATAGCCGAATTCGAAGACGTTGACGATCCAGGAGGAGAGGAGCTTCCGTATGAGCTCATCTTTTCCCTGAGCGTGCAGATAAAACATCGAGGCATAGAGATCCTGTATCTCCCGGAATCCCGTTTCCCGATAGGATTTCTGGGTCCAGGCGAAGGAACGGGAGACGTAGGTCTGATAGAGGACCTGGAACGGCAGATTCTTCGAGAGATAGGTATCGAGAAGTCTGTCTCCGCTATGTACCGATAAGGCCGAAGCATAGGCCTCTTCGTTGTTTATGACTTTGTCTAAGGTACGATCCAGCTCTTTCGGATCTTTATAGCGTTCATAAAGATGAGCGAGCTCTTTCGGGAAGATCTCCCGCACATCCTCTGCTCCATCGCTGATCCCCGCAAAGGAAGAGATATGGACCTCTTTATCCAATGTGAAGGAAGAGGACATCGCAAAGAAGGCAGCCTGTCTTCTTGAATGGAGATTGGAGAGGGAAGAGATACCTTCCGGATGTTCCGGAGTACCTCTTCCTAAGAAATCCGGAAGGCAGAAGGAACACTCATCCATCGTCTTTCCCTCGCACATCAGCATCGCAAAGCGCTTTTCTTTATTGCATTCCTTCGGCTGATGATGGGCTGCTACGGCGATCGGGACACCGTCGAGGTATTCGATCTCGCTCTCAACGACGACGTTGGCGTAGATGATATCTCCCGAAAGGGTGGCCGGATCCGTGATCCCGAACATCCCCGTTACGACGATGCGCAGGTCTCTTTTGGTATCTGTCTCATTTTCAATGAGGATCTTCTGGGCTTCTACGGCCGAAGGCATGCCTTCTTCGTGAGGAAGGATGAAGATGATCCGGGTGATCTTCAGACCGCATTCGGTATGATAGGTGATCACCGTCCTGTTCTGAGAATGAGTACAGTAGGCTTCTTTGACGTTATGATGCGGATCGAAGGAACAGAAGATCTGTTTCCCATGTTCCGTGATATAGAACTGGCGGTTGTACGGTTCGCCGTTTTCTTCCGGTGAGAGGACAAAGCGGGTAGCCAGTACCTGTTTCTCCTGTCTTCCCCGGAAAGAACCTCTTCCGAAATGATCGAGTACGGATTTCGGCGTAGACTGCAGGCAGTCTTCACTCTCTTCCCGGTCTCCCAAGAGTAGGTTGACCGGATAGTGAGTTCCGATCGGATCGGAAAGAAGATCGATCACGAGTTCGCCGTTCTCATTGAGCGTCCCCGGTGCTTTTAGGAGTCTCTTCAGGATGTCTTCCATCTTATCGGAAAGATCCTTAGGAAGAACTGTTTCTTTTTCTCCCTGATACAGTTTTCCGGAGACGTCGTAGAGGACATCGGCATCGAGAGTTTTCAGATAGGTTCCGATATCCGCATCGGCCAGAAGTGCTCTTGCGGCCGGCATGTTTATAGTCATGCCGGTGACGGCGAATATATGTGATTTCGCGAGAGAAAAGAATACGGCATCGCTATGGTTGTAGAGCCGGTCTTTATAGATCTTCTTTGCGTATTCTAAGGGCTTTACAGCCTCGCTGCGGCTCGTTTCGCTGATAAAGGTCATGTTGAATTTCTCCTTAGGAAAAGGCGGAGATCCGCCTTATAAAATAACTTCGATATCCATCTCTTTCTTTTTCGAGAGAGGTAACGGTCCTACCGGGATATCCTTTCCGTCTGCCAGGATCCGGGTGACGCCTTTTTCCTTGCCGTTTGGATTCTTTACGGTGATGTGATACATCGTACCGCGGTAAAGACGGTCGACATGGAATTCTTTCACATGGGAAGGGATACACGGATCGATGAGGAGTCCCTCATAGTCCGGCTGTATGCCTAAGATGCCCTGAGTGAGGACGGTGAAGGTCCAGGCAGCGGTTCCGGTCAGCCAGGAGTTCTTTCCTTCTCCGAAGGTCGGAGCGTCCTTTCCGGCGACCATCTGGCAGTATACGTACGGTTCGGTACGGTGGATCTCGGAGATGTCTTCGAGGAAGGACGGGCAGGTCTTCTTATAGAGTTCGAAGGCTCTGTTTCCATGTCCCACGACGGTCTCCGCAAAGATGACCCAAGGGTTGTTGTGACAGAAGATACCGGCGTTCTCTTTATAGCCCGGAGGATAGGAAGAGATCTCACCGAGACTCAGCTGATAGGAAGTGTAGGCCGGATTCAGCAGGACGATGCCGTACTTCGTCTCCAGTCTTTCCTGAACGGAATCGAGGGCTTTCTGTGCTTCGCCTGTATCGACACCGACACCGGCCATGACACACATGCCCTGAGGCTCGATGAAGATCTGGCCTTCCTTGTTGTAATGGGAGCCGACTCTCTTGCCGAAGGCGTCGTAGGCACGTAAGAACCACTTTCCGTCCCAGCCGTCTTTGAGGATGGCTTTCTCCATGTCCTCGACTGCTTTCTCTGCTTCTTTGACTTCTTTATCCTTGCCGAGTCTCTTCAGGATCTCGGCATAGGCCTTTCCGTATTTCACGAACATGCCGGCGATGAATACCGATTCTGCGACCGGTCCTTCGGAAGGTCCGGAGATCTGGAAGGATTCACCCGGATACTTCGAGAAGCAGTTCAGGTTGAGACAGTCGTTCCAGTCGGCACGGCCGATGAGCGGAAGCTTATGCGGGCCGAGATTGTTCAGTGTGTAATGGAAACTGCGGCTCAGATGTTCGAAGAGGGAACGGGCTTCGCTCGGATCGTTGTCGAAATCGACGATCTCATCGAGGATGGACCAGTCTCCTGTTTCCTTTAAATAGGAATCTGTTGCGGCGATCAGCCACAGCGGATCATCGTTGAAGCCTCCGCCGATATCCGAATTGCCTTTCTTGGTGAGCGGCTGATACTGGTGGTAGGCACCGCCGTCCTTCTTCTGAGTAGCGGCGATATCGAGGATACGTTCTCTGGCTTTGGACGGGATCATATGGACGAAGCCCAGGAGATCCTGACAGGAATCGCGGAAACCCATGCCTCTGCCGATACCGGATTCATAGTAGGAAGCCGAACGGGACATGTTGAAGGTCACCATGCACTGGTAGGCATTCCAGATATTGACCATGCGGTCGACTTTGTCGTTTCCGGTCGATACGCAGAAACCGGAGAGGAGCTCATCCCAGAATCTCTTTAAAGTTTCTTTTCCTTTATTGAACTTCTCATTCGTATCATATTTCTCAATGATCTTTTCACCATAGGAACGGTCGATCTTTCCCGGAGCGATGAATTTCTTATCGTACGGTACTTCCGCATAGGCCAGTCCGAAGATGACATCATAGGACTCTTTCGGTCTTAAGGTGATGTGGAAGTGGTGGGCACCGACCGGCTGCCAGCCATGAGCGATGGAATCGGAGCAGTGTCCGGCCTTCAATGCATCCGGCATAGCAGGGGAACCGTAGACACCCATGAAGGCATCTCTTGAGGTATCGAAGGAAGTGACCTTCTTGTTCGCGAAGAATACCGCGTAATGATTTCTTCTTTCCCGATATTCCGTCTTGTGGTAGATCCTCGATCCGTCTACTTCGACTTCTCCGGTCGAATAGTTTCTCTGGAAGTTCGTAGAGT
Source organism: Erysipelotrichaceae bacterium (assembly GCA_045544415.1). Lineage (GTDB taxonomy): Bacteria > Bacillota_I > Bacilli_A > Erysipelotrichales > Erysipelotrichaceae > Colivicinus. The sequence continues at coordinate 11,478 of JAZPYW010000074.1, forward strand.
CGTCCTGGGCATCCCAGAGACAGAATTCTAAAAAGGAGAACAGATCCAGTTCTTTATCTGTCTTTCCTTTATTGGTGAGCGTGAGACGGTTCAGCAGGATGTTGTCGTGTTTTGGAACGTAGAGTTCCTGGACTGCTTCGATACTCTTCTTTCGGCCGGTGATGGTCGTATAGCCGATGCCGTGACGGCATTCATAATGATCCAATCTGGTATCGCAGGGACGTCCTCCCGGATTCCATACGGTATTTCCATCCTTGATATAGATATGGAAACCGTCCTGATCTAAAGGAAGATTATTATAACGGTAACGGGTGATGCGGCGAAGCCGGGCATCCTTATAGAAGGCATAGCCTCCCGCTGTATTGGAACATAGCGCAAAGAATTCATCACTGCCCAGATAATTGATCCAAGGGAGCGGTGTATCGACTCTTTCGATCACATATTCTTTTCGCTGATCATCAAAATGTCCATAGCGCATAATCGAGTCCTCCTCAACACATTACTAAAACGATTAAGTTAAGTATAGCGTGAATATATGATAAAAACAAGGCATTTTAGGGGGAAATTCGGGAAACGTAAACGTTTTCAAAAAAAGATGTTGACATTCTGAAAATTGTGCTATACTGAAGATGACGAAAACGATTAAGTACGTTTTCCCCGGTATCCTTCAATGCGGTACCGCTATAATTGAAAGGAAAGGAATTATCTACATGAAAAAACTGTTAAGTCTCCTGCTGGCTCTGCTGATGATCTTCACGTTAGTCGGATGCGGAAGCAAGACAGAACCGGAACCAACTCCGGCAGACGACACTCCGGCAGAAGGCAAAGTCCTGAATGTCTGGACCTGGAACACTGAATTCTGGGATTTCTTAGGCAAGTACTATGCTGACTCCGTAGTCGATGAGTACACACTCAAGAAGGGTGATGTCACGATCAAACGTACTACTTATCCAAGTGATGACGGCGCATACCAGGATGCTCTGGACGCTGCACTCCTCGCTCAGGCTGATGCTGCAGCTGATGAAAAGGTCGACCTCTTCCTCGCTGAAGCAGACTATATCCTGAAATACACGAACTCCGATGCGACGATGGATGTCAAGTCGATCGGTGTCACGGACTTCTCCAATGCCTATAAGTACACGGTAGAAGCTGCTTCCGATGCCAAGGGCGTCGTCAAGGGCGTATCCTTCCAGTGCTGCCCGGCTGCTGTCATCTACAGACGTTCCATCGCTGCCGATATCCTCGGTACGGATGATCCGGCTGCTGTACAGGAAGCTATGAAAGACTGGGATGCCTTCGATGCATTAGCTGCTCAGGCTAAGGAAAAAGGCTACTACATGATCTCCACGACGAATGCGACTTACCGTGTTTACTCCAACAATGCAACATCTCCATGGGTCAAAGACGGCAAGCTCAATCTCGATGCCAGCATCTCCAAGTGGATGGATCAGTCCGAAAACTATGTCAAGAACGGCTACACTCATTACACATCTTCCATCTGGGGCTCTGAAGCTACTGAAGATATGTTCAAAGACGGCAAGGCTCTCTGCTACTTCGGACCGGCCTGGTACTTCAACTTCTCTATGACCAATGCACAGGATGCCGAAAAGGGCTCCAGCGGTGACTGGGCTATCTGCCAGGGTCCGCAGGCTTGGTTCTGGGGCGGCACATGGATGCTTGCAGCAACAGGTACCGACAACCCGACAATGGTTGCTGAGATCATGAACACCTTCATCAACGATGAAAAGGTATGCGATGCATTAGTTGTCAACGAAGCACAGTTCTCCAACAACATGAAGGTCAACAACAAGTATGCGACAGATGCTTCCTTCGGTTCCGCATTCTTAGGCGGTCAGAACCCGAACGCCGTATTCGCTGAACTCGCTAAGAACATCAAGTTCCAGAACGTTACTCAGTATGACCAGCTCTGCAACGAAGGTCTGCAGAAGTACTTCACCGAATATCTCGATGGCCAGGTAGCTACAAGAGAAGACGCTCTGAACAACTTCAAAGACTTCATCAGAGACAAATATCCGAGCATTACGGTTGAATAAGCCGATAAGCAACAAATCATGATCTGTGGCAGGCTTCGTCCTGCCACAGTTTCTTTCATAAACAATCCGGTCTGTTTATGAAAGAATATAAGTAAAGGAGATAGAAAATGGAAAAGACAAGGAGGATCCCGGAGAAGAGATCGATCTCGTACGCGAAATGGGGCTATATCTTCATCATCCCGTTCTTCGTCGTATACTTCATCTTTACTCTGTATCCGCAATTACTGACCGTATATAACAGTTTCTTCGAGTATTACCGGGACGGTCTTACCGTCATCGGACCGAACTTCGTCGGACTGGATAACTACAAGGCGCTGTTCACCCTGAACAATTCCGGCTACATCCCGCTCTTCAAATTCCTCGGGAATACGATCTGGCTGTGGCTGTTAGGTGCCGTACCGCAGTTCGTAGTTGCGATGCTGCTGGCACTGTTCTTTACGAGCACGAGACTCAACATCAAGGGACAGCAGTTCTTCAAGACCGTCATCTATATGCCGAACCTGATCATGGCTTCCGCCTTCTCGATGCTGTTCTTTGCCCTGTTCTCTCAGGTAGGACCGGTCAATCAGCTGCTGATGCAGTGGGGCGTACTGGATACGGCCTTCAACTTCCTCGGCGTGAAAGTCACGGTTCGTGCTCTGATCGCGCTGATGAACTTCCTGATGTGGTTCGGCAATACGACGATACTGCTGATGGCCGGTATCCAGGGCATCGATGAATCGCTCTTCGAATCGGCCAGACTGGATGGATCTTCCTCTGTTCAGGTCTTCTTCCATATCACGATGCCATTGCTGATGCCGATCTTCATCTATGTCTTCATCACTTCGATGATCGGCGGTATCCAGATGTTCGATGTCCCTCAGGTATTGACCAACGGCATCGGTACACCGGACAATACATCGATGACGCTCATCATGTATCTGAACCGCTTCTTAGGCACTTCCAAGAACTACGGTATGGCCGGTGCGGTATCGGTACTGCTGTTCATCATCACGGTCGTCCTCTCTACGATCGTCTTCAAAGTCATCGATAAGGGCTAGAAAGGGGAACTCATGGAAAAAACCGATAAACAGGCAAGGATCAAGCTGCTGATCTCCCGGATCGTCGTCTATGCGATCCTCATCTTTCTGGCAGCCCTCTGTCTCTTCTTCTTCTATCTGATGTTCATCAATTCGACGCGTTCCAATGCGCAGCTGAATACCGGCTTTACGATCATCCCGGGCGGACACTTCTTAGAAAACCTCTACAACGCCTGGCACGATGGGGATATCAATATCCCGGTCGGCATGAAGAACAGCTTCATCATCGCCATGCTGTCGGCACTGCTGACGACCTACTTCTCGGCACTGACGGCGTACGGCACTTACGTATACAACTTCAAGCACAAGAAACTCGTCCACCTCTTCATCCTGGCGATCATGATGATCCCGTCTCAGGTCGGAGCAGTAGGTTTCGTACAGCTGTGCTACAAATACGGTCTCACCAATAAGCTCTGGGTCCTGATCATCCCGTCCATCGCTGCTCCGGCTGTCTACTTCTACATGAGACAGTACCTGCAGGCGACGCTTCCTCTCGATATGGTGGAAGCCGCAAGGATCGACGGATCGAACGAGTTCAAGATCTTCAATACGATCGTCTTACCGATCATGAAACCGGCGGTAGCGGTCCAGATGATCTTCTCCTTCGTCGGTTCCTGGAACAACTACTTCATGCCGGCACTGTTGCTGAATAAACCTCAGTACCGTACGGTGCCGATCATGATCGCGCAGCTGCGCAGTGCAGACTATTCGAAATTCGATATGGGTAAAGTATATATGCTGATGCTGATGGCGATCTTGCCGGTCATGATCATCTATGTGATCCTGTCCAAATCGATCATCAAGGGTGTCACATCCGGAAGCGTCAAGGGCTAATGGGAGGAAACAATGGCTGAAGTATTATTAAGAAACATCAAGAAGGTATATCCGATAGGGGATACAGAAAAGAAACAGAGAAAGTTCCTGCAGAAGGCTAAGCAGGAGAACGTCAATACGAATAAAGTCAACCTGCAGATCACCGATGAAGGTGTCGTTGCTGTCCAGGAGTTCAACCTGGAGATCGCCGACAAGGAATTCATCGTTCTGGTCGAAGTCGGAGGCCAAGCGGTCTTAGGAAGACAAACCAAATGATCA
>JAZPYW010000075.1:0-32735 GCA_045544415.1 Erysipelotrichaceae bacterium
GTACCGCATAATAATCTATGCTCTGTAATGCCTTAATTTTCTCTGCGCCATAGATAAACTTTGATCTGTTTCCTGAGTAATCAAACGCGACTTCCTTTGTTTGGAGAAAGGAAAGGCTCGCTTCCGGAATCCTAATGTGGATGCCGGTTCGATGAAAATACGATGGTCGGATCACCATCACCCAGTATATCTTTCAGTTCATTCTGAGAGAGTCCCTGTACCTTGCCCAGTAAGGTAAAGCTCCAGGAATTGACATCGTAGTAGAGTGTGATCTGATCTCCCTGGTACAGGATAAGATCTCCCGCTTCCGTCGTGATCTGCTTGTCGTTTCTCGGAAGAGAAGTTCCTAAGGGACCGACCTTCTCGAAGTTTCCGTAGTCTCTCGTATTTACGGTCACATCTCCCTGTTTCAGTAATTCGATAAAGGCTTCTGCTGAAGAATTCTTCTCCGGAAGGATCTCCAGAGTATAGCCGTTCACATACGCATAGATCATAGTATCTTCCTCTCTTTCCGTGCCTGTCTCCTCAGGTACGATCTCCTCTTCGGTCTTTTCTTCCTGCTTGCAGGAAACCAGACAGAATAAGAGGATCATCAAGAGAAGAGACAGGATCTTCGTTTTCCGTTTCATTTGAGATTCTCTCTAAAGAAGGAAGTCAGCTTATCGAACGGGATCGCATTCTTTCCGCCGCCGTCATATAAGTCGGTATGGACAGCACCCGGGATCGAGAGGAATTGTTTATTGGAAGTATATTTGCTGTCACGGATCATATCTTCATAGGCATCCTTGCCGAAGTAGTAGGAATGAGCCTTATCTCCATGCATGATCAGTACGGCACTGCGGATCTCATTGGAATAGCACAGGATCGGCTGATTCATAAAGGACTCACAGCCGATGACGTTCCACCCGCCGTTGGAGTTGAGCGAACGTTCGTGATAGCCTCTATTGGTCTTGTAGTAATCGTAATAGTCCTTGACGAAGAACGGGGCATCTTCCGGAAGCGAATCGACGACACCGCCGCCAAGTTTATATTCTCCATTCTTCAGATCTTCCAGTCTCTGGGCACACATCGCTTTCTTCTTTTCATAGCGCGCTTCTTCGTTGTCTTCGGAATCGAAGTATCCTTTCGCATTGACTCTCGTCATATCGTACATCGTCGAGGCGACCGTTGCCTTGATGCGGGTGTCCAGTGCAGCCGTGTTGAGGGCCGTGCCTCCCCAGCCGCAGATGCCGATGATGCCGATACGTTCCGGATCGACTCTCTCATTCAGCGACAGGAAATCGACAGCCGCCATGAAGTCTTCCGTATTGATATCCGGAGAAGCCATATAGCGAACATTGCCGCCGCTCTCTCCGGTGAAGGACGGGTCGAAGGCGATAGTCAGGAAGCCTCTTTCCGCCATAGTCTGAGCATATAATCCGGCGCACTGTTCCTTGACGGCTCCGAACGGTCCGCATACGGCGATCGCCGGAAGTTTTCCTTCTTTATCTTTCGGTACATACATATCGGCAGCTAAGGTGATGACGTAGCGGTTTATAAATGTAACTTTGGAATGTTCGACTTTTTCGCTTTTCGGGAATGTCTTATCCCATGTCTCTGTCAGTACTAATTCTTCCTTTTTCATCTTATTTTCTTCCCTTTCCGTTATTCTTTTCGATATTTCTGATGAGATGATCCATGAGATCGACTCTCTTCTGGCTCTTATGAAGCTCTTCCATGCGTTCGCAGCGGCAGAGTCTCAGATAACGCAGCAGTTCATCGCTACCGTACAGCCTTTCAGCTTTATGGATCGCCTCTTCATCGCAGCCGGCATCACTGAGTGCCTGACACATATTTTCCAGAGTTTCTTCCATGTCCATCCCCTTTTCCTCTTCATTATCCGCTCCGGTTAAGATATTCGCTAATACATATAACGAATATCATGTTATTCTTTTATTGAATATCATAGGAGGTTCTATGGAAATACGATCACTGAGGTATTTCCTGGCCGTTGCCCGGGAAGAAAATATGACGAAAGCTGCCGAGATCCTGCATGTCTCTCAGCCGACACTGTCCAAGACACTGAAGTCTCTCGAAGATGAACTGGGCAAGAAACTCTTTGTGCGTCACAGTTTCAGCATCTCCCTCACGGAAGAAGGAGTACTGCTGAGAGACCGGGCAGAAGATCTTTTGAGAATGGCAGACAAGATCGAGAAGGAATTCCTGTCGCTCGATGATATCAACGGCGGAGAACTCTATCTGGGTCTGGCGGAATCCTATCAGATCATCCATCTGGCCAAAGAGATCCGTATCTTGAAGGAACGTTATCCGGGCCTCCATTACCACATCACCAGCGGCGATACTGAACAGGTGACGGAGAAACTGGACAAGGGACTATTGGACTTTGCGGTCATCTGCGATACGCCGGACAAACGGAAGTACGAATACATCGAATTCCCACAGAAGGATATCTGGGGACTCATCATGCCAAAGGACGCTCCTCTTGCGAAGAAAGAAACTATTACGATCGATGATCTGATCGGGATCCCTCTCTTCACTTCGGAACAGGGCTGGGAAGGAGATATCAAAGAGTGGGCGAAGGAACGCTATTCCGACCTCCATCTCGAAGGATCCTTCCGTCTTTCCTATAACGCTTCCTTGTTTGTAAAGGAAGGACTGGGCTATCAATTGTCTTTTGAACACCTCGTCGATATATCCGAAGACAGTGGTCTCGTCTTCCGTCCTCTTTCTCCTGTATTGGAAGTTAGACTCTATCTGATCTGGAACCGGTATCAGGCCTTTACTCCGATCGCTGAGCGTTTTCTTTCTCAGGTCAAAGAAGATTTCCGTTCTCTTCCCGAATGATTCCTGTTAGAATGGACATACCATGAAAAGAGAATTCTACTTTATCCGTCATGGAAGGACGGACTGGAATGAAAGCGGCAGGATACAGGGTACGACCGATGTACCTCTGAATGACCGGGGAAGAGAAGATGCCCGCAAAGCCGGAGAGATGCTGAAAGAGGTCCCTTATGAGATCGTCTATTCTTCTCCGTTAAGCAGAGCCTATGAGACGGCACTGCTGGCCAATATCCATCAGAAAGACATCATCGTGATGGATGATCTGAAGGAACGTTCCTACGGAAGTTTTGAAGGAGAGGTCATCACCGACTATGTCCGGGCCGATCAGTCGATCGATACCTATACCGGATTTGACGGAGAGACGAGGACCGAGGCAGCTCTGCGTATGAAGAGAGCGCTGATGGAGATCATCGAGACGACGGAATACGAGAAGATCCTGATCACGACACACGGTTCGATCGTCAGTTCCTTCATACAGTTACTGAACGGAATTCCGGAAATACCGCTGCCGAGAGGTGCCGTAAAAAACGGATCACTGAACCGTATCGATTATGATGGAGAATTCCATACCGTATTTATCGGGAAGGATCCTGAATAAAATACCCTGAAAGGGTTTACTTCAGCAGAATGAGACATACAGGAAGCAATTCCTGTTTTCTTTTTATGTATCGTCACTATAATAGAATCTATCAGGTATGGAAGAAAAACAGCGTTTGGACATCGTGAACGGATCTTTATGGAAGAATATCTTCCTCTTTTCCATACCATTGATGTTTTCACAATTGATACAGATCTTATTCAATGCGGCCGATACGATCGTCGTCGGGAAATTTGCCGGAGATCAGGCACTGGCAGCTGTCGGTGCTACCGGTTCCCTCGTCTATCTCTTTACGGCCCTTTTCTTCGGTCTGGCTACCGGTGCCAATGTCCTCATCGCCCGCTATATCGGCGAGGGAGATGAACAGAAGGTATCCGATGCGGTCCATACCTCCATGTATGTGGCCATTGCCGGAGGTGTGATCCTCACCTTCATCGGGATCTTTACCGCACGGCCGTTCTTAAAACTGATGTCGACACCGGAAGATATCCTCGATCAAAGCGTCCTGTACATGCAGATATATTATGCCGGTGTCATCTTCCTGATGATCTACGACTTCGGATCAGCGATACTCCGTTCCAAGGGAGATACGAAAAGACCGCTGTATTTCCTGGCTGTATCCGGGGTCATCAATATCTTATTGAACCTCTTCACCGTCATCGTCCTTCACTGGGCTGTTGCCGGTGTCGCCCTGGCGACTGTCGCTTCCGAAGCAGTCTCTGCCGTTCTCGTATTCATCACCCTGATGAAAGACAACGATGCGACGAAGCTCGATCCGAAGAAGATCAAAGTCAACGGAGCTATCGTCAAAGAGATCATGCGTATCGGTATCCCGGCCGGGATCTCCGGTATCGTCTTCTCCTTATCGAATATCGTCATCCAGTCTTCGATCAATTCCTTCAATGATACCGGTATCGTCGCCGGTAACTCCATTGGCGCCAATATCGAAGGTTTCGTCTATATCGGAACGATGGCCTTCTCTCAGGCAGCCATCACCTTCACCAGCCAGTGCTACGGTGCCCGAAGATACGACAGGATCCGTCCCATCACCTGGATCTGCGTCCTCTTCGTGGCTGTCATTGCCGGAGGTCTGGGATTTGCCTTATATGCGCGAGGAGATCTCTTCCTGCAGTTATATACCAACGATCCGAAGGTCATCGAATACGGCATGATCCGCACCTACTGGGTCGCACGGTTATTACTGTTCAACGGCATCCTCGACATCTTCGTCTCTTCGATGAGAGGTCTGGGACATTCTTCCGCTCCGACCGTCATCATGCTGGCGGGGATCTGCGGTGTACGCTTTGCTTGGCTCTGGATCGTCTTCCCGCGTTTAGGCACTTTAGCATCGATCTATATGTGTTTCCCGGTCAGCTGGATCATCACCACTGCCGTAGAATTCATCTTATGGATCTACATCTGCCGGAAGACCTTAAAACTCACATGATTTCACATAATTTATCCATAATTCTGTGATTCTTATTGATTAGTATATAAGCGTAAGGAGAGATCCTTACCGGTACATTCCTCTAAATCTTGTATCGTACATCTATCCCCTTTTAAATAATTGAAAAAGAAGCTGCCGGGCACGGCAGTTTTCTTTTACGGACTTTACTGTTTATCGCGTACGACGAAGCGTACTTTCAGTTCATAGAGGATCTCTTTCCGGGAGATGATCACCAGCATTATAAACAATACCAGCGAAGCGATCAGGAAGGCGAAAGTCAGCCAGTTGGTGATCGGCAGTGAATGGATATAATACGGGACCATGATGACGACGATGATGCCCAATGTCAGGATAGACATCAGATGTTTCTCCTTGCGGTCATAGATGGAGAAATAGAGAATAAACATCGTAACGAAGATCCCGAAGAGGACGATCGGTATGACGATATCACCCATACCCGGTGCCAGGAAACGGTCGATGAGCCACAAGAGCACCAGGATGTAGATCAGAATGTGTATCGTATGAGAATATATGGAGAACTCTACGAGATTCAAGGAGAAAAGGAATTTCCAGGCAATATAGAGAGACCAGACGACGACGAGACTCCAGGCCGGTCCTTTTACGAAATAATTAATGATGAGACAGATGAGGGCAGCCGCAACGAAAACGATACGGGTGATCTTCCGCAGAGTACGGTGGAAACGGCTCATCCCTTTAGGAGTCGGATAGATGATCTTACGATCCATAATGCGGACTCCCTTCCAGACGGATATTCAGGCCGTCTTCTTTTAATAAACGGACGACTTCTTCTTCAAAAGAAGGATCCTCGCTTGCCTTGATCAGGGTAAAACGGACGATATCGCCGAAAGATATGAGCGAAGTCGTGACCCGGTTCGGACTTCCCGGCAATATCAGGAAATCAAAATGACGGATGTGTTCTCTCATCTCATCCGGTACTTTGATGATACCGAGGTTGGAGATCGTCGAACCGATGATATTGTTGCCCAGATAGCCGTAGACGATCTGACATACCGGGACCTTTAAGAATAACGGCACATACTTCAGCATGTCTATTAATCTTCCGGTCATCGTCATCATCTGATTCAGATACTCTTCCGTACCTTTTTCTTTGAACTGCTTCATCATCTCCGCTACAGTGCTTCGTTTATCGCTCACATCTTTGAGCTCCATCGATGCCTGAAAATACATCGAATAATTGCGCAGAGTCTTCGAACCGTTATATTTCCGCATATTCACCGGGACCTGTATATTGAAGAGACCTCCGTTTTTCACACATTTCTTTGCGGCTAAAAACTGTATCGCCAAGATATAGGCCGTGATCGTTCCTCCATAGGAATGCGCTGCTTCTTTCAGCTGTTTCCCGCTCATCTCGATATGGATGATATCGGAAGGATTCATGGAAGAGAGTTTCCCATCCAGCTGTACGGAATTCTTTCCCAGGAAGGTATTGAAATCCGAATCCCCTACTGCCTTATCGAATTCATTGACGAGTTCCTCCGGATCGACTTCTTCGTTGATGTCCCGGATCTCATCTTCGATCGGGATACTCTTTCCCAGCAGTTCCAGATACTGGGCCAGTAAGGTCTTGAGGAACACCATGCCTCCCGTTCCGTCAGTCAATACATGGAAGAATTCGACGCTGATGCGTTTCTTATAATAAAGGACCCGGAAGGATCTCGCACTGCGCAAGAAGATCGATATCGGCTTGCATGGCAGTTCCTTCTCTTCTTCGACTTTGATGATGTTGCGGGTAGTCTCCAGATAGTGCCAGAAGAAACCGGCCTTGACGACAGCCGAGAAAGTAGGAAAACGCTTGAGAGTGAAATCCAGTGCCATCTGCAGGATGATCGGATCGACTTCCTCTTTCAGTTCTACGGATAAGCGGAACATCGGCATCTGTCCGTATTTCATTCCCAGCGGATAGATGATGGCTGCATTATCCAGCATATAGGACTCTCTCTTGAGATCGGTATAGAAGTCTCCCAGTTTCTTCGGATCCAGTCTCCGGCAGATCTCTTCTACCGGCACTTCCTGATCCAGATAACGGTCAAAGGCACGATAAAAATGACTGATCAGTTCATTGTGTGCCGCACTGGTCAGCTTGACCTTTTCGATGACTTCTTCAAAGAGTTCCTCAGTAGCTTCCCGGTCTTTTTCCTCCATTCCGCTTTTGAGTCTCTCTCTTTCCGGCAGATATTTATCCTTCGGCATACCTTTATTATATCTTTTCTTTGAAAAAACACCTTACTGTAATAAAATATATAAGTAATTCTTTTATTACAGGGGAAGATCGTATCTAAGTTGGCACACAGACCTTTACGGTCCTGTTTGACCATAAAAGAAAAGGGGGACATGTATATGTCAGTCAAGAAATCTGTCGGTAGCCTGTTAGTTGGAAAATGGGATACCAAAACGATCGTCGGTATCGCGATCGGTGCAGCTCTGTTCGGTGTTCTTATGAACTATGGAGGCATCCGTGTCTTTACGAACACTTCCTTATCGACCGCTATGATCGTTCCGGTCATCGTAGGAGCTCTCTTCGGTCCGGTTCCGGCTTGTCTTACAGCCTTCTTAGGAAACGTCATCGCTGACCTGATCGGCGGCTGGGGCTTCTGGTTTGACTGGTCTATCGGTAATGGTGTTGCAGCCTTCTTCGTAGGTCTCTTACCGCTCTACGGTGCCTACATCACAGAAGGAAAGTTCGAAACGAAGCACGTCGTCTGGTATGTCGTATCCGTCGTTGTCGGACAGCTCTTCGCATTCGGTGTCGTTACACCGGTACTGACTTACTTATTCTACAGCCAGGAACTCACCATCACTTTCTCTCAGGCTTGGGCAGCCAGTGCATCCAATATCGCGGTCCAGCTGATCGTCGGTATTCCGCTTCTGTTCTTACTTGCGAACAGATACAAACGCGGCACGAACCTCTCTAAAGAGTAATGCCGAAACCTGTCATCGAATTCAAAGATTTCAGTTTCCGATATAAGTCTCAGAATGAGGAGACCCTGAAAAACATCAATTTAACGATCTATCAGGGTGAAAAAGTCCTCATTCTGGGTCCTTCGGGATCCGGGAAATCGACGATGGCCAACTGTATAAACGGGCTCAATCCGTTCAGCTACCCCGGGGAGATCCGGGGCTCTCTCAAGGTTGCGGGTATCGAGACAAAAGATTCCAACCTCTTTACCCTCTCCAACCACGTAGGGACGGTACAGCAGGATTCGGACGCCCAGTTTATCGGTCTTTCCGTAGGGGAAGATATCGCCTTTTCTTTAGAAAACGAATGTGTGCCGCGTCCTCAGATGCTGGAAAAGGTGAAGGAAGCCGCTACTACCGTAGGAATGGAAGACTTCCTGGAAGAACTGCCGTATGACCTTTCCGGAGGCCAGAAACAGAAAGTCGCTCTCGCCGGTGTCATCCACAACGACGTAGAGATCCTGTTATTTGATGAGCCTCTCGCTGCATTAGACCCGGCTATGGGCATGACGGCCGTCGATCTGATCGACCGCATGTACCGGGAGAAGAATAAGACTGTACTCATCATCGAGCATCGTCTCGAAGATGTATTATACCGCCATGTGGACCGCATCATACTGGTCCATGAGGGCGAGATCGCCCTCGATACGACACCGGATGAACTCCTTCGTTCCGGTGTATTAAAAGAGATGGGCATCCGGGAACCGCTCTACATCTCCGCATTGAAGAATGCCGGCTGTTCCTTTGATGAGAACGACCATCTCGAAGATATCGCACAGATCGATATCGACCGCTATAAAGATAAGCTCACTGCTCATTTCCGTGAACAGAGAGCCTCCTTAAAACAGACAGAAGTATCCGATGAAGTACTCGTGGAAGTCGATCACGTGTCTTTTTCCTATGACGATTTTGAAGCGCTCAAAGATATCTCCTTTACGATCCATAAGGGAGAGAAGATCTCCGTCATCGGAAAGAACGGTGCCGGAAAGTCCACGATGGCCAAGCTCCTATGCGGGATACTCCGTCCTGTAAAAGGCGAGATCCGCTTTAGAGGAGAGAATACCCTGAAGTATTCCATCAAAGAATTAGGCAAGCTCATCGGCTATGTCATGCAGAATCCGAACCAGATGCTGGTAAAGGATATGATCAAAGACGAGATACAGCTGGCGATGAAACTCAATAAGCTGTCTCAGGAAGAGATCGATAAGAATACGGAAGAAGTACTGAAGATGACCGATCTCTATCCGATGAGGAACTGGCCGGTATCCGTACTCAGCTACGGTCAGAAGAAGAGAGTCACGATCGCTTCGATCCTGTCCCTGCGTCCGGAGATCATCATCGTCGATGAACCGACAGCCGGTCAGGACTACCGTCACTATACCGAGATCATGAGTTTTCTCGAGAAACTGAACAGCGAATACGGGATCACGATCCTGTTCATCACTCACGATATGCATCTGGCGATCGAATATACCGATCGTGCCATCGTCTTCTCGGACGGTGTCCTTCTGGCCGATGATCCGGTCTTCAAGGTCCTCTCCGATTCCGATGTCATTGAGAAAGCGTCGCTGAAAGAGACTTCTCTGGTCACTCTGGCAAATAAGGCCGGTATCGATCCGGAGGAATTCATCCATGCGTTCATCAATGAAGAAAGGAGGTCCCGTTAATGGATAAGCGTTTATTCATCAACACGAGACCGGGAAATACCTTTCTCGATAAGCTGACCGGAAAGACGAAGGTCCGTACCTTCTTCATTCTGATCTTCCTGCTGATCGCGACCTGGGATTTCCGTCTGATCCTGCCGTTCTTCCTCTTATTCTCCATCGCCTTATATTCTCTGCATCCGGATAAGAAGAAGACCCTGGGCATCCTGGCCTTCGTCATCCTGATGAACCTCTTCAACCTCTTCCTGATCTGGATCGTATCTCCGGACTATGGAAGAAATCTCGTCGGAGGATCTACTGTCCTCTTCAAATTCACCGATTATTTCATCGTCACCAAGGAGACCCTCTGGTACTTCCTGGTACGTTTCATCAAATTCATTGCGACTTTCCTGCTGTCGCTGACTTTCATCCAGTCCATCACTCCTTCGGAGATGGCTGCCGGTCTGCACTCCATCAAAGTCCCGTATAAGATCTGTACGATCGTTTCCATCGCCTTCCGCTATATTCCGGATATCACCCGTGATTTCCACAACATCAAGATCTCCATGCAGGCGAGAGGTGTCGAACTCGATCCGAAGAAAGCGAAACTGGGAGACCGCCTCAAACAGAATGTCCTCATTCTCGCTCCGCTCATCATCACATCCTTCGACCGTGTCGGAAACATCTCCAATGCGATGGACCTCAGAGGTTTCGGCAAAAAGAAAGACCGTACCTACTATTCCGAACACGAAGATACTCCGGGAGATAAACTCATGACGGTCGTCTACCTCATCTTCTTAGCGATGCTGGTGGGAGTCATCGTCTATCATACCTTCGTTCCACGTCCGTATGAGGTATGGTGTCCATGGATAAAGTAAGATTCAAAGAATACTTTCTGGCTCATTCGAATGATCTGCTGAAACTGCTGTCGATACCATCTGTCTATGATGAACAGACAGCCGATGAAGACCATCCGTATGGAAAAGCTGTTTTTGAAGCGCTTCAGTTCATGGAAGAACTGCTCAGAAGAGAAGGATTCTCTCCGGTCATGATCGGAAAAGAAGTCGTCTACGGCTCCATCGGTCAGGGAGAGAGGATCGATATCGCATCACACCTCGATGTGGTCAATGTCGGAAAAGGCTGGTCACGGGATCCGTTTGATGCCTATATGGATGAGGACATCCTTTTTGGAAGAGGTTCTCAGGATATGAAGACCTCGGGCTATCTCGTATATTTAGCGGCGAAGATGCTGAAGGAAGAAGGATATACCTTCAATAAGGAGATCCGTCTTGTCTACGGAAGCGATGAAGAGAGGATGATGGGAGACCTGAAACTCTACGTACGTCAGGAAGGACTTCCTGCCTTTGCGTTTACACCGGACGGGACCTTCCCTATCGCTTATGGAGAAAAAGGTGCACTGATGTGGACGATACGGGTAAAGACACCGGAATTCGTCAAAGAGCTGGACTGCGGTCTCAAGCCGAACATCATCGCTCCGATCGCCAAGATCACATTACATAAAGACAATATCGAAGAAGTACAGAATTATATCGATACTCATCATCTCGATGCAGATGTCACGCTCAGTGATCTCCTGCATATCGAGGTACGGGGCATCTCCTCTCATGCGAGCCGTCCGGAAGAAGGACGCAGTGCGATCATCGATCTATGCACTCTGATTAGAGATATCTATCATGAAGAGATCTTTACGGAATTAGCGGACTGCTTCTCAGACCTCTACGGTAGCGGCAGTGAAAATGCCTATGACATCGAACCGATGGGAAGACTGACGATGAGTCCGGGTATCCTGAAGATCGAAGGCGATGAGATCATCGCTCATATCGATTCACGCTATCCCTATGGCGTCACCTCTCAGACGCTCACCGAACATCTTCAGAAACATCTTCCGTCCTTCGACGTGAAGCTGCCATACGATGATCCTCCGACACTCACTTCTTTAGATGATCCGTATGTTCAGGCCCTGATGGCTGCCTATAAAGAAGCCACGCAGGACGATACCCCTGCCTTCATCTCCGGAGGAGTCAGCTATTCCAAGGTATACGGCCACTGTGTATCCTTCGGACCTCTGATGCCGGACGATGAGAATCTCTGTCATAAAGACGATGAATCCATCAAGGTCTCCACCTGCATCACTGCCCTGGAGATCTACTATACCGCTATCAAGAAACTGCTGGAGGTGGACGCATGAAAGGACCGGTGATCCTGCAGACCGATTTCTCTACGACCTGGTCTGCCGTAGCTACGATGAAAGGCGTCATCAAGACCGTAGATAAAGATATCGAGATCGTCGATCTCAATCATGACATCCGCAATTTCGATCCGTTCGAGGCTTCTTTGTCTCTGGCCGCAACGGTAAAATACTGGCCGAAAGGTTCCATATTCGTCTCGGTCGTCGATCCGGGCGTCGGAACTTCCCGCAAAGCTTCCGTCGCGAAACTGAAAGACGGGAAATATCTGATCTCTCCGGACAACGGTTCCTTCACGCATATGAAACATGATCCGGGCATCGAAGAGATCCGGGAACTGGATGAAACGATATGCCGTCTGCCGGGAAGCGGAAGCTCTTCGGTATTCCACGGCAGAGATATCTTTGCGTATACCGCTGCCCTGCTGGCATCCGGTAAGTACTCTTTCGAAGAACTGGGAGAGAGCTATCCGGTCGAAGAAGTCGTAGAATCGGATGAATACTACCTCACACCGGAGTATTCTCCAAATAGAGTCAAGGGAATACTGCTGAGCGGTCTGAAACACTTCGGCAGTATCGCTACGAATATCCCGAATGACGGGTTTGAAAGAAACGGATTCCGTGAAGGAGATCCCGTTCATATCCTCATCACCTGTTCGGGAGAAAGACGTTTTGAAGAAGAAGTTCTCTATGCGAAGAGCTTCGGATATGTTCAGGAAAAAGAACCTGTCTTGTATAAAGGATCCGGAGGGATGATCTCTCTTGACTGCAATAAAGACAGTTTCATGGAACGCTATCAGATCGGATATGGAAAGAATTGGGAGATCGAGATATGGAAGTAAACAGATTACTGGTATTGCAGAGTGATTTCGGACTGGTGGACGGTGCAGTAGCCGCCATGACCGGTGTCGCATTATGCGTCGATCCTTCGCTGAGGATCTATGACCTCACCCACAACATTCCGCCGTTCGATGTCTATGAAGCTTCCTTCCGTCTTCTTCAGGCCGTACCGTACTGGCCGGAAGGCACGGTATTCGTATCGGTCGTCGACCCTGGTGTCGGTTCCAAACGCCGTTCGGTCGTTGCCCGTACCCGTTCCGGTCACTACATCGTCACTCCGGACAACGGTACTCTGACGCATTTAGGCGATGTCATCGGCATCGAAGAGATCCGCGAGATCTCCGAAGAGACCGGCAGAAGAAAGAAAGACGCTGCTTCCAATACCTTCCACGGCAGAGATGTCTATGCCTATAGCGGCGCATTATTAGCTTCCGGAAAGATCCCGTTTGAGAAGATCGGCGAAAAGGTCCGCAAGAACTCCTACAAGAAACTGGAGAGCGCTCCTGCCTACCTCGAAGGAAACCGTATCGTCGGTACCATCGATACCCTCGATATCCGTTTCGGATCTCTCTGGACCAATATCTCACGGGAGCTCTTCGAGAAACTCGACGTCAAGAACCTCGAGATGCTGGATGTATCCATCTTCAACGGAAAGAGGAGGATGTACCGCTGCGATATGCCGTTCGTACATACCTTCGCAGAGGTCGGACTCGGTGAAACGCTCTGTTATGTGAACTCCATGGACCACATCGGAGTAGCGATAAATCAGGGTAATTTCTCAGTCGCATATCACATCGGTACCCGCAGTCCTTGGCGTATCGAATTCGCGAAAAAGACTTTATAAATGAGATGATTCTGTGCGATAGTATCAAAATGAAACTGGAAGTCTGCGCAGAGTTAATAAACAGTATTTATTAATCGAAAATGGGCATAAGCCCATTTTTTCTCATGATACTATTTCCCTGTGAAATCAACAGGGAGGTTTCGGTTTATGAATGAATCAACGCTGAAACTCGAAGATCTCTCCGTGAACACCGGGAATACTCTAAAATGCTGCAAAGAGTATACGATTCCCGGAAACTGCGGTATCGGTTATGTTCAGACGATCGATGTGATCAAGGGTACGACCCTTGTCAAATCGTCTCTCTCTTTCCTGCAGGATACATCTTTCGAAACAGAACCGGGCAGTGATTATTTCTATTTCTGCTTCAACTACGGTGAAAATGTAGACTGGATCAATTCCAAAGGATACAAAGGCAACTTCCCTTCCGGAAAATGTCTTGTGTATTTCGGACAGGATTCCACTTCCCGCATTTTCTGTGAAAAGGGAAAGACTTATGCATTCCGGGGCATCCGTATCCCGCTGACGACGTTCCAGCTGATGACCAGAAAGTATATCGAATGGGAAGACATCGCTTTCTCCAAACGTCTGATGAACGGACCCGCCATTATTGATATCACACCGCGCATGGAAAACATCCTTTCCGAACTCAAGGATTTCCTGCAGTATCAGAATAATCTCGGACTCATGTATATCGATAACAGTATCCGCGTTCTGGCGACTTTATGTCTGGCAGAACTGTTTGAAGTAAATATCCGCAGCGGTGAAGGACCGGAACTCAACGACGAAGATATCGAGCAGATGATGAAGATCAAGAAGCTCATCCGGGAGAACCTGAATGAACTTCCAAACCGGGATGAACTGGCAAAACTGGCCGGTATGTCTCCTTCTTCCTTCGGTAAATGTTTCCGTCAGTACTTCGGTACATCGGTATATGCCTATATCATCGACCAGAGACTGGAGAAAGCTGCCAGCATGCTGACTGAAAGTAAGTATTCGATCAAGCAGATCTCCGCAAAGGTCGGATACTCCAAACCAAGCAACTTCACGGCAGCCTTCAAGAGGAAATACGGAGTACTTCCGAAGACCTATCGCAACAGCAATGTCCGCTAAGCCCTATGGGCTTTTCTTTTTATGTCTGTACCGGATTCTGCTATGATAGGAAAAAGGAGGTCCTTATGTCTTATCCTGTGACCCTTTGTACGATATTCTTCTGTGTCGTCTTCTATCTGATCATGATGGGAATGTCGAGACGCGGACGCTATGATGATCTCTTCAATGCCTATGCCCTGATCCCTTATCAGGTAAAAAGAGGTCAGTTCTACCGCCTCGTTACCGCCGGTTTTCTGCATCTGAGTCCTGTCCACATTCTCATGAACATGATCGCATTATATAACCTCGGTTCTTTTCTGGAGCCGCTCCTGGGTTCGATCCGTTTCGTGATCGTCCTGGTCTTATCGATCATCGGCGGCAATCTCCTGGTCACCTATCAGGGAAATCCTCAGACGAGAACCGTCGGGATCTCCGGAGGCTTATACGGACTGATGATGGTCTACTTCGTCCTTCTCTTCCGTCTCGGTCTCCTGCAGAATCCTTCGGTCTATTCCTCCGTCATCCGCACGATCGTTCTCAACGTGATGATCTCCTTCACTCCGGGCGTCTCTCTTCAGGGACATGCGGGAGGTGCCTGTGTCGGGATCGTCCTCGGATTCCTCTATTTCTATGTACTGTAAAAGACCGATATCAGTGATATCGGTTTCATTTTGTGAAGTGTCCCACAATCCCCATTACGGCAGATAACTGTGCTATCATGGGAAACATGAAAAAGAAAAAGAAATGGTGGGTCTGGCTGATCGTCGCCCTGTATATATACTGGATCTTCTCCAACTCATTGACCGTCGCCGAGATGTCTGCTTCGGCCTCCTACAAGGTCACCAGCAAACTGGCCCAGTGGATACAGAACATCGGTCTTTTCGCGGACTTCGATACCTTCCACTACTATGTGCGCAAGCTCGCACACTTCACGGAATTCGCAGGACTGGGTTTCCTGGTCGTTGTGGCCATGCATATATGTCCGCTCTTCAAAAGCCGTTTCCTGAACTTCGCTTCCTTCCTCGTCCTCGTACCTTTAGCGGATGAGCTGATACAGCGCTTCGTCCCGGGAAGAAGTCCTCAGTTCACTGATGTCCTGATCGACGGAGGAGGATTTCTGGCCGGAGGCTTCATAGCCTACCTGATCGTGCTGATCTTCAAAGATATATTCCTGAGAAACACAAAAGACGCCTAGGGCGTCTTTGTTTAATTATCGGACATCTTGAAGCCGTTTCTCATACTGACACTGGACTGGAAGAGGACTTTATTGAGAGTATCGGTCGTCTCTTCTTTGGCCATAGCTGCCAGTTTTTCATTGGCTTCTTCAGTAAGGTCATACGTTCCTTTTTCGATCATCTTCTGATCGTATTCCCGTACGATCTCTCTTCCCCTCGTGAACATCTTATTGTGATAACGCTGTATCAGCTGCATGCAGGAGGAGAAATCGTGGTCGGCCATCGCATCGATCAGACGGCTGGACCAGTAGAAATTTTCAGTGGAAGTATCCAGCGTGACCTTGGAGAAGTAATCCGGGATCTTCGTCACATTCGTATAGACCGGTACGGCAGCCGAGAAGGCCGTAGAACCGAAGATGATCCATTCGACGCCCTTCAGTTCATCCGGAACGTTATTGCGGATCTGACAGATCGAAGTGACTCCGGTACGGTTGATACCGATGGAGCGGTACATGCCTCTCTTGCCGGTATCTCTGTTAGTATATGGGTCGTAGTCTGTTCCCTGATAGTGGCCTGACAGTAAATATTTCACATCTTCGACGGTCACTTTGCGGTCCGGTACCAGCGACCACGGCAGGTCATCGGATTCCGGTGTATATTCGGCATTCGCTCCTTCCCAGCTATGGGAACGGGAAGCCAGGTATCTGCCCATGAACCAGGCACGCGGTGTGTTGTAGATATGGTCGGTATCGTAACGGGAACCGAAGAT
The DNA here is from genome assembly GCA_045544415.1 of Erysipelotrichaceae bacterium. Lineage (GTDB taxonomy): Bacteria > Bacillota_I > Bacilli_A > Erysipelotrichales > Erysipelotrichaceae > Colivicinus. The sequence continues at coordinate 16,450 of JAZPYW010000075.1, forward strand.
GTCCCGCGGATTGAAAGCACCGTTCTGATTGAGATCCAGGTCGTTCTTTCTGATGAAGTCCTTCAGATCCTTGCTGCAGAGATGGGCCTTCTTCTTTCCATAGGCATCTTCCAGATCGAAGGAATCGGTACCGAACTGATTCGGCATCAGTACGACTACCTCATCCGGAACTCTCTTGGCCATCCAGTGATGACCGCCGATCGTCTCCATCCACCAGATCTCCTTCTCATCGTTGAAGGCGATGCCGTTGGACTCATAGGTACCGTATTTCTCTAATAGTTTTCCCAGACGCAGTACACCTTCTCTGGCAGAGTGGATATACGGCAGCACCAGCATCACGATATCCTCTTCGCCAATGCCTCCCGGAATGTCCTTTTCCCCTCTCTTCTTCGCTTTCTTATATTCGACGAGCGGATCTGCCGAGAGGACTCTCGGATTAGAAGTGATGGTCTCGGTAGCCGTCATTCCGACGTTGGCTTCATTGATACCGGTCGCAGCCCAGATCCCCTTGGCCGGGTCGACGCTCGGGCAGTACGTGAATCTTAACGGATCGTCCGGAAGCTCGATCTCGAGGTGTCCGATCACGCTCTTATATTTCTTCTTCATCTTCTTCGGATCGCTGACGACCAGTTTCTTGACATCGTAGAATCCGTCATCGGTCCGGGCGATCATCGTTGAACCGTCATTCGAGGCTTTTCTGCCTACTAATACTGTTGTGCAGGGCATAATCTTCTCCTATCTGATATCGTATAATGCTTTATATTTCTTTTTGAGATAAGCGATGTAGTACTTCGCATCGAACTTTTCTCCGCAGTACTTCTCCAGTATCGTCTGATAATCATAGAGAGCACCGTACTTCTGTATATTCTTCTTTAAGTAGTCTGTGATCTTTGCGAACTGTCCCTTTTCTAATAGAGCGTCCACATCGATGTCTTTCTCCATCTTAGCCAGGATCTGTGCACCGATCGCACTGCCCAGGGCATAAGTCGGGAAGTAGCCGAAAGAACCGTCGGACCAGTGTGTATCCTGCAGGATGCCGTTGGTATCATCCGGTACCTCGATCCCGAGATACTCCTTATATTTCTGCTTCCAGGTCTCATTCAGATGATCGGTCGGGATACTTCCGCTGAAGACACCCTTTTCGATCTCATAGCGTACGAGGATATGCAGCGGATAAGTCAGCTCATCAGCTTCCGTACGGATCAAAGAGGTGCGGGAGACATTGACGGCCTTCACGAAATCATCTAGAGAGACATCGCCGAGATTCTCCGGGAAGAGTTCCTGAAGTTTCGGATACAGGGTCTTCCAGAAGGACTTTCTGCGGCCCAGATAGTTCTCGAAGAAACGGCTCTGAGATTCATGCATACCGCTGGAGATATTCTTCTTGACGGCAGTGCCTTCATACTTCTTATCGACCTGATGTTCATAGGTCGCATGACCGCATTCGTGTATCGTCGAGAATAAGGCCGAGGTGATGCAGTGTTCGTCGTAGGCAGTCGTGATGCGGACATCGTTGCCGGAAAGACCGTTGGTGAACGGATGTTCGGAGACGCCCATATAGCCCCAGGACGGATCGAAGCCCAGGAACTGATTCAGGGTCTTCATGAATTCCGCCTGTTTCTCTTTCGGATAATACTTATACAGGAAGGAATCATCGATATATCCTTCCTTCTGTTTCTTATCGACTTTCTCGATGAGCGGTACCAGTTCCTTACGGATCTGCTTGAAGAAACGGTCATACTGTTTCTGATCCATTCCCTCTTCATAGTCATCCAGGAGGACATCATACGGATCCTTCTTCGGATCTCTCCTGACAGCTCTTTCCTTCGATACCTTAAAGAGTTCCTTGAGATACGGTTCAAATAACGGATAGTCATTCTTTGCCTTGGCTTTCTCCCAGGCATCGTGACCGTCCATCTGCAGCTTCGAGAAAGACATCTGTTCCTCTTTCGTGAACTTCAGGACATCCTCCAGAGCTTTCTTCGCAAAATAGATCTCCCGTTTCAGAGGGTCTTTCAGATCGAGAGTATCGAGATAGAGAACTGCTTCGACATACTTCGGATCCGTCAGCAGCGAATAGACTTCCCCTTCCATCAGAGACATCATCTGATTGCGGTAGACGTTTCCGGAAGAAGGCGCTACGGTCAGCCAGTCGAAGTAGGTAGTGGATAAGACGAGTTCATAGGCATTGGCACGATTTCTCGTGTCCTGATAGAGAGCTAAGGCTTCTTTCTTATTCATATCAGTCTCCATATCGATAGGATGTAATGTATCCTAATACGTAATCATTTCCTTCACGGTAGAAGGAGAAACTCAGGGTATAGGTCTGTATCGACGGATTCAGGATACCGCCGTGTCCCAGTTCATTGTCATAACTCTTTCCCTGCAGTTCATAGCGGTCATCGGAAGAGTACGCCACTTTATTTCCCTGAACCGTAACCCGGAAGTCGACCGAGATTACCGCATCGCTCAGATCGATCTGGTCACTATTCAGAAGTGTGTTCTGATAGAAATCCTTCACGAGCTCATCATAGTGATAGTGCTGTCTGTACCATTCTTCACTGACTTCCGAAGTGTCTTTATTGTTTTCATAGACAGAGAGGGAATCTGCCATATAATCTCCATACACCGATACGAAGGTATCAAAGCTGTCACCGACCGTGATCCCTTTCGAACTCTGATAATCTTTATCGTAATCAGAGGCATACATATCGTAGGACCAAGGGACCCGCGGATCATTCACCAGCTTATCGATATCATCGACATAGCGGAGTGCACAGTCCTTGACGGAAAGATAATGTTCAGGAGCGTAATCGATATCCGCAAACAGAGCTGTCGTATTCAGCAATATCAGCAGTATGGCTGCCAGCAGAGCCGTGATTCCGACAATGATCCAGGTGATCACTTTAGACTTTTTCTTTTCCATTCTTACCTCCCCGGCCATTCTTCAATGGCATCTCCCTTCACTAAATATGCTTTTTCGGCGATCTCTGCCAGAGGTGTATCCGACAGAGAATCCGAATAGAATTCTTCGATCTGTTCGTCCGTTATTTCCCGTAAACGTACGACTTTCTCTTTTCCGTGACAGTTCTTCCCCGTATATCTCAGGGTATGAAGATCTAATGGCGAAGCCATACAGGAGACATGGAGACGATCGCAGATCTCTTTGATCAGAAATTCCGGAGAAGCGGATATGATGAGGTCATCATCCCTTCTCTGCTTGCGGTAGTACTCTTTGATCCCCTGTTCATGAGTATCCCAGAACTCTTTGATCAGCTCTTCTCTGTTATCGAAATACTTCAGCAGCGAGAAGAAGTCTTCCTTGGCGACTTCCTTTGGCTGATGGAGGATGAATAAACGTATCGCTCCTCGAAGTATCGGGAAGAAATAAGGAAAGACCAGATACGGTCTTTTCTTCAAACACCACTTGATCAGATCTGCAGACGAATCATGGACATAGATCGTCTTATCGAAATCATAAACATTCATATCAGCACATCATCTCCAATGCATCGTGTATCACTTTGATATGGGCATTCTTTCCGCCCCTGTATTCTTCACCGTCCAGGGTCCAGCTCACATCCTCGTCAAAGGAAAGAGAGATATCGGAAGCTTGATACCAGTGCAGGTATTTGTTGTCGGTCTGAGTCAGAAGAGCCAGATAATTGACGGTCTCGAAGATGGACGGTGCATTCTCTACCAGCAGGACATTCAGAGAGCCGTTATTCATAGCGCGTTTCTGATGAAAGAGCTCCATGCCGGCTACTCTGTTTCCGTTGAAGATGAGACCGAAGAGGACATCGATCTCCTTCTCTTCTCCGTCGATCTTCACTCTCGTCTTCGTTGAGTGTATCGTCGGCAGAGAGCCGATCCCTTCGAGGATATAGGCCAGAGTGCCTAAGGTCTCTTTTGTGGAACGCTTGGTCTTGTAGGAGACATCGGTCAGAGCTCCAAAGCCGGCTACGTAATTGAAGTACTTCTTATCATCGATCAGTCCGAGATCGAAATACTGGGGATTGTTCTGGACGATACGTTTTGCGACATCCTCGTAGTTGTTCGTCAGAGAGAAATTGGAGCCGAAGTCATTCATCGTGCCGCTCGGGAAGTAGGCCACAGACGGTCTCTTCTTCAGTTTCATGCAGGCATTGGTGACTTCATTGATCGTACCGTCTCCTCCGACTCCCAGAACGATATCGAAATCTTCTCCATGTTTGAGGATATAGTTATAGCCGTCCATGACGGACTGCGTAAAATAGATCCCCGTATCATAGCCGTTACGGGAAAAGACATCGAGGGCAGACAGTATCTTATTTTTGGAAGCAGCCGAACCCGACTTCGGGTTGACGATCATCAGGATTTTCATACCTCTATTATAATAAAAATATCTATAAAAGTACCCTCTGCCTCTCTCTATCAGTCAAGGTCCTTGAAGACGTACATTTTTTTATATAAAATAAGCACGATGTTACAGATAAAGAATATACGCAAGAAGTATGTGACCGGCGATCTTACTCAGGTCGCACTGGATGATGTATCGCTGAATCTGCGGGATAACGAATTCGTCGCCATCCTGGGACCTTCCGGTTCCGGAAAGACGACGCTTTTGAATATCGTCGGCGGACTTGACCGCTATGATGATGGAGATCTCATCATCAACAATGTCTCTACGAAAAACTATAAAGACCGCGACTGGGACTCCTACCGCAATCATACGATCGGTTTCGTCTTCCAGTCCTATAATCTCATTCCGCATCAGTCTGTACTGTCCAACGTTGAAATGGCTCTGACCATCAGCGGTATCTCCCGTTCCGAGAGGAAGGAAAGAGCCCTGGAAGCTCTGGATAAGGTAGGATTGAAGGAACAGGCTCATAAACGTCCGAATCAGATGTCCGGAGGTCAGATGCAGCGTGTCGCCATAGCCAGAGCTCTCGTCAATAACCCGGATATCGTATTGGCTGATGAACCTACCGGAGCCCTCGATACCCAGACCTCCATCCAGGTCATGGACCTCCTGAAGGAAGTCGCAAAAGACCGCCTGGTCGTCATGGTCACGCACAACCCGGAACTGGCTGAACAGTATGCGACGAGGATCGTCCGTCTGCGCGACGGCAAGATCATCAGCGATTCCGATCCGTTCGTTCCAACTACGACTGAAGTCCCGGTAGAAAGGAATCTGGGCAAGTCGAGGATGTCCTTCCTCACGGCTCTCTCCCTTTCCTTCAACAACCTTCTCACCAAGAAGGGAAGGACCTTCCTGACCGCATTTGCGGGATCCATCGGCATCATCGGTATCGCCCTGATCCTGTCTCTGTCTACCGGTTTCCAGAACTATATCGATAAGATCCAGGAAGATACCCTGTCATCCTATCCGCTGACCGTCACCTCGGAAACAGCTGATGCCTCTTCGATGATCCTGTCGATGGCTGCCAGCCGGAATGAAGAAGCAGGACTCGAAGGTACGGAACTGTTACGGGAAAGGCAGTTCATGACGACGATGTTTTCCAGCGTCGGCAGCAACGATATCGCTTCCTTCAAGAAACATCTCGATCAGAATGCGGAAGAAGTCGCCGAGAACGTCTATCTGATCCGCTATGCCTACTCTGTCAATCCGCAGATCTATACGATCGATGCGGCCGATCATCTGGCCAGGATCAATCCTTCCTCCATGATGTCCAGTATCTATTCCGGTTCGGCTGCCTCCATGATCTCCTCCTATTCTTCTCAGGGCGGGATCTTCTCCGAGATGCCGGATCTCGATGACAACATCAAGTCTCAATATGAAGTGTTAAAAGGAAGATGGCCGGAAAAATACGATGAAGTCGTCATCATCCTCTCCGATAAACATGCGATCTCCGACCTCCTGGTCTATTCCCTGGGTCTCAAGGATACGACGAAACTGCGGGAGATGATGACCAAGATCATGGCACAGGAAGAAGTCGTGAATGAAGATGATCCGCTGGTCATCAGCTACGATGACCTCCTCGATCTGGAGCTCAAGCTCATCGATGCCTCCGATACCTACAAATACAACGTCTCCTATGACATCTATGAAGATATGTCTTCCGATGATGCCTATATGAGAGATGTCTATCAGAAGTCGGAAAGCCTCAAGGTCGTCGGTGTCGTCTGTCCGGAAGGAGATAATACGATGGCTCTTTCTCCGGGCGTCGGCTATCTGAAGGAACTGACGATGCATGTGATCGACAAGGCCGAGAGGTCCTATATCGTTCTCAAGCAGCAGCGACAGCCGGAAGTCGATGTCTTCTCCGGAAAACGTTTCGATGAACAGGAAGAGGAAGAAAAGCCGAGTCTGGATTTCAACGATATGATCACTGTCGATCAGAATGCGATCCAGAATGCCTTCAGCTTCAATTTCCCGACGAATACTTCTCTTTCTCCGGAAGACTCCCAGAAGATCATCATGGAGACTTCCCAGAGAGTTGCGGATAATCTCCAGCAGAATACCACCGGTGTCGTAACGATGATCCTGGGACTCGATACCCAGCTCTCCCGTTCGATGATCGAGGGATATCCGCTGCAGAAAGACAAGATCATCTGCGAATCCTACGCTGATGAGAACGATCACTCCAAAGGCTGTCTGATCCCCGAAGGGAAGGAAGAGGAATATACGGAACTCAACGGTGTCACTCTTCCGAAAGATATGATCATCTCCTTCGATGAGACTTCCGTCAATACTTATAAAGAAGAATTCAAAAAGGATCTCAAGTCCCATATGGGTACCGAGATCCCGGCCGAATATGCCGTATTTACCAACGATATGCTGAAAGAGATGTCCGGAGATATCCCGGAGAAAGTCTTTGCGAAATACGTAGAGACTGTCCTTACGCATGCGGATGAAGAAAAGAAGATCCGGGCAGAGGACCTCGCTGCAGTCAATACCGTCGAATTCGTCGCCAACGCCTTATCCGATGAGAGTCTGCTGACCTCCATCTATGATCAGGCACAGAAACGCGTCAACGAATTCACCGTAGGTATGATCGCTGCCGGTATCGGCGAAGCGACTGCCAGGATGAATGAACCGCTGATGGAAATGTTTCAGAACATGGATAACCTATTCAGTTTCGATGCGGACAAGTTCTCTTCTGCCTTCCAGTTCAATATGGACCAGGATGAACTCTCCCGTATCATGGAAGCGATGATGTCCCCAAGTACCGAAAAGAACCTGAAGACGAATCTCTTGTCTCTGGGATACCAGGACACCGAGAATCCTACTTCCATCTCCTTCTACTTCCGTGATTTTGAAGCGAAGGAGAACTTCCTCGATTTCATCGAACGCTATAACGATTCCGTCGAAGAAGAGAAACAGATCAACTATACCGATATCACCGGTATCCTGATGTCCAGTGTCAAGACGATCGTGGATTCCGTCTCCTACGTCCTTATCGCCTTCGTATCCATCTCGCTGATCGTATCTTCCATCATGATCGCGGTCATCACCCTGATCTCCGTCATGGAACGTACGAAAGAGATCGGTATCCTGCGTGCGATGGGTGCCTCCAAGCGAAACATCTCTTCGATCTTCAATGCCGAGACCTTCATCATCGGTCTCTTATCCGGAGCTCTGGGTGTCCTTACCTCGAGACTTCTTCTCATCCCTATCAACAACCTCATCCATTCCCTCACCGGCAACTACGACATCAATGCCGTACTGCCATTGAATGCTGCGATCACTCTGATCTTCATCTCCTTCCTGCTGACCATCATCGCCGGCTTCATCCCGGCCAAATCAGCCGCGAAGAAAGATCCGGTCATCGCCTTACGTACAGAATAGGCCTCCCATACAGGAGGTCTTTTTATATACCGGTATCGTCTTCCCGACGCTATTTCACACTTTTCCTCTCAGGTGATAAAATAAATACAGAGGTGATCATTATGGTAATTATCGCAACAGATTCTGCAGCCGATTTCGAAATGGAAGAACTGCAGCGTATGAATGTCGCCTATCTCCCGATGAGTGTGTATTTCGGCGAGGATCATTATCTCGAAAATATATCGATAACGAAGGACGAATTCTTTACCCGTTTACAGACAGACCCGAATTTCCCGAAGACTTCCCAGCCTTCTCCTGCCCTCTTTGAAGAGCTCTTCACCAAGGCGAAGGAGAACGGCGATGAAGTCATCTATATCCCGATCTCTTCCGGACTCAGCGGCGATTATCAGACCGCAATGATGGTCAAGGAACAGGTAGGATACGACGGGATCTATCCGATCGATTCCCTGACCGGTACCGGCGGACAGAGACTGATGGTCGAAGAGGCTGTACGGATGAGAGATAGAGGATGTTCCGGAAAAGAGATCGCAGAGGCGATGCTGAAGATGAGACATAAAGTCGTCATCTTCACGGCTATGGATACCTTAGAGTACCTGTATAAGAACGGACGTCTTTCCAATGTGGCCTACTATATCGCACAGCTGGGACATATCAAACCGATCATGCATGTGGATGATGACGGACATGCGATCATCGTCTCCAAACATATCGGATTGAAGAAGGCGATCAACTATATTGTCGAACAGCTGAAGATCGAAGTACCGGACCCGAATCATCCGATCTATGTCATGTATACTCAGGTAAAGGAGAATGCCTACAAGCTCAGAGATAAACTCATCGAGGCAGGCTACAATATCCTGGAGAATCAGATCATACCGGTCGGAGCGGTCGTAGGAGCGCATATCGGACCGAATGCCTGTGCTGTCGCATACGTCAAGAAATAAGAGAGGAAACTCTCTTTTCTTATGCAAAGAAAAAGGCCTGCATTGCAGGCCATTCTGTTTTATTAAGCAGCGCACCAGCCGCCGTCAACTGCGAGTTCTGCACCGCTGACATAAGCGGCGTCATCACTTGCGAGATAGAGGCAGGCTCTGGCGATCTCGATCGGATCACCGACTTCCGGAGCAGTAGCCAGGTTCGGCTGCAGCTTTCCGTACGCTTCCATATTCGGCATACCCATGGAGTTGCCGATCTCTGTCTTGAATCCTCCGGCGATGACCGCATTGGAACGGATCCCTTCATTCTTATACATATAAGCTGTATTTCTGGACAGTGTGACGACTGCAGACTTCGATGCACAGTATACGGCACCGGCACAGGTCTTATTAGCACCTTCCGATGCGATATGGACGATGGAGCCCTTCTTGCCTAAAGCCTTGAACGTATTGACAGCTTTTCTTGTCGCATAGAACGGACCGAAGACGTTGACGTTGAATACCTTCTGCAGTTTCTCATCATCGAAATCACCGACAGCTTCCATACCGTCCATGATACCGGCATTGTTTACCAGGATATCCAAAGTTCCGAAGTTCTCGACTGCGAAGTCGATCATTCCTTCGTTGACTTCCTTTAAGGAGATATCGCCCGGATATGCCAGGACCTTTCCTTCTTCTCCTGCTAAAGATGCAGCAAGCTCTTCCAGTCTCTCTTTTCTTCTGGCGACTGCTACGACGTTTGCGCCTTCTTTCGCAAAGAGTGTAACGATCTCTTTACCCATGCCGGAGCTGGCACCGGCGCTCGTCATGGGCATCTTAAGCAAGAACGACTCCTATTCCCTTCATCATAACGACTACTACGACGGGATCCCGAAACTGATGGAAAAAGAGCTGATAAAGGCACTGAAGAAGGGGCAGAAAGAAAAAGAGATACGCAGAGACCGAAAGGCAGAAGACCTTCTGGAACTCGTCACGTATTCTCTCTACGGTATTGCGATCAACTGGTGCTATCTGGACCGTTCCTTCGACCTCATCGCCAAGGACGATCTCATGATCGATACTTTATTGAAAGATCAGACTCTTTCAAGATAATCAAAGACATAAGTCAGGGCTATGTCCCTGTCTTTACCATAGAAACCATGGTCATGACCTTCCACGTGATGCAGCACTGCTTCCGGGAAGGTCTTTTCCGCTTTATACGAGTATTCGATCGGGATCAGAGGATCATGGGTCTCATGAACGATAAGGACCGGTATCCGGCATCTGGAGATCTCCCGATATACATCGCAACGTAACAAGTCTTCTCCGTATATCCTTCCTACCCTACAACCCAGCGTCTCATATTCTTCCGGGAAGTCCCCCATCTGCACCTTCAGAACTTTCGCTATATCTTCTAAAGAGAAAGCCGGGTAGTAGAGGATCATACCCCGGATCCACGGGAACTCATTGACGGTGATCGAAGCGACATAGCCTCCCTGAGATTCTCCGAAGAGATAGATCCTTTCCCTATCGATATCCTTCAGGCCATATACATATTCCAGTACATCTTTCAGATCTTCCTTCTCGGTGAGTACCGACATCTCCCTCATCGTCCCCGAGGACTTCGTATCTCTGCTTCCTCCGCAGAAATCGAAGGAGAAGACCGCATATCCTCTCTCTACGAGACGTTCGATATCATAGATGAGCTGTACATAGTTCGCGTCAAAACCATGTGCCATGACGATCAGAGGGAATCTCTCTCCCTCCTCCGGTTCATACATCATCGTATAGATCTCTTTCTCTCTGATATGAAGGATCTTCTCTATCTCTTTCATAGTTCCTCCGAAAAAGAAGTCCCTCAGGACTTCTTTCTAATCTTCTTTCAGCAGGAAACGGTCTCCGTCTTCCACATCCATATATAGAAACTCAGCGGAATCCTTGCGGATAAAGTCCAGTTCCTTCTCCTTTATTTGGAAACGGAAGATCTTCTCTCCTTCATGCAGGATCAATTTTCCCTTCTCTACATCCCAGGAACCGATGCCGATATGAGAAGAGAGTGCTCCTTCATAGTAATGGAGGGTCCCGTCTTCATTCAGGGTAATGAAGAAATCGCTGCCGAAACCGCCTTTTTCCCGTATGTAGGTATTCCCGGAGATCTCTTTTTTCAAAGATGCATCATTCGGGGAACAGGCACACATCATAAAGATCAGCAATATGGACAGGATAGACGCAAAACGTTTCATCGATCACATTTTATCAATATAACGTCTGCAGTTCAAATACTGCGTCTTTCCGGGACAGACAGATATCGTTCTGAAGGATCAGATCCGATCCGGATACCTTAAAGCTGAAAGAGGTGACATCCTGGCCCATGAAACCTGTGAGGTCGTATTTCGAAGCGACCGTGCAGGTATAAGTATCTCCAACTACCGTATAGATACCGCGGATAAAGCCCATTCCGGCATAGAGGTTCTCGTACATCACGAAAGTTCTGTCATCATAGAACTCGATATACGGTTCACAGTTCGCCGTCACATCCGGCGCATAATACACATATCTGTCCGGGGCAGCTGACTTCACATAGGTGAAATCCATGACCTGATTGCTGGCAAAGCGGTCTTCCGTAAGAAGGATACCGTCCTTGAACTGATCGACACGGATCGTCAGCTGGCTGCTGTAATCACCGAAGAGGCTGTGCTGGACGACACTCAGGGAGAAGACTTTGTTGGCGGCATCATAGATCACTTCTTTGATCTCATAGGTATAGGTATCATCTGTGATGGTATGATACATCATGACTCCGTACTGATGTACATCCTTGAAGAAGCGGATGCAGGTACCTTCCGTATGACGGGCTTTGATCCAGTATCCGTCCGTTCCCATCAGCTGTATGAAGTCTTCCAGCAGCATCGCTCCATCCGGGATCTGATCGGTCGGATCCGTCTGTTCTTCCGGCATCGGAATACCTGCTTCATAGATATATTCTGCCTTACCGTCACCGTCATAGATGTTTTCCGCCATGATATATCCCTTCCCGAGACGGGATGCATCGATATGCAGCAGATAATTCACATATGAATAACCGTCTTCCCTCAGTCTCAGCGTGTAGGTATCTCCTTCTTTCGTCGCCTCCATCGCTTCAAAATAATGGTGGGAATCTGCGGCATCCGTAGTCGCTGTCTGTACGACATACATGCCTTCTACGTAGTGGAAGGAGATCAGATAGGACTTGTATTGAGCCGGACAGCCCCACCTTCCTTCATTCGAATGCAGACTCGTGAAGAGTTCTGCCAGATCGACGCTGTCATCTTCGACCGGTTCGCTCGGAGTGACCGGCGCCGGATCCGGTTCCGGATCTTTCTGTTCATCTTTCGTACAGGCGCTTGTGCAGACTAATAAAAGGAACGTCAAAAAGATAGTGATTATTTTTTTCATACACACCTCCGCTGTTCATCCTCACCATACCATAAACGTTCTTTTTTGAAATCACTCGTTCGGGTATGTTTCTCTGATTATTTGCTGACCATGGCACTCTCATAGAAAAGCGGCAGCAGGACATATCCCTGAGCCCGGAGTCCTTCGATGATCTCCGGCAGAGCTCCTAAAGTACCTTTGCAGTAGTCGTGAAGCAGGACGACCAGGATCTTCCGGTCATTCGTATTGTTCAATACCGCATCCCGGTATTCATCCGCTTCTCCATAGATCCATTTTCCGTCTCCGGATTCCAGATTCCAGTCGACATAACCGTAACCCAGGCTTCTCAGTCTCTCGACGATCTCCGGCTTCAGTTCCCTTGCCTGAGAAGAGCCTCCCGGGAATCTTAATATATTAGTCGTCACTCCGGTCTTATTCTCCATGAATCTCCGGTTCTTCAATACGTCGTCGATGAAGGTATCAGCACTCTGATAGATGCCGTTATGGATCTGATGGGAATAAGTATGATTGGCCATCGTATGGCCTTCATCTCTCATTCTCCGATAGATCTCATCATAGATCGGATCTTCCTTGCCTAGCTGGAAGAAAGTCCCCAGGACTCCGTATTCCTTGAGCACATCGAGATAGGACTCGGTAAGCAGATACGGTCCGTCATCGAAAGTGAGGTAGGCGATCTTGAGGTCCGTCTCTCCATTCAGGACTCTTCTCTCCAGCTCGATCTCTCCCTGGTGAAAAGCTTCCTTCAGGTTCTGCGTCTCCGTATCCAGATCCTTCTCGATCCCGATCTCTTTCTTCGTCTCCTCCTGTTCCTTTTGGAGCCGGACGATCTCTTCCTTCACTTCCTCTTTCCGTATCTCAGCCTGTGTGCATTCTTCCGATAAGGCTTTGATCTCTTCTCTCGTTTTGATCAGCGTCACCGATAGAAAGACCGATGCGGCCAGAAGCAGGAGAATGATGATCAGTTTTCCAGGAGCTCTTTTATCTCTGTGCTTTTCTGTTTCCACAGTTCGAAGGCCTCCCTTCTTCCTTCATTCTGTCTCTGCCAGTCTTCCAGTTCCGTCTTTTCTTCCTGAAGATGAACTCTTTCTTCTTCAGCCTCTTTTTCCAGTTCCGTGATCTCTTCACAGATACCCTGCAGGTGCATCAAAACATCCTTCTTCTCCTGAGCAGCCTGCCAAGTGAAATAGCCTGTTCCGAGAAAAAGGATCACCAGAACCGCAATGATCACATTTTTCTTCATGGATATCTTCTGAAAGGAATCCTTTCCGTATTCCGTTTATTCTCCTAAAGAGTAGAGGAAATCGATGATCCCGTCTTCTACTTCCGGACGGATATCACTGTAGTTGTGGATCTCATGACGATAGCCGGTATAAAGGACGGTCGTCACATCATGCCCGGTATCTGCCAGCCAGTTGGCCGTCTGATAGACTCCGGTACCATACTGTCCTACCGGATCCTGATCACCGGCGATATTGTATACCGGCAGATCTTCCGGGACCTTCTTCGCCCATTCTTCTCCGGTGATATCTTCGATCATCTCCATGAAATAGAGCCATGCGCGGTTGGTCGTAGGTCTGCTGAAGGCATCGAACGGATCTTCCGCATGGTCTCTCTGGACTTCCGGATCATCGCAGATCCATTCATTGCCCAGTTTGACTCCCTCATAGCACCTCGAGAACATCCAGCCCATGAACTGCGCTCCGAGGGACGGATCGGATTCTTCACCCTTTCCGGCATCGACCAGCGCTTTGACGACGGCGATATTCTTATCCAGATTCGGCCATACACCGGTCGTACCGCAGATGATCGCACCATCCAGATCATCTCCATACTTCGCCATATATTCTCTGGTGATGAAGGATCCCATACTGTGACCAAACATATAATACGGCAGTCCCGGATACATTCTCTGTACCACATCGTGAAGCGTCTTCTCATCTTCCATCATCGTGGTATGGCCCTTATCGCCCCAGTCACCCCAGCGGTCATTCTCGAGAGCCGTCTTTCCATGTCCGACGTGATCATCAGCCGCAACGATATAGCCTGCTTCCATCAAACTGGTGATCATGTGCAGATAACGGCGGGAGTGTTCTCCGAAACCATGTACGAGCTGGACGATCCCTTCCGGCTTCTGCGCCGGAACATAGACCCATCCGTAGACCTGATCCCGTTCATTGAACGACAAAAATCTCACTTCATGAAGCATATGATATTCTTCCTTTCCGAGCTTGCGCTCATCCTTACTTTTATTATACCGTCATCTATAAAAAAGAGACCGTACAACGATCTCCTATATCGATAATATCTGTCCTTCTTCCATCCGTACGATCTGCCGTACATCATAGCCCTGTTTCACGAAGTCCGTATCATACATCTCATAGACCACCGGTATGACCCGGATGACCGCTACTTCTACCTTGGCCGCCTTTACCGCATCATACGGGATCCCCTTGAATGCCAGCAGCTTCTTGAATTCATCGGAATAGCAGTCATACAGTTCTACTCTTCCCATGACCTGAAGTCCGTGTGAATCCCTTACATCTCCATAGTATTCAAAGATCGCCATCGAGACGTTGCGGTTCTTCTCCAGACCGATGAATTTGCTGCCGCCCTCGGAAACGAACCAGAATTCGTCGTTCATGTAGGTATACTCGATCGGTGTACAGCGGATATAGTTTCCATAACCGGTCGCAAATCCGCAGGTATTATGATTGCGGATGAAGTTCTGGATATGGGCATAGGCCTGATCCCGGTCCATGTGTTTCGCCGTCTTCTGCTGTTCGATCCAGAAATTCTGAAAATGAGAAAAGTTTATCTGGTCATTCATAAATACTGTCCTCCACTTTCATTCTACCAAATATCAGCAGAAACAGTATTCTATTGCCGCACCTCAGGACCGGATGATTCCGAATGATCTCCAAATATAATACAGATTGTGTTACATTTTATGTTACTATAAATGTAGAACACCGATAAGATGCTATTTGAATGGGATGATAAAAAGAACGAGATCAACCTTCAAATACACGGAATAGACTTCGAAACGGCTTCTCGTGTATTCGGTGATCCGAACCGTATCGAAAGATATGATAAAGCCCATTCACTTTATGAAGACCGATATATTACGATCGGAAGTATTGACAACGCCATGTATGTCATCATGGTCGTCTACACAGTAAGAGAAGATGCGATCTGGCTGATATCCGCGAGATTCGCAACCGAAAAAGAAAAGAGAACGTATTATGAATATTCGTAAAGAGATCGATGTGTATGCACCTGTTACCGATGAACAGAAAAAAATGTTGGAGGAAGCTTCTGTAAAATCTGTTTCTTTTGATGAGAACTGTCCGGAACTGAGTGACGAGGAAATGATGGAGTTTAAAAGGATCTCCGATAAAAACAGAGAAGAGAGAAGAAAACAGACGATCACGATACGGCTCTCTCCGCAGGCGATCAGAAAAGCGAAGTCTCTTGGAAAAGGCTATACCTCTGTTCTCAGCAGGATACTGGAAAGTGCTCTGAACGATAACGATTTTATCCGGAGATGTCTGTAAAAAAGATAAACATTATACAACAAAAGGGCTTTCGCCCTTTTTAATTATGTCTTCGCAATGTATCTTCGACGATGTCCCAGAACTTTTCCAGATCCAGAGACATGCCTACTGTTACGTTCGGTTTCTTTTTCAGACGGTCATTGATATCGCAGACCGTTCTTCCATAACACGGTCCTCTGGAGAGATCGATCTCGGCATAGGTATCTACCGTATGATAGATCTCCGGTGCAACGAGATAGACGACCGCCGTTACGTCATGAACAGGACCGGCCTTAAGATTATTGACAGATTGAGAACGGAAAGTGAAACGCATGATGTCTCCGAAGAGCTTTCCGGCTTTATTGCCGATGGCTTCCATCCGTTCGATGATCTCCATCGTAGCTAAAGCAGTATTGGTGAGATCGAGTCCCATCATCGTCAGCTTGACGCCGGAAGAGAATACGACATGAGCTGCTTCCGGATCGACGAAGATATTGAATTCCGCTGCACTGGTCGTATTGCCCAGTCCTACGGCACCGCCCATGAGGACGATCTGTCTGATCTTCGGAATGATGCGCGGTTCGAGTCTCATAGCCATGGCAATATTTGTCA
>JAZPYW010000076.1:0-17200 GCA_045544415.1 Erysipelotrichaceae bacterium
CGTATCCCTCATCTTCGATACCGATATCGCCAATATCCATGTATATGGGGAATAGAGAAGACAAACATCATTATCATTACAGAAAGAGGACTGCTTAAGGGCAGTCCTTTTATACTGTATTTCTGATACTCTATGACCAAATCTGTTTCGATTTTATATAATAGAAGTGAAGATTATGGAGGAGCTTATGAAGAAAATCATATGTGTGCTGCTGGGCTTCCTGATGGTATTCAGTACGATCGGATACCGTTATGTGAACGCCGATGACAGTTCTTTATTTGAAGACACTGTCGTTTTAGACGGATCTTCGGTTTATTCGAAGACAGCCGATTACTCTGTTGCATTTAATGATGGAGATGCGACAGATGAATTTGATATCTATGTAACAGGGGATCTGAGCGATGTAACAATTTCTTCGCTCATAGAAGATTCTTATTACGAGAAGAAAAGCGAGACTCAGAACGAGGCAGAATACTTTCTGACAGTCTCTTTGAAGGAAGGTGCAGATCTTGCAGGAGAGACTCATCCGTTCACGTTCCCGATAACATTTACTTATGACGGGATCATTCCGGAGGATGGGACAATTAAGAACTATATAATAGGTCATGCAGGACAGGTAGACAGTGAGAGAGATATCCGTATCCGTTTTGTCTGTCCGAAAATGACTGATGGCCCATACAATACGATCGCGCAGGTCGAGCCTAACGATACCTATACTTTTTCGTTTTCATATGATGTACAGACATTGAGTTTATTTAACACGCTCGGAGATGGGCTCCGTTTCCATCTTCAGGGTCCTGTAACGCAGGAAGATGTCGGGAATTCCTTTGCTTATGTCCACGTCATGCCTTTTGACAGCAAGTATTTTACTTCTACGGTCGAGAAAGATGAGAACGGCTATTATTTCGATCTTTACCGAAAGGCAGATCAGCCGTATTCCGTAGATGATGAAGTCACTTTGCTGTTCTACGTGAACGGTGTTGTAGGAAAGGATCTCGTCTATGAAGATTCCTGGGAATATCAGAAAGCGCACTATATTCTGAAGGAAGGCGAGTATACTGTGATGGAATTCGATGAGACCGTCGTTCCGTACAAGATCGATTATATCGATGCTGGTATCCGCAACAGCAATGACGAGGATATCTACCATTATTACAGCGATGCTTCCGGAAATGCAGAGAGAGCTGTACTGAGACCGGATGAGGATTTCAACCTCTATCTGTCTATCGATAATAACGGAGCAGGAAATCTCGAGGGAGAGGTCCACTATAGTTTCAGTGCCAGCAGTATGGGAAGCGATCCTCAGACTATCTCCATCAAAGAGGGTGTAGCTACCGATATCTTTGTAAAAGGGAACGGAGGAAATTCCCAGTATTCGATCGATTTCACTGTACCGGAAGAAGCGGCCGGAATGTATTTCTTTTGGGGTTATGAACTCGTGGACAAGGAAGGAAACGTCGTCTATCAGGACAATAATGCCCGGGGTCTGGCGATCGCCGGAAAGAGGACTGCCGCAGTGGAAACGACCGGTGACGCAGCTGTAAAACTGGCAGGGGAGTCGGATATCGAACTGGATGATTCGAACTATACAAGTGCTGATATCACTTTTGAAGTGAATATGACGGAACCGGTATCGGAGAACGGCACAGCCGCCTTCAATATTACCCCGGAGATCACGCTTTATGATAAAGACGGAAATGAAGTGGACAGTTCGAACATCCATATCTCGTCCATCACACTTACTCTTGATGTATCCGAATACTTCCAGGCAGGTGATAAAGTTACCGTCACACATTACGCAGAAGACGGAACAGTCAAGGAAGTCTACAAAGACCTCATCGTTGATAATGAAGGCCATATTACGTTCACGAATACGAAAGGATTCAGTATTTTCGAGATCTCCAAATCCGAAGAAACGTCTGTCGAGACAGATGATGATCTCTATCGTGTTTATGGAGATAACCGCTATTTCACCTCTGTTCAGGCAGCGACATATCTGAAGCAGATCCTGCACGCCGATAAACTGAATGCCGTCGTCCTTACTACTGGCGAGAACTTTGCGGATGCTCTGGCAGGTTCCTATTTAGCAAACAAAAACGATGCTCCGGTATTGCTGATCAACGGAAAGGCAAAGAACCATAACGCGGTCATCGACTTTATCAACAGCAACCTCAGAAGCGAGGGCACAGTCTATGTGCTGGGTGGCGAGAATGCCTTTCCGGATACTTGGCTATACGGACTTCGTTCTTCTTTTACCGTTGACCGTATTGCCGGAGACAACCGTTACGATACCGATATCAAAATCCTCGATAAGGCAGATTTCCAGGGCGGAGATATCCTGGTCTGTGTCGGAAAGAGCGAGAAGAAAGACAGCAACGGCAACTACGTGTACGATAATAACGGCAAGAGGATCGATACTGCCTATGCCGATTCTCTGAGTGCTTCTGCCGTCGATCTGCCGATCCTTCTTGTCGATCAGAAGAAAAACTTTACCGATTTGCAGAGTTTCTTCCTGGAGAAACATAAAGGAAACCTCAACTTCTTCATCATCGGCGGAACGAACGCCGTTCCAGACAGCATCGTACAGAAACTTCAGGAATATGGAACGGTCGAAAAGAGACTGGCCGGCTCCAACCGCTATGAGACTTCCAAACTGATCGCTGAAGAATTCTTCGAGAATCCGGATAAAGCGGTACTGGCCTATGGCGAGAACTTCCCGGACGGATTGTCCGGAGGGCCTCTGGCTTATCAGCTGAACTGTCCGCTTATTCTTTCTGTGGACCATAATAAGAAAAAGACCTTTGCTGCCGATTATATGAATGAAAACGGAATCCTCTCCGGTATGGTCCTGGGTGGTACAGCGTTGCTGCCAGATACGGTCGTTCAGGAGATCTATCATAACGAAAATGAAGTCGTAGCGAATCCGGAGGAGATCGTACCGCCGCAGAACACCTATAAACTGGCTTTCATCATCAACGGCACTCTGGGAGATCACTCTTTCTTCGATTCGGGAAAAGAGGGACTGGACAAGATCACTGCAGACTTCGGAGACCAAATACAGACGACTTATTATGAATTGACTTATGACAATTCCACCTGGTACTCCAAGACGGAAGATATCGTATCTCAGGACTACGATATCATCGTCGCCGGTACGTACGATATGCTGGGCTATATCGGAGAACTCGCAAAGGAATATCCGGAAAAACAGTTCTGGTTCTATGATGAGGTCTGGAACTTCGATGATCCTTCCGGCTGGGCATATTACGATACCCCGAACGTCTATGCGATGACCTTCGATCCTGAAGAAGGCTCCTTCTTCGTAGGTGCTTTAGCTGCTCTGGCTGACACTAAAGGAAAAGTGGCATATATGGGCGGCATGGACAATGCAGTTCTCAGACAGTATTATCAGGGCTTTATGAAAGGCGTCAAGTATGTGAATGGAGATATCGAAGTAGGACAGAGATGGGTGAATTCATTCTATGATGCTGCTGCAGGAAAGGATGTCGCAAGCAGTCTGTATGCGGAAGGCTATGATATCGTATATGCCGTAGCAGGTTCTGCCGGACTGGGAGCTTTTGATGCGGCGCTCGACCAGGAAGCAGGGAACTATGTCATCGGTGTAGATTCCGATATGGGCGGATACTTCAAGTCGCTCGGCTTGAACGACAAAGCTGAAAGGACTCTTTCTTCCATGCGCAAGGATCTCGGAGAAGCTCTGTACAGAGCGGCAAAGAGACATCTTGATGGAACGCTTCCGTATGGCACAAATGAAGTATTGGGCTTTGAAGAAGGATGTGTAGAAGCAGTCGTTAACGATTCTACAAAAGCCATCCTCGGAGAAGAAAAACTGGCTCAGTTCAATCAGATTGTAGAAGATTATAAAGCCGGAAAGATCGAATTGAATTAATTGAATAGACAGTATTATGAAAAAAGAACGGACAGAGCTCCGTTCTTTTCGTTATAAGGCATTTTCGAGCGTCTGGAAGAGAATTATAAAGAAATATGAGTATGAATGTGAATAAAGAAAAAAGGCTCGTGAGAGCCTTATTCTTCGTGCATACCTAAGATGTCTCTGGCGACATATACACCGGATGCCGATGCATGGGACAGAGAGTGCGTGACACCGCTGCCGTCTCCGATGATATAGAGACCTTTGTATGGAGTCTCCAGATGGTCGTTCAGTTTGACTTCCATGTTGTAGAACTTGACTTCTACACCATAGAGCAGGGTATCGTCATTGGCAGTACCCGGAGCGATCTTGTCTAATGCGTAGATCATCTCGATGATGCCGTCCAGGATACGTTTCGGCAGTACCAGGGACAGATCGCCCGGTGTCGCGTGGAGGGTAGGACGTACTCTTCCTTCTTCGATACGCTTTACCGTCGAACGTCTTCCTCTTTCGAGGTCTCCGAATCTCTGGACGATGACGCCTCCTCCCAGCATATTGGAGAGTCTGGCGATGGATTCACCATAGCCGTTGGAATCCTTGAACGGTTCCGAGAAGTTCTTGGATACCAGCAGGGCGAAGTTCGTATTGTCCGTCTTCTTGTCGTCTGCTTCAAAGGAGTGTCCGTTTACCGTCACGATGCCGTTGGTGTTCTCATTGACGACGATGCCGTTTGGATTCATACAGAAAGTACGGACATCATCTTCGAATTTCTCGGTACGGTAGACGATCTTGGACTCATAGAGCTGATCGGTGATGTGGGAGAAGATGACTGCCGGGATCTCGACACGTACGCCCAGGTCGACACGGTTGGACTTCGTGGTGATGCCCAGTTCATGACAGATCTGCTCCATCCATTTCGAACCGGATCTTCCTACGGATACGACGCATTTGTCTGCTTCATAGGTACCGTCATCGGTGATGATCTCATAAGTGCCGTCATTGACTTTCAGATGACGTACCGGTGTATCGAAGTAGAAGTCCATATGGTCCTTCATCTCGTTATACAGATTTCCCAGCACTTCGTAGTTGATATCCGTTCCTAAGTGACGTACTGACGCTTCGAGAAGGGTGAGTTTATTCTGCATGCAGATCTTCTTGAATTCGCTTCCTGCAGTAGAATATAATTTCGTTCCTTCTCCGCCGTGGGCGAGATTGATCTGGTCTACATAGTTCATAAGTTCGATGGCTTTATCTCTGCCGATATATTTGTAGAGAGAACCTCCGAAATCGTTGGTGATATTGTATTTTCCATCGGAGAATGCACCGGCACCTCCGAAACCGTTCATGATCGCACAGGTCTTGCAGCGGATACAGGATTTGATCTTGACTCCGTCGATCGGACAGATGCGCTTCTCAAGTTTATGACCGTATTCAAATACGGCGATCTTAAGATCAGGGGCATTTTTCATCAGTTCGTAAGCCGAGAAGATACCTCCCGGACCGGCGCCGATGATCGCTACATCATATTTCATAGTGACACCTCCGCAACAGTATTATTATATAAGAAAAGAGACGTTCGTGCATAAAAGAACATCTTCACCTGTTACACACAAGCATTTCCTACAATGTGAGAAATATAGAAGCACCTGAATTATGAATAAGAATACCAGAAGGATGATCCTGAATGTCGGTTTCATCCTTATCGTCAGTATCGCTGTCACCTCGATCGTTTTGAAAACGAATTTTTCGGCGGTCATGAGAGAACTCAAAGACATCTCTTTGAAAGACATTCTGGTCATCATCGCGATCGTCTTCCTCTGGCAGTTCTTTGCGGGCCTTTCGCTCACAGTCTATGCCAGAAGACCGAAACCGGACTATAAGGTGCGTCAGGGTTTTCTGAATGCGGTCATCGGGATGTTTTTCGATGATATCACGCCATCCTCTTCCGGAGGACAGGTCGTCCAGTTCTTCATCTTCCGGAAACAGGGACTTCGCTCCGGAGAAGTATCGGGCGTCCTCTGGACGGAATTCCTGATGTATCAGGCGGTCCTTTGTACGCTGGGGAGCGTTCTGTTCATAGTGCGTCATGCGTTCTTCAAAGGGGCATACAGTTTCTACTATGTCTTCTATCTGGGACTGATCGCTCATTCCTTTCTGATCCTGGGCCTGTTTCTGATGCTGTGGTCGAAGGGTTTCTACGGTTTCCTGACCGGAAAGTGTCTCGATATCCTGGAAAAGATCCATCTGCTCAAAGACAAGGAAGAGGCGAGGGGACGTCTGGCCCACACTCTTGAAGTCTTCAAAGAAGAATGCCATACCCTGCGCTATGATCTGGGACGTTTCTTCTTAGGCTGTCTTTTCGGCACCGTCCGTCTTACGCTGCAGTATTCGATCCCGTATGCTGTCTTCGTAGCTCTGGGAGTGCCGTTCCGTTTTCCGATGTATCTGACCTGTCTGGCCATCGGAGCCTTTGTCCATATCATCTCCGGACTTCTTCCGGTACCGGGAGCCAGCGGCGGAGCAGAAGCGCTCTTCGTGCTGATGTTTTCAGCGTTGTTTCCTCCGGGAATGACGATGGCAGCCATGCTGATATGGAGAGCCTTCAGCTACTATATGCCGATTTTGACAGGTCTCGCTGCTTACGTCTATTATAAAGTAAGGAATTAGTATGAGAATCGCACTGTTTACCGATACCTATCTGCCGAATATCAACGGGGTCGTCACCTCGGTAGAGCTTCTGAGAAAGAAACTGGAAGACGAGGGACATGAAGCCTATGTCGTCTGTACCTATCCGGGTCTGATGCAGGTAAAGACGGAAGGAAGGATCATCCGTATCCCGGGCATAGAAGTCAAGCAGCTCTACGGCTATTCGCTTGCTCAGCCGTTCCATATGATGCTGGAGGATGAACTGGAAGGTTTCCATTTCGATCTCGTCCACTGCCATACGGAATTCGGAGTAGGCCTTTTCGGCGGTCATATCGCCAAAGCCTTCCATATCCCGCTGGTCCGTACCTATCATACGACCTACGAAGACTATACCCACTACATCAATCCGATGGATCTCGAGTCTCTGGAAGGGGGACTGAAAAAGGCGGTATCCTATCTGTCGAAACTCTACGGCAACAGCTGTGTGCGCATGATCGCACCATCCGAAAAGACGAAGGAACTTCTGTTATCCTATAAGATCAAAACACCGATCGATGTCATTCCTACCGGCGTGGACCTCGAACGATTCCGTGCGCCTCTGGATGAGAAACTGGCAGAAAAGGTGAAGAAGGAATACGGACGAAGAGAAGGAGAGAAACTCTTCCTGTATGTCGGACGTATCGCCAGGGAAAAGTCGGTCGATATGCTGATAAAGGCCTTCAAACTGGTCAAAGACGAAAAACTGAACGCACGTTTATTAATAGTAGGAGCCGGTCCGGGTGAAGAGGAGCTCCATGAACTCGTAAAAGAGCTGGATCTCGGGGATACCGTAAGCTTCCTCGGCAAGAAGGAGAACACTTCGGTCCCGGCCTATTACCGTCTGGCCGACTGTTTCCTCTCCGCTTCAACTTCCGAGACGCAGGGCATGACCTATATCGAAGCCCTCGCTTCCGGGATCGCCGTCATGGGTAGATATGACGAGGCAGTGGAAGACCTCATCCTGGAAGGAAAGAACGGCTATTACTTCAATGATGAAAAAGAACTGTTCGAGAAGATAAAGACCTTCCTGTCTCTGAATGAAGAAGAGATCGGGGAGATGAAGACCTACGAAGCGAAGGCTGTGGAACCGTATGATGCGGATGTCTTCGTGAAAAAGGTCCTGCAGGTCTATGAAAACGCAAAGAAGGAATATGATTCGATGTATACGATCGAGAAATTTCACCTCAAGGATGATTATGTCGTACTGACGCTCGTATCTTCCTATGGGGGAGAAGAGAAGATGTCGGTGTCTCTCGATGACTGCTACGGCAACGGATTGAGGGCAGATCGGAAGATCTCCCAGGCTCTGTTTGATACACTTAAGGCCAAAGAAGCCGAGACACTGGCTTATTCAGGGTGTCTCAGAAGACTGGCCAACAGAGACTACAGCGTCCGGAAGATGAGGGAATATATCCAGCAGAAATACGAGCTGGACAGTGATGCCTGCGAGAGGGTCTTGAAGAAACTCGAAGGACTCGATCTTCTGGATGACCGCAAATACGCCCGAAACAAAGCTTCCGTACTGGATAAGATGTTCTATTCCAAGAAGAAGATCATCGAGAAGCTGAGAAGAGAAGGCATCGCCGAAGAATACATACGCGAAAGTATCAGCGAAGATGAAGACAGCGAGATCTCCAAAGCGATACATCAGGCAAAACGCTATCAGAACTCTACGCGGAACAAGTCCCTGAACCTCAAGAAACAGACGATATTGAAGAAACTCATCGCCGACGGGTATTCTTATGACACAGCGAAAAAAGCGCTTGGAAGCCTTGATTTCAACGATGAAGTATTCGAGGAAAAAGATCTTCTCAAGAAGGAAGCTCTCAAGGCGAGAAAGCGTCTGATGAAGAAATATCAGGGGACGGATCTGAGAAACCGTCTCTACTATGCACTCTACTCGAAGGGTTTCCAGTCGGAAGCCATCTATGCCCTGATCAGTGAAATGGAGGATGAAAATGGCTAAGAAAGTAATTGATTTTGCGGAAGGGGATCATCTGAATGTGAATCTTCTGATCTCTTCTTTAGTGAAGGGAACGACGAATTCGGGAGCTCCGTATCTGTCGCTGGTGCTGCAGGATTCCTCTAAAAGCATGGAAGCCAAGCTCTGGGATGTCAAACCGGAGATCGAGAAGGAGATGGCCGTAGGCAAGGTCTATGAGTTCGATCTTGAAGTCATCAAATACCGCAACAATCTCCAGGCAAAAGTCATCCGGGTACTGCCGGTCAACCAGAAAGAGATCGATATGTCGGAATTCGTCTTCCAGTCTCCGATCGCCAAGGATGATCTCAGAAACAATATCCAGGACGGCATCAACCGCATCAACAACGAAAATATCGCCCGCCTCGTAACGGCGATGATGAACCGCTATTCGGAGGACTTCTTCGAATATCCGGCTGCAGCCAAGATCCATCACAACTTCATCGGCGGCCTGGCCACTCATGTCTCGGGCATGCTGAAACTGGCCTATGCGATCGCCGACATCTATCCGTGCGTCAACAGAGACTACCTGATCGCCGGAGTCATCCTGCACGATCTGGGCAAGATCGAAGAGTTCACTTCTCCGGTCGTTACGGAATACACGACGGAAGGAAAGCTTCTGGGACACATCTCCATCATGGATGCCCATCTGCAGCAGTTCGGAAAAGATCTCCACATGGAGAACAGCGAAGAACTCTTATTGTTGAGACACATGATCCTGGCTCATCACGGCCAGTATGAATACGGTTCTCCGGTACGTCCGGAGACTCTGGAAGCAGAACTTCTCTACTTCATCGACAATATCGATTCGAAAGTGAATATCATCGACAAAGCTCTTTCGACGATCAAGGAAGGGGAATTCACCCCGAAACTCTTTGCGATGGAGAACAGAACGTTCTATAAACATAAATAATGATTGCAATATTCAGGCAATTATTATAAAATAATACGGCGTGGTAGGAGAGCAACACTCCGTTTCCCACGCAAGCCTAAGGAGGAAAATATGGCTAAGAAGAAAGTTGTAAAAGTTTGTAAGCTCCAGTTCATGGCCGGTTCCGCAAAACCAGGTCCGGCACTCGCTTCGGCAGGTATCAACATGCCTCAGTTTTGTTCTCAGTTCAATGATGCAACGAAGGACAGAAAGGGAGACATCGTTCCTGTCATCATCACTGCTTACGAAGACAAGTCCTTTGAATTCGTCGTCAAGACGACTCCGGCTGCCTTCATGCTGAAGAAAGCTGCAGGCATCCAGAAAGCTTCCGGAACTCCGAATTCGGTCAAGGCCGGTTCGATCACGAAAGCTCAGCTGAAAGAGATCGCCGAGTACAAGATGCCGGATCTCAACGCCAATGACGTTGAAGCTGCAATGAAGATCATTGCCGGCACAGCCCGCAACATGGGAATCAAGATCGAAGGAGAGTAAGCATGAAACACGGTAAGAATTATAATAATGCGAAAGCATTAGTCGACAAGTCCAAGAAATACCCTGTTTCCGAAGCTTGCGAACTGGTACAGAAAACATCTACAGTCAAGTATGATGCTCAGGTAAGAGTATCCTTCAAACTGAACGTTGACCCGCGTCACGCTGATCAGCAGATCAGAGGCGCTATGGTATTACCGAACGGAACAGGCAGAAGCCAGAAAGTCTTAGTAGTCACTCAGGGCGCTAAGATGGAAGAAGCGAAGAATGCCGGTGCCGATATCGTCGGTGATAAGACCATCCTCGAAGAGATCAAGAAGGGCTGGTTCGACTTTGATGTCATCGTCGCCACTCCGGATATGATGGGTGAGCTCGGTAAGTTAGGTAAGTTATTAGGTCCGAAGGGCTTAATGCCGAACCCTAAGACAGGTACCGTTACTCAGAACATCGCTTCTGCAGTAGAAGAGATCAAGAAAGGTAAAGTCACTTATCGTGTCGATAAGGAAGGCAATATCAACGCTCTGATCGGACGTGTATCCTTCGGTACGGAAAAGCTCGTAGAAAACTACAACGCTTTATACGGTGCCATCGTCAAAGCCAGACCGGCTGCAGTAAAGGGTACCTTCATGTTAGGTTCTACACTGTCTGCCAATATGGGCCCTGGTATCAAGGTACTTACAGACTAAGCACAGGAAAGACATCTTCGGATGTCTTTTTCTTATTGGAAAAAGAGAAAAAGAGTTTATAATAGAGTCATAGCGTTCAGAAGGGAAGCAGTAGCGTACGGGTAGACGGGAAGAGAGGGACGGCCGGTGGAAAGTCCTGCGTCGGAAGTATGTGAATTCATCTCTTCAGCGGAGCCAATCCCTCCCGGTCCTCGCCGTTATCGAGATAAGTGCAGCATTTGCTGAAATAGGATGGTACCGCGGTTATTCGTTCCTTGACCGCGGTTTTTTATTTGAAGGAGAAACTATGCAAGATCTGGAAAAACTGAAAAGTGAAGCCTTGGAGCTCATCCGGAACTCCACAGACGAGAAAGCACTGGAAGAACTGAGACTGAGATATCTCTCCAAGAAGGGTGAAGTCCAGGCCCTCATGGCAGAGATGAGAAATCTTCCGGCTGAAGAGAAACCGAAGTTCGGACAGCTGGTCAATGCGCTCAAGTCCAATCTTCTGGAAGCGATGGAAGAAAAGAAGAAAGTACTGGAAGAGGCAGCGCTCAATCATCAATTGGAGAAGGAAAAGATCGACATCACGCTCGATGCCTATAATTTCCGTATCGGCAATATGCATCCATTGATGCTGGTACAGCAGGAACTGGAAGACTGCTTTATCGGTATGGGCTATAAAGTCGTAGAAGGTCCGGAAGTTGAACTGGATCTCTATAACTTTGAAAGAGCGAATACACCGGAAGGACATCCGGCTAGAGATATGCAGGATACGTTCTATGTATCCGCGAATGAACTGCTGCGTTCCCAGACGACGGCGATCCAGATGAGAGCTCTGGAAAAGGAAGCGCACAATCTGCCGATCAAGGTCATCTGCCCGGGCAAGGTATACCGCAGAGACGATGACGATGCGACGCATTCTCATCAGTTCATGCAGGCAGAAGGACTGGTCGTAGGTGAGAATATCACCCTAGCCGATCTGAAAGGAACCCTGGAACTCATGGTCAATACCCTGTTCCGTCAGGGCACCAAGATCCGTTTCCGTCCTTCCTACTTCCCGTTCACGGAGCCTTCCTATGAAGTCGATATGACCTGCCACGTATGCGGAGGAAAAGGATGTCCTACCTGCAAGGGTACCGGCTGGATCGAGATCTTAGGTTCCGGTATGGTCCATCCGAATGTGCTGGAAGCAGCCGGGATCGATTCCAAGAAGTATACGGGCTTTGCGTTTGGTGCCGGAATCGAGCGTATCGCGATGCTGAAATACGGGATCACCGATATCCGTGATCTCTACAATAATGACCTTCGTTTCCTGAAAGGTTTCAAGCATAACTAGGAGGAAGGAAGAATGAAATTAAGTTTAAAATGGCTGAATAACTTCGTAGACCTCAGCGGTCTCAGCGTTGATGATATCACCGATAAAGTCGTCAAAGCCGGCTTTGAAGTCGAAGAGATCACCCGTCTTTCTTCAGGAACGGGACTCGTCGTCGGTAAAGTCCTTGAATGCAAGGACCATCCGGATTCCGATCACCTCCATCTGACGAAGACCGATATCGGTACGGAAGTCCTGGATATCGTCTGCGGTGCTCCAAACTGCCGGGAAGGTCTCAAAGTCATCGTCGCTACAGACGGTGCCGTATTACCGGGCGGAACGATCCGCAAAGGCAAGATCAGAGGTGCCGAATCCAACGGTATGCTGTGCTCTCTGCTGGAACTGGGTGTCGATAAGAACCTGCTTCCGGATGATTCTGCTTCCCATAACGGCATCGAAGAACTCGATGACCGCTTCGAAGTAGGCGATACCGATATCTTAGAGAAACTGGGATACGATGATACGATCCTCGATCTCTCCATCTATGCGAACAGACCGGACTGCCTGTCCATGTTTGCGATGGCTAAAGAGATGGCGGCTATTCTCAATAGAGAATGCCTGCTGCCGAACTATGACGGTGCAGCTGACATCGGAACTCCTTCCGATTTCAAGCTGACTTCCGTAACGGAGAACTGCGATCACTTCCTGGCGAAAGTCGTCAACAGTGTCACGATCAAACCGTCCCCGGAATGGATCGTCAACTATCTGAAAGCCAACGGCATCAAAGCCATCAACAACCTCGTCGATATCTCCAATATCGTCATGCTGGAGACAGGACAGCCGCTGCATTTCTATGATCTGCGTTCCAATCCGAAAAGAGAGATCACCGTACGCGATGATCTCGAAGGAGACTATACAGCTCTGGACGGCATCACCTATAAGATCCAGAAGGGCGATATGATGATCACCTCCGACGGAGAACCGATCGGTATCGCCGGCATCATGGGCGGCGATGCGACCAAGATCCTCGATGATACGACATCGCTGATCATCGAAGCAGCACACTTCGATCATGCCCAGATCCGCCGTACGGCCAACCGCTTAGGTCTGATGACCGAAGCAGCTTCCCGCTTCGCCAAAGGACTGGAACCGCTGGCACAGGCAAAAGCCGTCGATCGGGCTGTACAGCTGCTGATCCTCTATGCCGATGCGAAAGACTTTGAATCGACTGTCGAATACGGATCTGATCACTATACACCGGTCACCGTCACTGAGACACTGAGCCACCTCAATTCCCTCATCGGAAAGACCTATAAGATGGAAGAAGTCGTCGATGTCCTGGAACGTCTCGATTTCGATCCGGAAGTGAATGGAGATGAGATCCTCTGCCACATTCCTTCCTACCGTACGGATATCGCCATAAGAGAAGATATCGATGAAGAAGTTGCCAGACTGACCGACTTCGATGATCTCGAAGGAACGCTCCCGCAGATGCCTCAGACGATCGGCACCTTATCTGTCGCCCAGGCTTTACGCAGAAACATCCGTTCCGTCCTCATCAACAACGGTCTGCAGGAAGTCATGACCTATACATTAGTATCGAAAAAATACATCGAGGAAGCAGTTCTTCCGTTAGGAGATGTCGTAGAAGTATTATCGCCTTTATCCGATGCGAGAAGATACGTCCGCAATTCCCTGATGCCTTCCTTGCTGGAGACTTTATCCTACAACCTCGGTCACTACAACGACAACGTCAACATCTTCGAAATGTCCAAGGTCTACGCCGTCAATGACGCCGAAGAAGAAAGACTCGGCATCGTCCTCAACGGTACGCTGATCGATTCCAAGATCAAGCATCTGAGCGTCAAGGCAGACTTCTATGTCCTGAAAGCTCTGATCATGGATATGCTGGAGAAACTCGGCTTTGAAAAGGGCAGAGTCAAAGTGAAAGAGAATACGCTGGATACCGTACACTTCCATCCATACCGTTCCTGTGCGATCCTGATGGACCGTCAGGTCATCGGTCTCATGGGCGCCGTACATCCTTCCTACGCGAAGAAGGCCAAACTCCCGGAGACGTATTATGCCGAACTGAATATGAGCTTCCTGGAGGCTAAGAATCCGGCGAAAGTCAAAGCACCGGCTGTATCCCGCTATCCGAGTGTCTCGAGAGACATCTCCCTCGTCGTCAAGGAAGACGTCGCCGCGGAAGATCTGATGAGAACAGCCAGGAAGGCAGGCGGACCGCTTGTCAAGAGTGTCAGCATCTTCGACGTCTACCAGGGCGAACATATCGAAGAAGGATACAAGTCTATCTCCCTCAACATCATCTATGAATCCAAGGATGCCACACTGAAGGCAGAAGATATCGCTCCGGTCCACGAAAAGATCCTGAACGAACTCGCCAATAAGTATTCCGCATCCCTGCGTTCCTAAACAAATAAAGGATCGTACTCAGTACGATCCTTTCTTATTTCTTCAGTCTTTCTTCGATGGCTTTCTCTGCTTCTTCGATATCGTTGAAGTAGATCGTTCCGTCTCTCAGTTTTTCGTAGGTCTCGTTTCCCTTGCCCAGGATCATGACCATATCGTTCTTCTCGGCGACCATGACCGCATGCCGTATCGCTTCATGACGGTCCGGGATCCGTTCGTAATTCGTATAGTCTCTGATATTCTCGCACATATCATCGAGGATATGCGAGATATCTTCATCACGAGGATCTTCATAGGTCATGATGACATGGTCGCAGTTTTTCACCAGCATCTCTCCGACTGTCTTTCTCTTGAAGGCATCTCTTCTTCCGGCCTGTCCCATGACGACGATGGAACGGTTGATCTTGAGGGTCTTCGTGAATTCAAAGAGTCTTCTCAGACCGTTCGGTGTATGGGCATAATCGACCAGCACATAGAAATCCTGTCCTTTGCGTACTGCCTGCATCCTGCCGTCCACACCGAGATCCTTCACGTTCTTCAGCAGATCTTCCATCTTTTCTCCTAAGGAGAGACAGGTGAGCAGGGCAGCTGCGAGGTTCTCAACATTGAAACCTCCTAAGAGCGGAGAAACGAAGGAATAGTCCTTTCCTTCATAAGTCAATGTGATATCCGTATGATCCGGATGGATCTCGTAATGCCGGATATAGAGGTCATCGCTTTCCCGATATCCGTAGGTAAGAGGCTTCTTTGCGACTTCGAGACAGGTCTCGAAATGGGTATCGTTGCTGTTGAGGATCGAATAGCCGTCCGTCTGACGGAAGAGATCCTTCTTGCAGTCGATATAGTTCTCTAAAGTCTTATGCGTATTGAGATGTTCGGAATCGATATTGGTGATCGTACCGGTCTCAAAGCGGAAGTTCGTCAGCCGTTTGTGATAGAAAGCTTCGGATGATGCTTCCATCGCCACATATCTCACTCCGGCATCCGCAAATTCTCTCAGGATCTTATACAGCAGTTCTACACCCGGAGTCGTATTCGGAGTGTCGCCTTTGAAGTAGGCACAGGCATATCCGTTCGTACCGATATAGCCGCATCTCTTATCTCCTAAAAGCGTCTGTATGATCGTGCTCGTCGACGTCTTTCCATCCGTTCCGGTCACACCCAGAAGCTTCACTTCCTTCTGAGGATCCCGATAGAATCTCCGGTAGAGATCTTCCATGACCGCATTCGGATCTTCAACTACATAGTACGGTACTGTTGCCTCTACATCTCTGGCAGTGATCAGGAACGATGCACCGTTCTTTACTGCTTCCTCGATATAATCGTGACGGTCGACGCTGATGCCTCTGATGCACAGAAAGAGATCGCCTTTCTGTATGTCTTTTGAATTGATCGAGATACCGTTTATCTCGATATCTTCTCCCGTATATCCGGGCAATAGTTCTCTTATTTTCATGTTTCTATTATAGCCACATTTTCCCAGCGATAGAAAAAAGGATTATAATGGAACCATGATCTACACATGTACATGCAATCCGTCACTGGACTACTACCTGAGTATGCCTCAGCTGCAGAAGGGAAAACTGAACCGCAGTGATTTCGAACTCTATGCAGTAGGCGGAAAGGGCGTCAATGTATCCATCATTCTGAATAATCTGGGAATACGGTCTACTGCCCTGGGCTTTCTGGGAGGTTTTATAAAAGACTATTATTTGAAGGACCTGGACAAGTATCCGTTCATCATGCCGATGTTCGTGCCGATCAAGGGAAACAGCCGTATCGATATCCGTATCATGGATCAGGAAGAGACCTACATCAATGCTTCCGGTCCGGTCATCAGCGAAGAAGAATTCAAAAAACTGGAACGGAAACTCAAAAATATCTATGACGATGATATCTTCGTCTTATCCGGCCAGGTACAGGAATCGGCCGTAGAGCCGATGATCGCTCTGGTAAAGGATCTTTCCTCCAACGGCATCCGGGTCTTCCTGGATACCAACCGCAGGATCATCGATGAATGCGCTTCTGAAAATATCTATTTCATCCGTTTCACCGATGAAGATCTGCAGGAAGGGGAAAACCACCTGGAACTGATACAGAAACTCAAGAATACCGGTGCCAGGAATATCCTCTATGGAGAAAAGGGCAAAGAACTCTACTTCCATACCGGCAATAAGCTCTACAGCTCCAATTATCTCAATGAAGAGAATATCAGCGAGAATACGTCCGTTTCCAATCTCCTGGGCGGATATCTCTATTCGCTCTTAAAGGGCGGCAGTGCTTTGGAATGTTTCAAATTCGGTATCGCTGCATCGCTGGCTACCGGTCTTTCCGACGTCAAGACATCTCAGGATCAGATCATGAGTGTCTTTGAGAAAGTGAGGGTCACGGAATGCGAATAAGAAAACTGCTCGTATGTATCCTCATTGCTTTTCTGCTTGCGGGATGCGGGGGCGAGAAACCGGATACTTCTTATGAAGTAGAATCCTTTGCGGTCGATATGTCCGGTTATAACGGAGTCAAATCCGTCGGTCATGCCTTCCGGGGCGTCTCTCCGGCTGAAGTGTTCCGGGCTCTGGAAGAAAAGGGTTCTGCCGTATTCTATCTCGGCTATACGGGATGCCATTACTGCCAGAAGACAGTAAAGATCCTCAATGAAGCAGCATTGGAACTCGGGGTAACGGTCTATTATATCGACGGCTATTCTCAGATCTATCCGCTCAATGATGAGAACCATTACGATAAGAAACTCATCGAAGCCCTGAATGATTATCTGAAGACGGATGAGAAGGGGGAGAAAGCTCTCTAT
>JAZPYW010000077.1:0-2334 GCA_045544415.1 Erysipelotrichaceae bacterium
GCTACGATCCGACTTCTGGTCGTCGTACTTGCCTGGTACTTCCTGTACCGTACAAGGACCGGCTATAAGATGAGAACGACCGGTGTCAACCAGAACTTTGCGAAATACGTCGGTATCAACGTCGTCTCTGTTGCGATCATCGCCCAGATCATCGGCGGCGCGATCGGCGGTCTCGGCGGTGCCTGCGAGATCCTGTCCAACTATATCAACTACTCCTGGGTAGAACTGACCGGCTTCGGATGGGATGGTGTCACGATCGCGATCTTCGCCAAAAACAATCCGCGGAATGTCCCTCTGGCTGCTATATTCATCGCTTATCTGCGTACCGGCGCCATGGTCATGTCCTATAAGACCAATATCCAGAGCGACCTTACCTCCGTTATCGAAGGTGTCGTCATCCTGTTCCTTCTGGCAGAGAAATTCCTGTCCAAGACGTATCGCCGTATGATCGTCAAGGAAACAGAGGAGAGAAAACTCGCCGAACTTGCATTAGCAGAAAAGGAGGGCAAATAAAGTATGAGCGCATTACTTGAAACATTCGGTGCCATTCTGACAAACCCGAACTTCTATGCGAACGTTATTGCCGTTACTCCTCCAATCCTGTTTGCAGCCTTAGGATGTGCGATCGCTCAGAAAGCGGACGCTACCAACATGGGTATGGAAGGCATCATGCTGATGAGTTCCTTCACCGGTGTCCTGGCATCCTACTACATCGGACATACGAATCCGTGGCTTGAACTGATCGTCGCGATCATCGTCGGCGGTATCCTCGGCTACCTGGTCGCATTCTTCGCCTTCCGTCTGAAGGTCGATATCATCCTGGTCGGTATCGCCATGAACCTGCTGGGTACCGGCGGAACAGCCTTCTTCATGTATGTATTTACCGGAGACCGTTCTTCCACGAACTCCCTGCAGACGGGTACACTGCCTCAGGTCGATATCCCGATCCTCAAAGATATCCCGATCCTCGGTACGATCCTGTCCGGTCAGAACGTCCTGACCTATGTCTCGTACCTGATGATCATCGTCATGTCCTTCCTCGTCTTCAAGACGAAACTCGGACTGCGTATCCGTGCCGTCGGTGAAAACGCCAACGCGGCAGAATCTGTCGGTATCTCCTCCGTAAAGATCCGTACGATCGCTCTTGTGATCTCCGGTATCCTCGGCGGTATGGGCGGTGCCTTCATGTCTTCGGTATACGTATCCTACTTCTCGAAGGGCCTGACTGCAGGCCGAGGCTTCATTGCCCTGGCTGCCTGCTCGATGGGCGGTGCCAATCCGGTACCTACCTCTCTCACGAGTCTTCTCTTCGGTTTCTTCTACGCGCTGTCGAACTTCGCCCGTACGACCGGTATCTCCGATAATATCATCAAGATGTGGCCGTACATCGCAACCATCGTCGGTGTCGTCATCTACTCCATCAAACAGACGAGAGATGAAAAGAAACGTCTGGCCGGTGAAGCCGACAATATCTCGAAGAAAGCTCATCGAGAATCCGAACTGCATTAAACAAAAAGAGGCAATGAAAATTGCCTCTTTCTAACGAAAGGAAACTTATGACGGAAAAGAAAATCCCGCTCATTTTAGACGGCGATCCGGGACATGATGATGCGATCGCCTGGGTACTTGCAGCTGCCGATCCGCGCTTTGACATCAGAGCGATCACGACAGTTGCGGGAAACCAGACCCTGGCGAAAGTCACATACAACGCCCTGCGTATCGCCGCACTGCTGAAACTGGACTGTCCTGTCGCAATGGGCAGGGAAGTGCCGATGTGCGGAGAACTCATTATCGCCCCGAATTATCACGGTGTATCCGGACTGGACGGCCCGGGACTGCCGGAACCGGTGCAGGAGGTCAGTAACTATTCTGCTGTAGAACTGATGGCGAAGATCCTGAAGGAATCCGAAGAAAAGGTCGTCATCGTCGCTACCGGACCGCAGACAAATGTCGGCAGTCTTCTGGTCGCTCATCCGGAACTAAAAGAGAAGATCGCCCTGATCTCAACGATGGGCGGAGGACTGCGCAATGGAAACTGGACCTGTCCTGCTGAATTCAACATTTTAGTCGATCCGGAATCTGCCTGGATCGAATACCATTCTTCTGTTCCGCTGCAGATGTGCGGACTCGATGTGACTGAAAAGGCGATGATCTATCCTCACGAATGGGAAAAGATCCGCGAGATCGACAATCCTGTCGCGAAGACCGTGGCTGCCTGGCTCGATTTCTTCTTCATCCATCTGTCTGAACTCGGATGGGAAGGGGCGACGCTCCATGATCCGTGTTCAGTATTATCTCTGATCTACCCGGAGATCTTTACGATCCGGGACTACT
>JAZPYW010000078.1:0-17283 GCA_045544415.1 Erysipelotrichaceae bacterium
CTAAGAATACGTTGGCAATAATGCCTATGATACTGGTCTTTACGATGACCTTAGAACGATCAGCTGTATTTTCACTCATATTCCACCTCAAACGATAAACTGTACAGAGAGATATCGGTACTCGAGAAACCGGCGTCGATATCGCACTTCAGAGAATCGTCCGCATAGGACAGTTTCCCTCCTGCATCATTCTCTAAGACATCCGCGATCTTTTCCAGCAGATGTTTCCTGTTCCAGTGTCTCTTCAGTGTCTCCTGAAGGATCTCATAGAGGAAATCGGGATCCGTCCTTCCTTCCGCATGGATCTTCAGTCCGGCGATCTCTTTTCCGAGCACATAATAGGTGATCTCGTACCGTCCCCGGTCTACACTGTCCTCATAGCGGTAGATCGAATACTTCCCTTCTGTCAAAGTGTAATTCTGTATATCTCTATCTTCCATGAGTTTTTTCAGCGAAGAAAAATCCGAACGGCGTATCGTTTTCTCAGGAGCCGAACAGGCAAATAAAAACAGGATCATGAAGAGCGTGTACAGTTTCTTCACACCTTCATTTTACCTGCTTTATAGGGGAATGGGAATGTTTTTGCCTGTTCACATACAGGTCAGATACTTCAGCATCAGCAGATAGTGACAGAGGCTTCCGGCCAGTACGAAGAGATGGAAGAGCTCGTGATTGCCGAAAAGAGGATTCCGGAATAAAGAGAGTTTCAGCGCATAGATCACGGCTCCCAGTGTATAGAAGATACCTCCGATCAGCAGCAGGAGAAAGGCGCCTGTCGGAAGGACCTGGAGCACTTCGCCGAAATCCGAGAGAACGGCCCAGCCCATCGCTACATACATGATCGAAGAGAGCCAGGTAGGACAGTAGACGAAGAAGCCTTTGAAGAAGATCCCTGCCAGGGCGATCACCCATACGGCAATGAGGAGTATCCTTCCCGACCGTTCTCCTAAAGCGATCTGACATACCGGCGTATAGGTGCCGGCGATCAGGATGAAAATGGACATATGGTCGATCTTCTTCAGGATGCGGTTGACCTTCGCAGAGATATTGAACGCATGATAGGAGAAGCTTGCGCCGTACAATAGGATCATCGTCAGCATGAATACTGCCAGCGAGATGAGACTTCCCCTCGAGCTTCCCGTATCCGCCGCCTTTATCAGCAATACCGGCATTCCCAGTAACGCCGAGAAGAAACCGAAAAGATGGGACAAAGCGCTGAACGGTTCACGCAGCTGAAAATGTTCCTCTTCATATCTCCGGACATGATCTTTTTTTCTTCCGGAATCCAGCAGAATGTTTCCCGTTTTCATATCGTACCTCCAATCTTTAAAAACGTTACATCGGTTTTTGAATATCCGTTATCTGATATCATTATATCGGTTATTGAATAACCTGTCAAGAGTTGTACATTGACCGTTTCCTGTTTTTCCGATATAGTAAAACTATGAAAGAGATCGAAAACCCGTTTGCAGATTTCACCATCCCTACTTATCAGCAGATCCCGGATGTCGGCCTGTATCTCGATCAGGTCGTCAAATATATCAATTCCTTCTTTACGGATTATCCGGATATGATGATCACGGGATCTATGCTGACGAATTATGTCAAGCAGAAGGTCGTTCCCCGTTTCAACCGCAAAACGTATGTACGGGACCAGATCGCCTGCTTCTTCTTCATCGCCCTATCCAAGTCCGTTCTCTCCATCGAACACATACGTAAGCTGATTGAAGGAAACCAGACCCCTTCTTTTCAGGAGTATTACGATTCCTTCCGGGACCTCCTGTTAAAAGAACTGCAGGAAAAAAAGAGCCGTGATAAAAAAGAGATCACGGATTACCTCGTGATCGCTATTGCCCATAAGATGTTTCTGGAAAGATACTTCTCGATATTAGAAGATAAAGTTGACGAGTAGAAGATAGATGATGCTGCCGCAAAGAATACTCAGAAGAGTATTCTTTTTCTTTGCCTGAATCAAGATGACGGCCAGCGCTCCGATCAAAGACGGGATCAAAGCAGAAAGATCCATGACTGCATCCTTGAAACAATATATCACCAGCATCCCCATAGAGGCATAAGGAAGGACTTCTCCGAGATAGCGGACGAAAGACGGCACCTCCCCTTTTGAAAAGAAAAAGAACGGCAGAAAGCGCAGCAAGATGGTCACCAGAGACATGACGGCGATCGATAAAAGGATACGCGCATCGTTCATAGTCTTTTCCTCCGGTAGATGCTTAGAGCCAGGATCATCAGGAACATCGAAGGGATCAGGAAGTTTCCGCTTCCAAACACCAGCAGGCAGATCAAGGTGATAAAGAGTCCGATCAGAGCCGGGATATGATCTGAGCTATTCTGCCACTGTTCGCAGAATATCGCCACGAATAAAGCCGTCAATACAAAGTCGAGACCCTTGATGGAGATCGGGATCAGCTGAGCGGAAAGAGCTCCCAGAACACAGCCGCTCACCCAGTAGATATGGTCGAAAAGAGAGACGTAGAAACGGTAGCGGTCCCTGTCTTCTTCTTTGATGTCTTCCCTGTCTTCCAGAAGCAGAGAATAGGTCTCATCTGTCAGTGCAAAGATCATATAGGGTTTGTATCTGCCGGCTTTCCGATAGCGCTGTACCATCGTGATACCGTAGAAGATATGTCTCGCGTTGACGAAAAGCGTCGTCAGCGCGATATTCAGCAACGATGCTCCGGAAGCCAATAAGGATACTCCGGCATACTGCATGGAACCGGCATAGATGAATACGGCCATCAGGGCAGAATACAGAACCCCGAAACCCTGAGCTTTCATCAGGATCCCGAAACCGATGCCCAGAAAAAGATACCCTCCCATGACCGGTATCGTCGTACGGAATGCCTTTCTCATCAGATCGCTTCTCACGACAACAATACTAGCAGAATTTCACATATTCAGGGAAATTATGCATCAGAAAAAGGCGTTTCCGCCTTTATTCATAATCGTGTACGAAGGAATAGAAGTCTTTTTCCTTCTGGGCATCTTTTTCACTGATCGTTCCCAGACTGTGGGCCATGAAGATGAATTCTTCCTTCCCGTCCAGTCCGAAAGCTTCATTGCACAGCGGTTCGTAGATCGCCCCCAGTGCACAGCTTCCCAGGCCTAAGGCCGTAGCAGCCAGATAGATGTTTTCCGAAGGATATCCGGCATCGACGAGCGCCATACGGTGTGTATAGATGCCGTACCGCCATTCGGCCCGATAAGCGACCATATCGAAATAGAAGACGACCGAAGACTTCTCTGCCCAGTTCTGTCCGGCCAGAGATCTTCCCAGAAATTCCTTCAGATCTTCTGTTTCTTTCAGGCATTCCAGCCGATGATGCTGCGGAAGATAATGATAGAAACCTTTCTTCAGACCTTCCACATGATTGACCGCCATATAGAGCTCGAACTCATGTCTCGCTCCTCCTCCCGGAACGGTACGAAGCGTCGCATAGCGTTTGCCGCGCATATCCTTGACACCTTGGGCACACCAGAGCAGGAAGGACAGCTGAGAAAGAGTGATATCCTCTTCCGTATAGACACGGTGCGACTTGCGGGAATTGATGACTTTCAGAAGGTCGTTTTCTTTCATCAGGCCTTCAAAGTCCAGCGGGAGATCATAGATCACTTCACTCACGGCATCCTTGAACAGCGGAGGCTGAGGAAGTTTCTTATACTGGTCCGAGAGATAATCGGGATCTTCGTCTTCCATATGCATGAAGTTTCTTCCCGATTCTATGCGTCTTTTTGCTTCATCATCAGTGATCATGTTTCTTCTCCTATGAAATATGGGCAGCCAGAGCGAAGTCCTTCTTACGGATATACAGATAGAAGAGTCCGCTCAGCAGTGTGTATAACGCAAAGAGAATGAAACAGAGAGGAATAAAATCGAGTTTCAGAGCGAAGAAAGCAGCAGCGATCAAAGCGATGTTTCCCATAGCGAATCCGACCGGGATCATCGTACGGAAGTTCCGTTTGACGATCTCGACTTCATTCGACCAGTTCAGTTTCGGTGCTCTGAGGTCGAAGAGGATGATCGCACTGTGCGCCGTAGAATACGGGATCATGATAAGCATCACCAGAGCTGCCATCCACAGCGGTACCTGGAATAAGAGAACTGCGATCAACTGGATGATCAGAGCCGCCAGAAGCGTCAGCTGGACATCCGGAACACATTTATAGAGGATCTGCTTATAGAACGGGACCGGGATCGAGCGCATGAAGGCCGCATCCTTGCCGTCCTTGGATATAGCCAGAGCCGGAAGGAAGGAATACATGCTGGTAAAGAGTGTATACAAAAACAGCACGATGAATACGATCCCCCGCATTTCCGGATCGGCGAGCACATCTTTCAGCAGAGCCGATGCTTCCAGACCGCTCTCTTTCAGACCGCTTGAGAAACTGAAATAGGAGATGGCGGTGATGAAGACCGGAAGGATGAGGACCGGAAGGATGATCTGGACCAGATACATCGGAGAACGTAAGAGCGTCTTCCATTCCTTGCCTACATAAGTAGTAAGAAGACCCCGGCTGTTGAACGCTTTTGTTTCGTCGATCTTCTTCCTGCTGATACCGGAGGATGAGAAGAGCGAACCCAGCATTCCCCGGAAGTACAGCTTATGAGAGAAGAGCACCATGAGGGCATAGACTCCCGCACTCACGAGAATGAGAAGCAGCAGAGACAATATCTTGGCATCCAGCAATGCATCGACCGCAAAGCGTACGGTCGGAAGGATCTTTTTGAACACCTCTACCATCCCGTTTGCTTTCATCATCATGATGATGAGCTCTCTTTCGTCTCCGGTCGCTCTTCCCGAGAAGAAGGAGACCGAGGCAGCAAAGAGCAGAGCGATCAGCATGGAGAAGATCTGGAAGACCTTCTTGTTGTAGAACTTCCGGGAGAAAGACATCAGCAGCATCGTCAGCAGGCTTGCCAGACACACCGGCACGACCGGCAGCATCAGCAGCACGATCACCATGATCAGATAGTAGTAGAACGGCTGTCCCGTCATCACGCCGAAGATCACCATAGGTATGAGACCCAGGAAGATCTCCTCCAGATATTCATAGATGATGATGACATTCAGTTTCGCAGCCGTGATCTCGCTCGGAGTCAGCGGCAGAGGAAGGACATCCAGATTGTCTTTTGAGAAATAGAGTACGTTGATACTGGAAAGGATCGTCAGGAAGAGACACATCATAACATTGGCTGCGACGATGAAGCCCAGAAAGACGTGCGTCTGACGCATATCCTTGAGGAAATTGATCATCTCTACCGAGAAAAATCCCGCAAGGCCTCCCAGATACAGGAAGAGGAATCCGTATAACAGGATCTTCCCTGTCTTCTTTTTCTTTGTCCCGGAATCGGAATAGACCGATTTCAGGAATACCTTCGTAAGGGAAAGAACGTTACTGATCATACTCGGTGATCTCCAGGAAGAGCTGTTCGAGAGAAGTATTCTCCTTGAAAGTCTCCCTCATTTCATCCATCGTTCCTACAAACAGAAGTTTTCCGTTATTGATGATACCGACACGGTCGCAGATCTTTTCCGCGACATCCAGTACGTGTGTCGAGAAGAAGACACAGTTCCCCGCATCCGCATGACGCCGCATCATCTCCTTCAGATCGAAGGAAGAACGAGGGTCGAGACCGGTCATCGGTTCATCGAGGATCCAGTTCTTCGGATCATGGAGCAGCGCACCGCAGAGGACGATCTTCTGACGCATACCATGGGAATAGGATT
The DNA here is from genome assembly GCA_045544415.1 of Erysipelotrichaceae bacterium. GTDB lineage: Bacteria > Bacillota_I > Bacilli_A > Erysipelotrichales > Erysipelotrichaceae > Colivicinus. The sequence goes on from JAZPYW010000078.1 coordinate 5,748, forward strand.
CGATCTGATTGTTAAGGACATCGAAGATCTCAAACTTCTTCGTAAGTTCTTCGATCTTCTGTTTCCGGTCTTCTACCCGATAGATATCCGCCAGAAAATTCAGATATTCGATGCCTTTCAGATTGAGAAACTGGTCCGGACTGTCCGAGACATAACCGAAGCCTCTCTTCGCTTCGATCGCTTCTTTCGTGATGTCCTTTCCGTCGATCAGGATATTTCCCTCATCGATATCGAGGATACCCGTCAGCATCCTTATCGTTGTGGATTTACCGGCGCCGTTCGGTCCCAGAAAACCGAAGATCTCTCCGTCTTTTACCGTGAGATCAAGGTTATCTACTGCCTTGACGCCTTTCCTGTAAGATTTTGAAACATTTTTGAATTCGATCATTAAAGACTCCTCATTTCCTCCAGATTATCTTTGATATACTTCATGCATATTCCGGAGATATATGCATAGATCATGACTCTCAAGGCGCAGATCAGACGGCCTTTATGAGCTCCGGAAAAACCATCCAATACTTTATCGATCACAGTATCGATGTTTTCCGGGTAGAGACTTTTCTCGTCAAGAGAATGTATCGTCTGACAGAAATATTCGTAAAGCGATGTTTCAGAAACGATATCGTCATCTTCGCTCTCCAGTTCACCGTTGATGCCGGACATGAGATCGCCGATCTCTTCGATCTTCATGCAGTCGCGCAATGCCGAGATCAGCAGGATACGGGACATATGGCGCTCATAATACTTCTTCTTTACCGGGCGGAACAGATATCCCCTTTTGACCCAGTTCTGTATCGTAGAAGTCTCCAGACCCGTGATGCGGCAGACCTGAGATAAGGTAAGTCCGTCGGTAGAGATGATCAGAGTACGGATGACTCCCGATATATCGTTTCCGGTATAAGGGATATTGGTACCCGGTATGTATTGATCAAGCATAAAGATAGTCCTCCTTAAGATATATTGATAGTATCATGAGTTCATATGACTGTCAATAGAGATAAAAGAAACAGTTCATACGAACTGTTCTCTCATTTTCGTTCGATCTCGATATAGTATCCCTTTCCGATATCTTCCACCGGGACAAAGACCGGGGTCGCCTTCCAGCCGTCTGCCAGTTTATAGCAGGAACGGTCTCCGAAGTCAACGATATCGTAGATCAGCGCATGGTGATTTCCATATCTGCGGTTATGACGGAACTGGATGTAGAGGATATGTCCCTTCCGCAGTGCTTCCATCATCGCCGGATGATCGATCTTTTTCCGGGGATGGACGATCACGTCATTCAGACGGAATCTCTTCATCGCTTTGCGGAGATAGTACGGAGACAGGATATCGACCGTACCTCCGAAATAGTTCAGCAGATCGAAGTTATAGTAGATCAGGTTTCTCTGACCCATACGGGCGACCGTCCTGTAGGTCTCTTCAGCCGGTTCTTCCCGGTCGCTCAATGCATAGACGGCATTCGTGATCGCGGTCGGACCGCAGTTGCGGTGATAGTTCTTTCCGGCATGAGAGAATCTTCCTGTCGTATAGTAAGCCTCTCTGCGTTTCATCATTTCTTATTCAGTTTCTTTTCCGCCTTTGCGGCTTCTTTCTTCTGCTTTCTCTTCTGCTTTTCTCTCTCTTCTTCCTTCTCGAGAGCTCTCAGTGTCTCCGGATGATATTCTTCATAGCTGAGGCCGAAGAGCTTGTTGGTAACGAAGAGACAGATGCGGTCGGATTCTCCGGCCAGAAGGACAGCGGCGATCATGACGACCGCGAAGTTGAGCATAATGTTGGTGGAGATCAGCGCCATGATGCTCATGATGACGAAGCAGAACAGCATGACCAGCACAAAACGCACTGTCTGGTATTTCCTGTTCGTGGCCTTATCGATCCTCATCGACTTATGACAATGAGAGCAGGAAATCACCTCGCTGACTGTCTTGTATGTGAAAGCCGGATATTCTTTTCCGCAGTGATAGCATTTATTCGTGATTTTCATATCTGCACACTCCCTTCATGATTCTACACCATCTTCTTCTTTTCTTGTAGGACCCCTTTTTCTCGTAGCGGTCCCGAAGCTTATTCCAAACTATAATAAACAGACGTTTATTATATTCATATATCCTTTATTTATCGGTACTTTTATCACTTTTGAACAATGATCCGTTAACAGTGTTTTTACTGCATGATATTGGAGAAATACACGATAGATACCATCGCCAGCACCAGCAGAAGCAGAAGCAGGATCACTTTCGCATGTTTCTTCCACTCCGCATAGATCGTAGCGATAAATTCCCGCACAAAGGCATTGATCCAGAAGTAGCTGCGGGTCTTACTGCCGATGCCTTCTGCCTTTATACCCTGCTGATAAGCCAGGATACCGGAGCGGAACACATGGTAATTCGTCGTCGAGAAAGCGATCTTTCCGGATCCTCTCTTCTCGATGAGCTCCAAGGAATTCCGGAAATTCTCTTCCGTATTGGCTGAAGCGTTCTCCACGAGGATCTGCGTTTCCGGGATCCCCTTAGCGGCCAGATAGTTTCGTATCGCTTCAGCTTCCGGCATGACTTCATCATCTCCTTTTCCTCCTGTAGGAACGAAGATGATCTCTTTTCCGGTCTTTTCTTTCTGCATCCGGGCAAACTCTATCGCCCTGTCTGCCCTGCCCTTCAATAGCGGGGTCAGGCTGCCGTCTTTTCGGATCTGACAGCCGAGGATCATGATGTAGTCCTTATCGAAAGCCGGTACGTTTCTGGCAGCCTTGAGAGCGAGGAGGACCGTAGCCAGCAGGATGCATTCCAGGTAGGATACACAGATCAGGATACTGTTGGTCACCAGCATCTCGATATGCATGGCGATACCTCTTTCGTTGTGGACATCGACGATCGTCGTCCTCTGCAGAAACTCCGATAAAAGATGCGGAACGAGGGTGCCGAGACAGACCAGCAGACCCAATATGAGTCCCAGCATATTCCGCCAGTTTCTTCCCTCTTTGCGGATCAGCTGAATATTGCTGATGGCGACGAGGATCGAAGTGATGAACGCAATCGGGAATATGATCGCGGATGCCGATGAAGCGGAACTCAGTGTCGAACGGATCGTTCCCACAAGTGATCTCTCCGAGAACAGATAAGTGAACTGTCCGAGTATCATCAGCGCCAGGAATATGATCCAGCCGAGATTACGGATATTGATGTACTGATACATGCTTTCGCTCATGCCTTTTCGATATCGTTTTACCGCATAGCACAGCAGTATCGCCAGGTACAGCGTCACCAGGATCGGGATGATCACGGCACCTCTCGTCTTTCCGAGATAATTGCCGACGGTGATGATGCCGAGACCATGAACATATACGGAATCCATGAACACCGCATCTTCCGGCCCATAGACGCTGATGAAGGCTCTGCCTCTGGAAACGGAACGCATATCCAGATACAGCACACCCTCTTTCAGGCGTTTGCCGGTAAGTCTGATGACTTCGTGATCCTGATCGATCGTCACTGTATAATCATCGGCACTGCCGCTCAATATCACATCTTCCCGAGCCAGCGTATAGGTGGAGCCGAGCAGGATGATGGTAAGAAAGCCTATGAGAAAAAAGACGGATCCGATGATCCATAGTGTCTTTTTCTCATTTGTCATTCCTGCATCTGTTTTCTTCATTTATCTACTGACCGTCTTTTTTCCATTTGAAGCACAGCATCGTGATGTCATCGAACTGACTGTTTCCGTCGATGAAATCGGCGATCTCCCCTTCGACATTCCGGATGATCGATACCGCACTGCTGTCATTCTTACCGCTCAGGCATTTCAGCAGACGTTCTTCTCCGAAGAGATTGTGCTTTACATCTTCTGCTTCCGTCACTCCATCGGTATACATGAAGATGACATCGCCCTTCTCCAGCTGCATGCTGTGTTCTTTATAGGTGATCTCTTTCATGCCTCCCAGTACGAAACCGCTCTTGACCTTGATCAGTTCCGCCGTGTTTTCACGAAGCAGGACCGGCGGATTGTGACCGGCACTGACATAGTTCAGGACTCCGGTCGTCAGATCGAAGATCCCGGCCCATACGGTAACGAACATCTCCGCTTCATTGCGGTCGCAGAGGGTCTTATTCGCAGATTCGATGGCTTTGGATAACTGAGGGATATCGCGGATACAGTTCTGCAGAGCGATCTTGGAGGAAGCCATGAACAGAGCTGCCGGGACCCCTTTTCCGGATACATCGCCTATGACGAATGCCAGATGGCTCGGATCGACATAGAAGACATCATAGAAATCTCCGCCTACTTCCTTGGCGGCTTCCATGGAGGCAGCAATATCCAGTTCCGGGATGCCCGGATATTCATCGTCGAGCAGCGGAAGAAGAGAATGCTGGATGACATTGGCTACTTCCAGTTCCGACTGCATACGGTTTCTTTCCAGTGCTAGAGCACGCTGTTTCTCTGTATAGGTAATGATGATGATCATCAGCATGAATCCTAAGGCATTCACTACGACGAAAGGTATAGCGATCTGCCGGACGATATCCAGCGCTGTCTCGATAGGCCGTACCATGATCAGTACCATGCACAGATGGAAGATCTCCATCACTGCACTCAGCGTCAGCGCATATAACGGTCTTTCGATCTTTTCATGCCATCTGTGGGAAATATATCCGCACATGATCCCGATACTGCAGGTCGCTACGACGCAGGCCTGAGCCGTGATACCTCCCATCGTCAGACGGTGTACACCAGCGATCAGTCCGCCGATAAAGCCTCCCAGAGGACCGGCGATAAAGCCCGACAGCATCGGTCCGATATCCCGTACCGAGATGACGGCGCCGTTCAGATCATAACCGGATATATTTCCGTAGATCCCGAAGAATCCTCCGATCAGTCCGGCGATCATAGAGTACTTTCCTCTATGGTTTTTCACTACCTTTGAAAGGATATCGCTGATACCGATAAATACGGATATGACCAGTATCACTGCCAGCGTTCCGATCATTTTTGAAAACATTTCACTCATTTCACCAATCATAGCGAATGTATATTCCTCCATCAGTCTTCCGATGCACTCAATATTCAGAGCACATCATTTATTACCGCAAAGCGGACCTGAACAGGGTGACGACCGTTTCCACATGGGCCGTCTGAGAGAAAAGGTCGATCGCTTCGATATCTTCGACTTCATACCTTCCCTTCAGCAGAGACAGATCTTTTGCCAAAGTAGAAGGATTGCAGGATACGTAGATGATCCTGCCGATATCGCTTCGGCGTATCGCTTCACACATATCTTCCTGCAGTCCGCTGCGCGGAGGATCGACGATCAGCGTCGAGATCTTTTTCTTATGATATCTCTTCAAAAGGACTTCAGCAGAATCTCCTTCGATGAATTCGCAGTTTTCGATGCCGTTATGGTAGGCGGAGGCATTTCCGTTGCGTACGGCATCCGCAACGATCTCGATCCCTTCCACCTTCTTCGCTTTCTTCGCAGCCAGCAAAGACATGACGCCGATGCCGGAGTACGCTTCTACAACGAGGTCTTCCTCTCCCAGTTTCGAGAGAACGAGGTCATAGAGTCTTTCCGCCTGTTTCGTATTCATCTGATAGAACGACCTTGGCGAGAGTTTCATGCGCAGGTCCTTCACCCGGAAATTGAGTGTCTTATTGCCGCCCAGGAAGACCATCTTCTTTCCGAAGATCTCTTTTCCCCTGCCGGTATTCTCGCTCTGCCAGAGCGATACGAGTCCTTCGATCTTCAGAAGATCAGTGATGACATCTTCCGGGATCTTCTCTTCCCCGGTGATCAGACAGACCTGAGTCTTTTTCTTGAAGGAACGGATGTGGAGGTAGCGGAGGCCTTTGCGGCTTTTACGGTCATAGGCATGAAGATGATGATCGTTGAGGACATTCATGACTTCACGGCGTATCTTTTCGATGCTTTCTTCATGAAGCAGACAACTGTCGGTCCGTATGAAGAGATTGCTGGAAGGACTGTAGAGTCCGCAGACGAGCTTTCCGTTTCTCTCCTGTACCGGCATCTTCAGTGAATTCCGGTATCTTATCTCAAGCGGATTTGCGAGCACTTCCCCGTCCCAGCTGATCCCGGCATATTTTTCCAGGGCTTCCTGAAGGATCTCTTTCTTGATCAGAAGCTGTCTTTCATAAGAGGCATGAAGCAGCGAACAGCCGCCGCACTTTTCATAATACGGGCACGATGCCTCTACCCGATCTGAAGATGGAGTGAGGACTCTTTTCAGTTCCGCAGTCTTGTAGGAAGGATAGTTCTGTATATTGTCGACGAGGACCTCTTCATCGGCCAGTGCTCCCGGCACAAAGACCGGCTTTTTCTCAAAATAGCCGATCCCTTCTCCGTTGATCCCCGTCTTTACGATCGTAAGTTTCATATAACTATTATAGTGTAGTTTCCTTGAAGGAAAAAGAGGAAGGTGCTAGGATAAAATAGACCCTAGGGGGGTATATCGATGGAAAAAGTATATGAAGTAAAAGGCATGACCTGTGTCATCTGCAAGAACACGGTCGAAAAAGGCTTATGCAAACTGGAGGGCGTATCCTCCTGCAAAGTGAATCTGCTGGAAAACGAAGCGACAGTCGTCTTCGACGAGAATAAAGTCACGGAACAGGACCTCGCCAAAAAGACGAGCGATCTGGGCTATGAACTCGTGCTGAATAAAAAGAACGAGGTCGATACTCAGAAGATCTTCCTGATCATCTCGGCCGTCCTGATCATCATCCTGATGTTTTTCTCGATGGGACATATGTTCGGCATTCCGCAGACCCGTTTCGGTCATTACATGCAGTGGATCCTGGCTACCGTTATCATCGCCCTGAACTTCCGTTTCTACAGAAGCGGCTTCAAGGCTCTCATCCACGGTCATCCGAATATGGATTCCCTGGTATTCATCTCTTCCTTTGTCTCCTATGTCTATTCGCTGTATTCGCTCTACCGGATGCACGTCCTGAACGATCATTCCTTCCATCTCTTCTTTGAGACCGGAGCCATGATCCTCGTCATCGTTTCCATCGGCAAATACATCGAAGGAGCCAATAAGAAAAAAGCCACCAAGACGATCAGAGGTCTGGCGACTCTGCGGCCGATGCAGGCCAATCTTCTCATAGACGGAGAAGAAAGGATCGTCCCGATCGACGATCTGAAAAAGAACGATATCGTCCTCGTAAAGCCGGGAGAATCCGTTCCTCAGGACGGCATCATCCTCAAAGGCACAGCCTCGATCGATGAATCGATGATCACCGGTGAATCCATCCCTCAGACAAAGAAGGAGAACGATGAAGTCATCGGCGGCACCATCGACCTGAACGGACGCATCGAAGTGAAAGTCACCAAAAACAACGCTCAGACCGTCCTGTCCAATATCATCTCTTTAACGAAGCAGGCCACCCTGAACAAGATCCCGATCGAACGTTTCGCGGATACCGTATCCAATTATTTCGTTTTCGGAGTACTGGGCATCTCGCTGCTGACCTTCCTCGTCTGGATCCTGGTATCGAAGGATCTGGAGAGGAGCCTCAACTTTGCGCTGTGTGTCCTCGTCATCTCCTGCCCTTGCGCCTTAGGCCTCGCTACACCGAGCGCCATAGCGGTAGCGACCGGAGTCTCCGCCAGAAACGGCATCCTGATCAAGAATCCGGAGATCCTGGAGATCGGCGGTAAAGTCCGCACCATCATCCTCGACAAGACCGGTACCCTCACCAAAAACAAACTGGCCATCGTCTCCGACCGGAAATATGCGGAAGGTTTCGAGGAAGTGCTCGCCTCTTTAGAGCGCTCCTCCAATCACCCGATCGCCAAAGCCGTTCTGGAAACTTATCCGAAGTCTGATCTCGCCTTTGAAGAACTGAAGGAAGAAAGCGGACTCGGCATCTCCGGATCCATCGGCAACGATCATTACTATGCCGGAAACCGCAGGCTTCTGGAGAGTCACGGCATCACTCTTTCCGATAGAGATCTCCGTTTTGCCTCGGATCACAATTATTCCTATATCGGCGTCGGAAAGAACGATACCCTGCTCGGCATCGTCTACCTGGCCGATGTCCTCAAGGAGACTTCCCGCATCGCGATCGAGAACTTCAAGAAACGGGACATCGTTCCGGTCATGTGTACGGGAGACAACGAGATCACGGCGAGAAATACCGCAAAGAAACTGGGCATTGATGAATATCTGTCCGGTGTGACGCCGAAAGACAAGAACGAACTGATCCTGAAACGCAAGGAAGAAGGAAAAGTCATGATGGTCGGCGACGGTGTCAACGATGCGATCGCCCTCTCTTCTGCCGATATCTCCGTATCGGTATCCAACGGTTCCGATATCGCCTTCGCTTCCAGCGATGTCATCCTGATGAGAAACGACATCAACGATATCAGTTTCCTCGTAGACCTTTCCCGCAGAACGATGCGTGTCATCAAGCAGAATCTGTTCTGGGCGCTCTTCTATAACGCCATCTTCATTCCGGTCGCTGCCGGAGTGTTCTATAAGCCGTTCGGGCTCTCCCTGAATCCGATGCTGGGAGCAGCTGCCATGTCGGTAAGTTCAATCTTTGTGTTGAGTAATGCGCTGCGTATCAATAGAATGAATAAGGAGGAGATCGTAACTATGAATAAAACATTAGTCATTGAAGGCATGATGTGCATGCACTGCCGCCAGCATGTCGAAGACGCTTTAAAGGATCTGGGCTGTGATGTCCGGGTATCTCTGGAAGACGGAAAGGCCTACATCAAGGATACGGCGATCGCCGATGATGTCCTGACACAGGCTGTCGAAGACGCCGGATACGAGGTCAAAGAGATCGTCAATGAATGACCATGAGAGCGTAAAGAAATACATCTCGATCGCCAGAGGACAGCTGGACGGAGTCATACGCATGATCGAAGAGGACCGCTACTGTCTGGAAGTCTCCGATCAGATCATGGCTACGAGAGCCCTTCTCAAGAAGGCGAACAATCTCATCCTCAAGAATCACATCGACCACTGTGTGAAAGATGCGATCCTTTCGGGTGACAACGAAAAAGTAGATGAAGTGATCAAAGCTCTGGAGAAACAGATCTGATATGTACACAAGAGAAAATACGAGACAGATAAAAGTCGGAGACCGGGTCCTGGGCGGCAATAACGAAGTCCTGATCCAGTCGATGACCAACACCAAGACAAAAGATGTCGAAGCTACTGTAAAACAGATCCTGGGTCTGGAAGAAGCGGGCTGCGATATCATCCGGGTCGCCGTGCTCGACGAAGCAGATGCCCGGGCCGTAAAGCAGATCAAAGAGAGGATCCATATCCCTCTCGTCTGCGATATCCATTTCAATCCGAGACTCGCCATCATCTCTCTGGAGAGCGGCTGCGACAAGATCCGCCTCAATCCGGGAAATATCGAAGATGAGTCGAAGATCCGGGAGATCGTCACCCTCTGCAAGGAAAGACAGGTCCCGATCCGTATCGGCATCAACGGCGGTTCCCTCAACAAGAAATACGAACGTTCCGTCGATGCGATGATCGAGAGTGCGAAGGATCATCTGCGCATCCTTCAGGATATGGACTTTGAAGACGTCTGCCTGTCCTTCAAATCCTCGGATCCGTTTGAAACGATCGGAGCCTACGAACTGGCTGCAGAGACCTTCCCGTATCCGCTGCATCTGGGTGTCACGGAAGCCGGAGGACTGCTCAACAGCGCCATCAAATCTTCCGTCGCCTTAGGAAAATTGCTGATGGAAGGCATCGGCAATACGATACGTATCTCCATCTCAGATGATCCGAAAGAAGAGATCAAAGTCGCCAAGAAACTGCTGCGGACCTGCGGACTGAGAGACAATGTCCCGAACGTCATCGCCTGTCCGACCTGCGGAAGGATACAGTATGATATGCTGCCGATCGTCAAAGAGATGGAAGCCTATCTGGAGACCGTCAATAAGCGCATCGATGTCGCTATCATGGGCTGTCCGGTCAACGGACCTTTGGAAGCCAAGCACGCCGATATCGGTGTGGCCGGAGGAAAAGATTGTGCCCTGCTGTTCAAAAAAGGCGAGATCGTCGCCACGATCCCTCAGGATCAGATCGTAGAAGTACTGAAAAAAGAAATAGACAGTTTCTGATGAAACTGTCTATTTTTTCACACTTCGGAAGATCTCCTCTTCCATCTCAGGATACTTATCGGGATAGATCCCCCTTCCCTTTGCCTCCAGCAGGTCTCCGTTATCGAATTCGACCTCCAGCAGGAAGGAATCTGTACTTTTCCTGTCTTCCTTAGAGAAGCCATTCCAGCTTCCCGCATCATATTTTCCGAGTATCTCTTCCAGTTCCCGGACGATCCTATCGGGAAGGATGATCTTTTCCCGGATCCCGCGTCCTTTCAGTTCTCCCCTGTAGACTCCTTCCTCCAATGAGAAAGAGAGCTGCTGTGTCCCTTCTGAAGAAGTCCGGCGCAGGAGAAAATGTACGATCTGCGAGATCTCGGCAGGTCTTTTTTCTTCTTTTCCTCCCAGAAACAGCGCTGCTGCCAGGAGGACTCCCAATGATGCAAAACGGAAAACGATCCTATTCATATCTTCATTCTACGATAAGAAGAGGAAAGTTCCAAATCAGGAACGGCGGTGTTCCGCAAGACTCCTTTCAGAAAGTTCATAGACCGTGTCGGAAAGGATGCGGAAAAGAGATACGGCGATGTATGGGAAAAAGATGAAGGATATGAGTTCATAGAGATTGGCCTTCGTAAAGAGACTGTACCACTCATCCGGAAGAAGGATGGCGATCACATAGAAGACACACATCAGGAATGATGTTCCCAGAAACAGCGGCAGGAGTTTTTCCTTTTCATATACGGAGATCATCTCGAGTGTGATACCGGCATTGACCGATACCGCAAAGAGAAACAGCTTCATCCCCGGAAAGAAGTACGGGATCGTACTGTGTTCCAGAAGCAGGAAGAAGAGGACCGTAAAGGAGGAAGCGATCGCCGTGAAGCGCCAGTAATTGCGTATGAGACCTTTGCAGAAGAGACAGAAAGAAACAGTGAGAAACAGCACTGCTGCAGAGATCTCCTGGCCGTTGAGAAACAGACACCAGGCAAACAGGACTACCGAGAAATTCAAGAACAGTTTTGTATTCATATCCTTCACCTCACACCTTCATCATAGAAGAATGACGGATATGTATTGTCCGTTTTTTCGGACACTTATGCGTTATAATGAAGTCATGGCAGACAATAAGAAAAGACTTTTGAAATTACTGGAGATCCTGAGAAGAAACAGCGATCAGGATCATTCCCTGACTCTGAACGAGATCGTTACTCTTTTAGAAGAGGAAGGCATCATCGTCCATAATCGCAAGACGCTCTATGATGATCTGGCTGCCCTTTCCGAAGCAGGATACGAGATCGAATACAGCGGGGGCTATTCCCTTGCGGAAGCGCCTTTTTCACTGGCGGAAGTCAAGATCCTGTCCGATTCCGTTTCATCCCTCAAAAGCCTTGAAAAACGCTTCAGAGAGGATCTGCAGGAAAAACTGTATCATTTCCTCTCTCATGAGGA
>JAZPYW010000079.1:0-20478 GCA_045544415.1 Erysipelotrichaceae bacterium
ATACTGGCGCACACCATATTGTCTGTCCCGTTCTATTTCCTGACCGGTACCGGGATCATTAAGATCCTGTGCGAACTGATCGCTGTTGCAGGAGGAACATGCGCTGTATCTTTACTGATAAAACATGTGAGATATCCGAAACTGGTTTCGATCCTGATCGTTCCGATCGTCTTCGTCCTGTTTCTTATCGGGATGTATATTGAGACTGGAATGTACAGTCCGAAGACTGTCGATTCCTTTGATTATGTGTATTCGATCGATAGCCGGATCCTTGAGAAAGGCTATTATGACAGCGAAAAGAACGCTGTGATATTTGAAGGCAAAGAATATCCGCCTGAACAGGCAGAGAATCCGGAACACTATACAGGTGTAAAATACCTTGGAGCTTCATTGTTTGAGATCCTGGATCCATACTCCGGCAACAGTCTTTATATGGCCGAGCAGGCGATGGAATATGAAGCCGGTCTCTTTGTGTATGCGCTGTATGCCGTAAAAGGACTGGTCTGGATCTTTCTGTTTAAAAAAGATAAGGATACAGCAGCGTCATAAAAGTGTATATTCCGGCCTGCGAGGGGACTCGATCAAAATGAAAAAGAAGTCAGTTATTATAGCCATCGTATTGATCGCGGTACTTATTGGTACATATGCCGTTTTTGATTCGATCTTCCCTAGAGCGGCAGCCATTACAGTTCCGAATAAGGAAAATGTTACTGCGATCACTTTGATTCGGGATGACGGAAGTTCTGTCACTGCCGATGAAGCAGAACATGAACAGTTCTTGCAGGATATCGCCAAGGCGAGACCCACAAGAAGAATGAGCGTAAATGATCGTCCATATGCAAAGAACTGCTACATTATCAAGATAGATGAGCCAGGCAGAGAATACCGCTATTTCATTTATATGGACGGACATCGGGCTTATATCGAAATACCTTATGAGGGCGTCTACAGAACAGACAAAGCATTCTTTGAACTGGTTGAAGGGTATTTTAAAAACTGATCGGGAAACATCTCCTGATCAGTTTTTTATTTATAGGAATGAATGGTATGCAGACCCTAATGAGCGATCCCGTACTTCTCGACTGCCTGATCGATCGCTTCCAGTTTCAGTTTCATATCTCTGCTGGCTTTTACGACTTCCGGCCAATGCGCATGGAATGCATATTCGAGGGCGTCTGCCTCCAGCTGTCTCTTCAGCTCTCTGCTCGGATTCATTTCCAGGTAAGATATCAGAGCTGATTCCAGATCATATACTGCATTGATGCATCCATTTTCATAAGATACATCGGAAACACAGTCCACTCGGAAATCAGGGACCTGGAAGTACTCTACATCACGAGGGAAGGAATGCGTGAACATCAGATCGCCTTTTTCCGCATGTACATATTCTCTCACTTTCTCGGTGACTTCATCATTGAGGAGATAATAATCGTTATAGCGCATCTCAAGTCGGCTTCTGTCCTTTGACAGCATATAATCCGTCTTTACCAAAAGGCAGGTATCGATCAGGTTTTTGAGAGACACATCGAGATAGATGTCTACTTTTTTGTTTGCGATATCCGGAACCAGTCCGACCTGCTTGATCGTCAGCTCTTCCGGAAGACCGAGGAACTGACTCAAAGAATCAGCGTTGATCGTCCGATAAAGCAGCAATAGAGGGACCTGATAATGGAATTTGAGATTCTCCCGGTCATAGGAAATAAAATCCTCGAGCTTGCTGTCTTCGTATTGCTTCAGTTCTGCTTCGTAGTCGACAAAGACTTCACGGTACTGATCGACATTGTTTACGGTGCGGTAAACATAGAAAACCAGGCCGCCGGCAGCGAGCAGCAGTACCACCAGAAGGATCAGAAGTACTTTTAAAAATATCTCATAGCGTTCTTTCTCTTGGTTTCAGCATAACATCTCATAGTTAGATGTTCTGCAATACAGAAGATCTTCTCCCGATCCGAAAAAGCCGATGTGCAGCAGAGGCCTGATATTGCCGGTCTTCCTGCCGCGCTCTACAATAATAGAAAAGGCAGAATACGGGAGGAGACGAGATGAAACTTGCTATATTCGGATGCGGGAATATCGCCAACCGCATCACCAAAGCGTGTCTGCAGGTCGAAGAGATCGATCTGGTCGGTTTTGCCTCTAAGGATATCGGAAAAGCGGAGCAGTATGCAAAGATCTATGGATGCCGGGAATATGGAGATTACGATCATTTCCTGAACAGCGATATCGATGCCGTCTATATCGCGGTATACAACCCCGGTCACCGCAGTCTGATCGAAAGAGCGATCCTTCATCATAAAAATGTCATCTGCGAAAAACCGATGCTGTTTTCAATAGAAGAGAACAGAGAGGTATTTGCCCTGGCAAGGAAAGAGAATGTCCTGCTGATGGAGGCCCTGAAGTCGGTATTCCTTCCTTCGATCATGGAAGTAAAACGGATGATAAAAGAAAAGGAGATCGGTGAGATCTCTTCCGTCTATACATCTTTTATGCGGGCCGGAAGCCGTTTGCCGGGGCATTGGAGTGATGACCTGCACAGCGGTGGAGCGTTCAAGGATCTGGGTTCATACTGTATCGGGACGATGAATTACCTTCTGGATGAAGAAGCAGTCCTGCTTTCCTACAAGTGCGACCGTACGGGATCGCGGTCTGAAAGAAATGCGGAAGCTATCCTGAAGTACGGGAATATCGATGCGAGAGCCTGCGTCTCCAACGATACCGATGGAGATAATCATCTTTTGATACAAGGAAGCAGAGGATGGCTGAAAGTACAGAATTTCTGGAAGAACGGATCAATCGATTACGAGATCGACGGGATCAGAGGAAAGCGGACGATCGAACTCGTTTCGGACTTCTATTATGAACTGAAGCATTTTGCGGAACTTTCCGATCATGGTATCAGGATGTCTCCGGTCATGGATGAAAAGGCATCGGAAAACATCTTAAAGATCACAGACCGTAAATAGGGACAATATTTGACTGTAAATAAGAGACAGGACTGAAAAAGTCCTGTTTTGTATCGTAAGGGAAAAGAAAACCTCTCTGATGAAAGAGAGGTTTTTATTAACGGAAGAAATGTATCACTTCATCGATTAGAGATATCGCAGCTACGGCCATCACGATGTAGCAGTAGATATCTGCGAAGGACGTCTGTAAGGCAAAGGGCAGCAGGAATAAGAGGATGCTGACGGCTTTGTTGTAGATTGAATGAGTGCTCAGCAGTCTATGTTTCCACAGACCGTATATGATATACAGGATACCTCTGGTGAGTATGAGACCCATGATCGTATATAATCCCGCTTTCGGAAGAGCTTCCTGTAAGAGAGGCCACATTTTTATCAGCATGATACTGTACAGAGACAGATCGGAGACGGAATCGAGTTTCTTTCCGAGTTCGCTCTCCGTGTGCGTCTTTCGGGCGATGTAGCCGTCTACCGCATCAGTAGCTCCGCTCAAGGCATAGATGATGAGAAAGGCAGGAGAACGGGCACTGATGAAGATCAGGACCAGAGCTCCGACGAGACGGAGAGAAGTAAATATATTCGCCAGATTCTTTTTCACGTTTTCTCTCCTTCCTATAACAACTATCTTCTATTCTAACAAAGAAAAATATACCGTGTATATTTATACTCCTATAATAGAGATGATGGAATTCAAGCATACGGACAGAAAAGGATTCTGGATCGGATTCATCGATTTCTTCACCGCCGGTATCTTCTTATTGATCTATATGCCGATGGGACTTCAGGATGAGATCAATGAGGTCCTGGGCAGGAAGACACAGAGATACTGGAAAGCCTATCTCTTAGGTATTCCGGACTTCTTTATCTATACGCTGGTATGGATGGCGAAGATCTCGGAAGAGCTGAAGGAGAAGGCATTGGAACTCGGGGTCGAAGGGAAGCTCACTTCCTTTAAACATATGTTCCTGTGGAACACCATAGGACTTCCTCTGGCCGGTCCGGCCGTTGCGACACTGCGCTTCTTCGACACGCTGAATAAAGTGGAAAAAGAACTGAACAGGAGAAGAGGCTATCACGAAAAAGAAGGTACAGATCATGGAGAAGAGATTCAATAAGTTTTCGGTCCCTCTGGGGCTGCTGGATTATGTCAATCCGCTCTTTTATACGATTACGATGATCACGGTACTGCGAAATACGTATGCGGCCATGGGGAGACCTTATGGGATCATCCTGCTGACAGGAGCCGTTCTCTCGATCTTCTTCGGTCTGATCATACCGACCGGAAAGGTACTGGTCGGACTGGGTATCATCAGGTTCGTCATGCCGGTAAGCCTGGTGTTCTGTGTCAATACCGGGATCTTCCTTTCGGGGATGATGCTGGCGAGATATGTGATGTCTATCCCGGATCTGCTTCTGTGCCTGCTGGGTCTTCTCGTCATCGGACTTCTCTATATGATGTACCGGA
Organism: Erysipelotrichaceae bacterium; assembly: GCA_045544415.1. Taxonomy (GTDB): domain Bacteria; phylum Bacillota_I; class Bacilli_A; order Erysipelotrichales; family Erysipelotrichaceae; genus Colivicinus. The sequence goes on from JAZPYW010000079.1 coordinate 4,426, forward strand.
AACGGAAGAAGATGAATACCGTAGCCGTGCTGATCGGAGCAGTCGGATATCTGCTGATATACATCTCCCTGATCCTCTTATCCTTACGAAGAGGCGTCGTACTGCCGGTGGTCCTCTATGCACTGGCGATCCTGTTGTTTGTGATGCTGTGCGGGATCGGGATACGGGCGAATCTGAAAGATCCGAAGGTTCATTGGGTCATCGAGATCTCCAACGTGATCTGCCAGATGCTGGTGATGATCGCTTCACTGGTCCTGTTCTCCTGATTCAAATCAGTTATATAATGAAAATGAAAGTAGAGGATATGCCATGAAACTGGTCACCTATCATACCATGAACGACCCGAAAGAAAGAGTCGGGATCCTGAAGGAAGATCATGTCGTATGTCTTCCGGACTTCGCAACGATGCAGGAACTGATCGAGAGCAGCAAGACTCCGAAGGAGATCGAAGAACTCGGCAAAGGAAGGGAAGAGGGGAAGGATGTGATCCTGGATGCTCCGATCCCGAGACCGAGACAGGATGTCTTATGTCTGGGTCTCAATTATTACGCTCACGCAGAAGAAGCTCATTCTTTTGCGCAGGATGCTTTCGACCTGAAGAAAAAGAAGACGGTATATTTCTCCAAGCGCTGTGCTTACGCTCCGGGAACGAAGGCCGGGATCTATCTCGATGAGGAACTGACTCAGAAGATGGACTATGAGACAGAACTCGGTGTCATCATCGGAAAAGAAGCCTATAAAGTAAACGAAGAAGAAGCGGATGACTACATCTTCGGATATACGGTCATCAATGACTTATCAGCCAGAGATCTGCAGACCGCACATACACAGTGGTATTTCGGCAAGAGTCTCGACGGCTACTGTCCGATGGGACCGTGCATCGTCACGAAAGATGAATTCACTCTTCCTTTGGACCTCTATATCCGCTGTCATGTCAATGGAGAACTTCGTCAGGATTCCCGTACATCCAATATGATCCATACCGTTCCGGAAGTGATCGCCGAATTCTCGAGAGGTATCCGTCTATTGCCGGGTACTATCATCTCCACCGGAACTCCGGAAGGTACCTGCATGGGCATGAAGGAACCGGTCTTCCTGAAGAAGGGAGATACGGTCGTCTGTGAGATCGAAGGAATCGGCGTACTGGAAAATACGATCGTATAACAAATATAAAGCAGGATCTGATGATCCTGCTTTTGTATATGTCATCTGTCCCGGAATGCGCGCGGTGTCATACCGGTGTGTTTTCGAAATGCCCGGTCGAAATGAGAAGGGGAGGAATAGCCCAGATAGTCGCTGATCTGCAGGATGGTCTTCGTTCGATCTTCCTCACACCTGGAACGGGAAAGACGAACAGGATGGAGGAAATGATTACTACCGGGGAGAGAGCCGTATTGAGGCACAGGCAGACAAGTGTTTCGACACCTGTGTGATCCGGAAAACGGAACAGCCTGACCGCTCCTGCATCCTGAAAAATACTTCCCTCATCTTCAACCGGAATGAGATCGAAGAAAAAGAAGACTGTTTCAGTCTGAATGACCGTTTCTTTGACCTGCTGAAAAAGCCGAAAGGGATGGCCTGGACCATAGGTCTTTTGGGAAGGCGCTTCGCAAAACGCTTCCGGAAGAGAAACAGAAAGGACGAAATACCGGGGTCATCCATTTCGATAAGAAGATCACGGTCCTGAATTATCTCAGTTTCTTTTCAAGACTGGGACTCTCTTTTTCCAAGGAAGAGATCCTCTCGTTGAACAGAAAACTGAGCAGGATCAGAAAATAAAAAAGAATACATCTACAGGACGTATTCTTTGATCAGCTCTTTCCGGTACATCGTCGGTGTCTTTTCGTAACGTCTTTTGAAGGTCCGGATGAAGTTTTCGGTATTCTCATAGCCGATCTGATAGGCCACTTCCGCAATAGGAAGACTGGTGGATTTAAGCAGGGATATCGCATGTTTCATGCGGGCATCGGTAAGGATCTCGCTGAAGGTCTTTCCGGTCGCTTCCTTGATGAAACGGGAGGTATATTCCGGAGTGTAGTGATATCTCTGAGCGAGCGTTCCCAGTGTCACATCGGTATGGTGTTCCTGAATGTAGGCCGTGATCTCGAAGGCCGCTGCCGAATGACGGTTGTGATAGGAAGGGGAATCGATCGTGCTCTCGTAGAAACGGAGGAGCTTTCCGAAGAATAAAGAGAAGTAGGCGGACAGGATCGCATCGTATTCCTGATACTTATTCGTACTTTCCAGCATCATCTGAACGATGATGTTTTTTAATTCCTGGTCGTTGCCGGTATGAAACATCAGATAGTCGCCGTCGCTGGAATAGCGGAGGTTCTTGAGGAAGAACTCCGAGAGACGGTTATCTTTATAGAACGTCGGGTTCTTGAAGGTGTTCTCTATGACCTGAGAAGACAGGATCATGACGATGACGATGCTCTGGTTCATGACGGAGATGCGGTGGGATACACCCGGAGGGATGATGCAGAAGTCTCCCATCTTCAATGTCTTTCTCTGATGGCCGACCTCGTGTTCGCAGATGCCTTCATAGACATAGAAGGCTTCAAAGTAGGTGTGGAAGTGTTCAAAGTCCGGAGAGAAACAGTTGTGTTTCTGGATGACCATACCGACATCGGAATTCGAATAGAAGTATTCATCTTTCATGGAAGGAGGCATGGTCTCCTTGATCTCAGGTATGATGAAGTGTTTCTGGACGCATTCATCCACATCCAATCCTTTTATGAAGCGTTCAAAAGAAGCCGGGTCTTTCTTTGCCGACTGGTAGGATTGGTAGAACAGTTCTTCTTCATTCAGGGAATGAAGCTTATGCATCAGTTCGATCTCGTTCATAATGATTAAAATAAGTCAATTACTTAGATAAATTATAATACAAATCATAATTCTGGTCAATGTAAACGGTATCATTTAACAATTCTAGAATAAGTTCGATTTTTTTAATATGAAATTGGTAAAAGGTCGAGGTATTTTTATGGATCATATCGTTGAAATAAAAAATATGTCAAAGAGATTCGGTCCGACAGTCGCTCTGGACTCTGTGGATATCTGTGCAGATGCCGGAGAGATCCATGGACTGATCGGTGAGAACGGTTCGGGAAAGTCTACGGTCACATCGATCTATGCGGGGATGCAGAAGGGCGATGCCGGAGAGATGTTCTTTGAAGGAAGGACCTGGACTCCGTCCTCGATGAATGATGCCCTGAATAAGGGTGTCGGCATGATCGTACAGGAGAATGGTACGGTACCGGGGATCTCCGTTGCCGAGAATATCTTCCTGGGAGAGACCGATGAATACATGAGAGGGCCGTTCGTCGACCGGAAGAGAATGATCGATGATGCTCAGAAAGCTTTAGAGAATATCGGGATCGATCATATCCGGGCGGAAGTGCCGGCAGGAACTCTGGATTTTCAGGATCGGAAACTGATCGAGATCGCCAGAGTCATGGTCAAGGATCCGAAAGTACTGGTCGTCGATGAAACGACGACGGCCTTATCCCAGAGAGGAAGAGAGATCATCTACGGGATCATGGAAAAGATGAAGAAGGAAGGAAAGACCGTCATCTTCATCTCGCATGACCTGGATGAGATCATGAATAAATGCGACCGGCTCACAGTCTTGCGTGACGGTAAGATCATCCGGACTTTCGCGAAAGAAGAATTCGATGAAGGAGCCATCAAAGCTTCGATGATCGGCAGAGAACTGCAGGGATCCTACTACCGTGATGATTACGGCAGAGAGATACCGGAAGAAACAGTCCTGGAGGCAGAACACCTCTGTCTCGGAAACCAGCTGATCGATGTATCCTTCAAGCTCCATAAAGGCGAGATACTCGGCTTTGGAGGTCTGTCTCACTGCGGTATGCATACATTGGGGAAAGTCCTCTTCGGGGCGGAGAAGGCAGAGAGCGGCAGTTTTACGGTAAACGGAAAGAATATCGCCAACGAGAGACAGGCGATGAATGAGAATATCGGCTATGTGGCCAAAGACCGGGATACGGAATCGCTGTGTCTCGAGGCCAGCATCAAAGACAATATCGCGATCGCCGGACTGGATAAGTTCGCAATAAAGAATCTGTTCATCCTTCCTTCCAGGGAAAAGAGATATGTGGAGAAACAGGTCGATGCCTTAAGCATCAAATGCAGCAGTTCCTCCCAGTATGTCAGTGCCTTATCCGGCGGCAATAAACAGAAAGTCGCCTTCGGAAAATGGATCGGCAGAGATTCCCGTATCCTGATCCTCGACTGTCCTACAAGAGGTGTCGATATCGGTGTCAAACAGGCAATGTATCAGCTGATGTATCAGATGATCCGGGAAGGAAAATCGATCATCCTGATCTCGGAAGAGATGACGGAACTGATCGGAATGTCCGACAGGATCCTGATCATGAAGGATGGAGAGATCCGGAAAGAACTGATGAGAAGCCGGGAACTGAGTGAATCCGATGTGATCGAATATATGATCTAGAGGTGCAGAAAATGAGTAAGAAAAATGAGAAAAAGGCAGTTAAGACTGCATTGCTGAATATCGCACCGATCATCGGACTGATCATACTGGCTGCCGTATTCCTGATCATTGCGACGATCAAGGATGTCAATATCTCCTACAGTTTCAAAAACATCATCAACCAGTCGATCATCACGATGGTGGTAGCGACCGGTGCGATCTATATCTATACGCTTGGTTCCTTCGATATCTCCCTCGGTGCTTCGATGTGTGTCAGTGCTCTTTTGGGAGCTATGGCCTACAACCGCAGCGGCAGTTTACTGGTCATGCTGGGGGTATGTGTCGGATGTGCGGTGCTGATCTCTCTGATCAGTTCGGTTCTGGCTTCCGTATTCAATCTGCCGGTCTTCGTTACGACGATCGCCATGCTGTCGGTACTCAATGCCTTCGTGCTGGTCCTGATCCGGATGAACGGTACCGGAGATGTGATACAGGTCCCGGCAGCTGCGGTGAAAACGCTGAACACGGTCGGCTTCAAAATCCTGGTCCTGGTCCTGTTCACTGCCCTATGTGTATTGACCTTCAACTTCATGAAACTGGGCAGAATGGAGAAGTTCGTCGGAGGAAATCCGCTCTGTGCGAAGCTCAGCGGACTGGATGCCCGGAAGCTCTCGATCATCGGTTTTGCGATGGCCGGTCTCGGTGTCGGCTTAGGCGCCTTCCTGACGATCACCTACGCACCTACATTATCGAGAAACACGGCTGCAAGCGTCGGTATGGATGTCATCATATCGATCGTATTCGGCGGAATGCCGGTATCCGGCGGCGCCCGCAGCAAGATCTATTCCGCTCTGGTAGGAGCTCTGTCGATGACGCTCCTGTCCCAGATCATGCTGATGCTGAATCTCAATTCCGGCATCGGCCAGATGGTAAAGGCAACAATATTCCTTCTTGTCGTATATGTTTCCATGCTGGATGGCAGGAAGAATATTTTACCGAGATAAATGCTAAGAAATAAGGAGGAAAAATGAAAACATTCAAGAAATTCTTAGTTGTCCTTATGGTCGTTCTCATGGCTTTCGGAATGACAGCCTGCTCCGGCAAGGAGGAAGAACCGAAGGATCCTACTGCAGAAACAGTCAAGATCGGTGTTCTCGTATCCGATGTCACTTCTGCTGAAGCATTGGCTTTCCGTTCCTATTATGAAAACTACATCCAGAAACAGTACAATGTAGAATTCATGTATTCCGATGAACTCGCAGACGCTGCTGCAGAACAGAGCGCCATCGATAATTTCATCGCCAACAACTGTAAAGCGATCATCTCCTTCTCCTCTGCAGACCGTCCGGCTCAGATCGAGAAGTGTGAAACTGAAGGCATCTATTATGCAGTAGCTACCGGTACGCTCACAGATGAACAGTACGAAACATACAAGGGCTATGAGCACTATGTCGGTGCGATCGGACCGGATCTCATGACAGAATATCAGGCCGGCTACGATATGGCCAAGAACTTCCTGGATCAGGGATATACGAAGTTCGGTATGTTCACCGGTGCTTCCGTCTATTTCACAGAGATGCATATCTATCGTGCTGCCGGTATGTTAGCGGCCATGTGCGATGCCGGAAACGGTACATATAAAGGTCAGACCGGAATGAATATCGTCGGTACGATCATGGCTGACGGCGGCAATGTCGAAACAGGTGCGATCGGTACAGTCGAACTCAACGGTGTCGTCTCCGGCTATAACTTCGATGATGCGTGGTTCGGCCAGCTCGCTGCTGTTGCGAATGATCCGAATGTAGAAGCTCTTCTGGCTGTCGGTTCCGGTCAGGTCACTTTTGCCGGATTCAAACCGGAAGGAAAGGTCCTTGGCGATATCGACTGCTATACAGCTGATTCTATCGCTCTGATGCAGTCCGGCAAACTCAATTATCTCGCCGGCAAGTTCTCCGCTTCCATCGGTCCGATCTTTGCGGCTACATTATCTGCTGTATACGGACAGCCGATCAGAGACAACGGAAACGCTCTGGCATTATCTCAGGGCTACTGGGTAGCAGACAATGCGGAAGATGCTGCTAAATACTATGAAGTCGATTCTTCGACAACTTCTCCTGCCTATACGAAGGAAAAACTGGATACCCTCATCGGTGCATCCTATGAAGATTTCGCTAAGTTCGTTGCGGCATATTCCTTCGAAGAGATCAATAAATAAGAGATCAGGTTCCTGATCTAGAGGTATAACTATGAAAACTGGAAAGAAGCTGCTCGGTACCGCTACGATACCGGTCATCGTATTCTTCATCTGTCTGCTTATCAGTAAGGCACAGGGGATCTCTCTGTTTGATTCCCAGCTCAGCTGGACTACTTTTATCCGCTCGATAGCGAATGTGGTCCTGGTGACTTTTGCCTTGTCTATCAATCTGAATTCGGGCAGATTTGATTTCTCGATCGGTTCCATCTCGCTGCTGTCTTCTGTACTCAGTGCACAGGCAGCCGTGAAATGGAGTCTGTCTCCGGTAGTGATGCTGCTTCTTTCCGTTTTCATCGGCGCTCTTCTGGGTCTGCTTTCCGGTCTCGTCTACGTCTCCACCAAACTCCCTCCGATCATCGTATCTTTAGCAGTAGCTCTCTTTTATGAAGGACTGTCCTTTACGATCACCGGCGGACACGGAGTTTCCTTCGCCAACAACGCTTCTCTATTGTCTTTTGCGAATATCCCGAACTATCTGATCATCATCGCCATCTCGCTAATCTTTATGATCGTCGTCTTCGATCATACGAAATTCGGCTATGAATACAAAGCTCTGCTTTCCGGACAGAAAGTGGCAGTTAATACCGGCATCAATGAAGTGAAGAATGCCCTGATCTGCTACACCATCGCCGGAATGCTGATGGGTGCCCAAGGATTCATCTCCGCTACCAACAACGGTTCCATCACGATGTCCCTGAACTTCGGTTCCATCTCTCCGATGTTCATGGCTTTCCTGCCGATGTTCGTCGGCGGCTTCATCGGCCGTTTCTCCAACGATAAACTCGGCTATCTGCTTGGTGCACTCAGTATGGCACTGATCTCTCTGGTCTATGTACGTCTGAATGTCGCATCGTCTACTCAGCAGATCGTTTCTGCGCTCCTTATGGTCTCCTTCCTGATCTATCTGAACAACGAGGGAAAACTGAAGAGTCTATTCAAAAGATAAGTATCGAAAGATCCATTTGCCTGAAAAAGAGGTATTTATGTTCAACTATAAAGAAAAACCATTCTATCTGAATGAGGAAGATATACAGTGGGTAGAAGATACCTATGCAAGTATGTCTGTAGAAGAAAAGATCGGACAGCTCTTCTTTCCGATCGGCTATTCTTCTGATCCGGGTTATCTGAAGTATGCCCTCCTGAATAAGTATCCGGGAGGCATGCTGTTCCGTACCGGCGGAAAAGAAGAGATGCTGGAGACCTATTCTTTCCTGCAGAAGGAATCCCGTATCCCGATGTTCACGGCAGCAAACCTGGAAGCCGGAGGCGACGGGATCGTCCGGGAAGGAACGTCTTTCGGCAAACAGATGCAGATCGCTGCAACAGGTGATAAGAAAAATGCCTACCGTCTGGGAAAGGTCTGTGCTCTGGAAGGAAAGGCCGTCGGCTGCAACTATTCCTTTGCCCCGGTCGTAGATATCGATAGGAATTACCACAACCCGATCACGAATGTACGGACCTATGGAAACGATCCGGATAAAGTCATCGAATATGCACGGGAATATATCCGTGCCTGTGAAGAAGAGGATGTCCTTACTTCGATCAAACATTTCCCGGGAGACGGAGTCGATGAATGCGATCAGCACATCCTGACCTCCGTAAACAGCCTGGAAAAGGAAGAATGGGACAGATCGTATGGAAAGATCTATCAGACCCTGATCGATGAAGGTGTAAAGAGCGTCATGGTCGGTCATATCGCTCTTCCTGCCTATCAGAGCGAAGAAGAGAAGTATCTTCCGGCCTCTCTTTCTCATGATGTCCTGACCGGACTGCTGCGTGAGAAACTGGGCTTCAACGGAATGATCATCTCCGATGCGACACCGATGGTCGGTTTCTGCAGTGCGATGGAAAGAAGGCTGGCCGTACCGAAAGCCATCATGGCCGGCTGTGATATGTTTCTCTTCAACAAGGACTACGATGAAGACTATCAGTTCATGATGGAAGGCTATCAGAACGGTCTGCTGAGTGAAGAAAGACTGGAAGAAGCCTTAAAACGTATCCTTGCCTGCAAGGCAGCTCAGAAGCTCCATCTCCACAGAAACATCGCTGAAGGTGCGGACCCGTCTATGATCGGCTGTGAACTCCATCGCTCCTGGGCAAGAGAATGTGCTGAGAAGGCCGTAACGCTCGTAAAGGATACTCAGAGACTCCTGCCGATCTCACCGGATAAGCACAAGAGAGTCTTATATCAGATCCTGGGAGACTGCGATTCCAATGAGAGAGTAGAAAAACGTCTTCTGAAGGATATGAGGAAAGCAGGTTACGAGATGATCCCTTATCAGAGAGAAGTCTTTGATTTCACCAAGCCGCTTCCATTCGACAGTGTGAAGACATTCAAAGAGAAATATGATCTCGTGCTCTATATCGGTAACATCGAGAATGCCTCCAACAAGACGACCAACCGTATCAACTGGTATACCTTGTTCGGTCTGGGAAACAATATGCCGTGGTTCGTAAAAGAAGTACCGACCTTATTTATCTCATTGCAGAATCCGTATCATCTGCTGGATGTCCCGATGGTACAGACTTATATCAATGCCTATTCGAATCATGATGAAGTGATCGATGCCGTGATCGATAAGATCAACGGAAAAGGATCGTTTACAGGAGTCTCTCCGATCGATCCGTTCTGCAGAAAGGAATATCTGAAACGATGATCACGACACTGATATTCGATCTGGACGGGGTCATCGTCGATACGGCGAAGTATCATTACCTCGCCTGGAAAAGACTGACGGAAGAACTGGGTCTTCACTTCGACCTGCGCGATAATGAACTGCTGAAGGGAGTATCGCGGAAAAGATCCTTCGAGATCATTCTCGGTCTCAATGACCGGAAGATGGAAGATGAGGAGATCGACAGGATCTGTGCAGTAAAGAACGGATACTATCTGGAATACATCCATACGCTGAAGAAAGAAGACATCCTTCCCGGTGTAGAGGATTTTCTGAAGAAAGCACACGAAAAGAACTACCGGATCGCTCTGGGTTCAGCCAGTAAAAACAGCCGGCTCATCCTGGAGAAACTGGAACTGACGGATCGTTTCGATGCGATCATCGACGGAACGAAAGTGGCGAATGCGAAACCGGATCCGGAAGTCTTCCTGAAGGGCTGCGAAGAACTGGATACCAGACCTCAGGAAAGCATCGTATTTGAAGATTCCGTTGCCGGGATCTATGCGGCGCATAACGGCGGAATGAAGGCAGTAGGCGTCTCCAACAGCGAGGTAAAGCCGTACTGCGATTACTTTATAGACTCTTTCACCAATGCGGATGTCGATATCCTGGTGAAGAAGACGACGGGAGCTTAACTATGAGAAATGAATACTATCTTCATAAGGCAGAAGACCTCAGACCGAAACTTCTTCACACAGAGATCTGTCTTGAAGGAGACGGAAGAGCACTTACGAACGGAGATGAAGTGATCTTTGACTTCAAGGATCACTATGTTGGATATGTCACAGTTGTTTTTTCTTCTGCCGGACATCATCAGGATGCACCGTTCTATTTCCAGATCTGCTTTGCGGAGATCAAAGAAGAACTGGATCAGGATACAGAGAATTATCGGGGCTGGATCGCCAGGAGCTGGATACAGGAAGAAAAGGTGCATATCGATGTCCTTCCGGAAAGCTGTCATTTCGAAAGAAGATATGCCTTCCGCTATGTAAAGATCAAAGTCCTCTCTGTTTCGGAAAACTACTCTGTCCTCGTCGACAAGATCACGGCAGATACCGTATCTTCGGCAGATGATGGAAAACTCAGCTCTCCTTCATTCTCAAAGGAAGATGCGCTGCTGGATAAGGTCTCGGTGCGTACGCTTCATTCCTGCATGCAGGAAGTATTCGAAGACGGACCGAAGAGAGATAGGAGACTGTGGCTGGGAGATCTGAGACTGCAGGCTCTGGCAAACTATCAGACGTACCGTCAGAATGATCTGGTGAAAAGATGTCTCTATCTCTTTGCGGGAACTACTTTAGAAGAGGGAAGACTTTCCAGCAATATCTTCCTTTATCCGGAAGCGGAATGCGACTTCCAGACGATGTTTGACTATACTCTGTTCTTCATCGATGTTCTCTGGGACTATTATCGGGAAACGAAGGAGGAGGAGACTCTGAGAGATCTCGAACCGGTCTGTTTGAGACAGTTTGAACTGCTGAGAGACTGTTTCGATGAAAATGATGAAGTCGATCTCGAGAAGACTGGACGTATCTTCATCGATTGGAATTTCGATCTGGAGAAAACAGTATCGGCACAGGGTGTCTATATCTATGCGCTCCGGGATATGATCTCCATCGAGAAACAGCTGAATAAAGATACGGCCGAACTGGAAGAAGAACTATCCCGCAAGGTTGCTGCAGCCATGAGGATGTTCGATAAAGAAGAAGGCTTCTTCATGAGCGGGAAGGAGAGACAGGTCTCCTATATGTCGCAGATCTGGATGATCCTGGCAAAGGTCGTATCAGAAGAAGAGGGAAGAGAGATCCTGAAGAGACTGGAGACATACGAAAAGGCCATTTCTTTAAACAGTCCTTATGCCTATCACCACTATATTCAGGCTCTGATCGACTGCGGTCTGAAAGAAGAAGCCTATAAGAAGATGCATGAATACTGGGGAGGGATGATCGAAAAGGGAAGCGATACCTTCTGGGAGATCTACAACCCTGAAGATCCGTTCTTATCTCCATACGGAGGCATCGCGGTACACAGTTTCTGTCATGCTTGGAGCTGTACACCGGCATACTTCTTACGCAAATACTATTACTGAGAAGGTCGAAAGACCTTTTTCATTTTCCCTTATCTTTCATTCTCTTTTTCTCTTATTTCACACATTCGGTATAATAGAGAAAGAGGTATATATGAAGAAAAAGACTGTAATGATCATCGTATCTGCGCTTCTCGTTCTGACTGCGATCGCCGGATTCTTTTTCCTTCGTCCGACTATTCATTTCACGGAAGGAGAGAAGGTACTGGAGAGAGGCCTGGAATATAAGGCCATGGATCTCGTCGCCTCATCCAACGGAGAAGTCACACCGGAAAAAGAGACTCTGGACAGTGAGACAGTAGGAGAGTTCGAGTTCCATTACACTGTGAAGAAATGGTTCTTCAGCAGAGATATCGCTCTGAAATACCGGGTCGAAGATACGACTCCACCGGTCATCACTTTCAAGCGGATGAAAGTCAACAAAGATCCGGGAGAGAAGTATACCGAGAAAGAGATCACAGACAACGTTGCACTCAATGAAGGTACTTTTACCTATAAGACCGATTATGATCCGGAATTCTCCGGCATCTATACGGTAAAGATCTCGGCGGTCGATGATTACGGGAACGCTTCGGAAGCATCTTATGAAGTCATCGTCCGGGATATCGAAGGACCGCTCGTATTCCGCAGCGGCGACTATTCTCAGATCCTGGTCGGAGATGAATTCAATATACAGAACTATATCAGTTATGGCGATAATGCCGATGATGAACCGGAACTTACGGTAGAAGGGGAAGTTGATACCTCCGTGATCGGCTATTATCCGCTCCATGCGGTACTGACCGACGATTCCGGCAATAAGACGGAATGGGATCTGACGATCGAAGTGACCGACTATATCCCGGAATGGGAACCGAGCGATTACTTCTATACCTTCGATGAACTGCGTACTGAGTATGCCGGAGCAGGAAGACAGTTCGGACTCGATCTGTCGGAATGGCAGGGAGATATCGATTTTGAGGCAGTACGCGATGCCGGATGCGATTTCGTCATCCTGAGGATCGGCTGGTCCTTTGAAGGAGAACTCCATCTCGATAAGACCTATCGTCAGAATCTGGAGAGGGCGAAGAATGCCGGTATCCCGGTCGGCGTTTATCTCTTCTGTTACGACTATACCGAGGAACAACTGCGAGCCTCTCTCGACAAGGTGTTCACGGAACTGGGCGATACGAAACTGGAACTGCCGCTCGTCTTCGACTGGGAAAACTTCGGCAACTATCAGGACTACTATGTGAGCTTCCAGAAACTCAATCACTTCTACGATGTCTTTGAAGAAGAAGTGAAAAACCACGGCTATGAAAGCATGCTGTATGGAAGCAAGTATTATCTGGATACGGTATGGACCCATACGGATGAGAGGCCGATCTGGCTGGCACAGTATTATACATGGCCAACTTATAGCGGTCCTTATCAGATCTGGCAGCTTACGGATTCCGGCAGGATCAACGGCATCGACGGCAACTGCGATTTCAACATCATGTTTACCCGTTAGAGGAAAGAGAATGATCCTGGAGAAGGCGGCTGCTTATATAAAAGAACTGTTCAAAGACAATGCGGATGGTCATGACAGCGATCATACGATGAGAGTCTTTTGTAATGCACAGATGCTTCTGGAACATTATCCGGAAGCGAATAAAGAAAGAGTGCTTCTGGCAGCGCTTCTGCATGACGCCGATGATGAGAAACTCTTTCAGACCGAGAATTATGCTAATGCGCGGATCTTTCTGATAAATGAGGGTATCGAAGAAGAGGAGATCGAAGAGATCTGCAGGATCATCGATTCCGTTTCCTTTCATAAGAACCGGGGAAAAAGACCGGGATCTTTGGAAGGAATGATCGTTCAGGATGCGGATCGTCTGGATGCTTTGGGAGCTGTCGGGATCGCCCGTACTTTTGCGTATGGAGGAAGAAAAGGAAGACCGATGGAAGATTCGCTGCAGCACTTCCACGAGAAACTGCTGCTGCTGAAGGAAGAGATGAATCTTCCGGAGGCGAAGGAAGAGGCGGAAAGCCGTCATGAATATATGCTGAAGTTTCTGGAGGAATACCGGAAGGAAACAGAGAATAAATAGGAGGAACTATGGAATATCGTTTATTTGGAGATACGTATGTATTAAGACTGGAAAGAGGGGAAGAAGTCGTTACTTCCCTGAAGGAATTCTGTAAGAAGGAAGATATCAAGCTCGGTTCGATCGACGGACTGGGAGCCTGCGATCATCTGGAAGTATGCGTCTATGATGTCGTAAACAAGGTCTTTCACCGTCACACCTTCGATGAGGTCATGGAAGTCACGAATCTGCACGGAAATATCTCGACGATGGATGGAGAGACTTATCTGCATCTGCATATCACCGCAGCGGATGAGAATCTGAACGCCCATGGAGGACATCTTTCCGCCTGCCGCATCTCAGCTACTGCAGAGATCTTCGTACGCAGACTGGATGGCATCGTCGAGAGGAAAAAGGATGATGTCACCGGACTCAATCTCTATCATTTTCTTTGAGAAATGATACGGAAGTATCACTTTGAATAATGGTGGCGCCATATCGGAATACCCATTATCCGATAAAAAGGAGAGCCTTTTCTTGCGAAGAACAGGAAAAATATAATACTGTAAAAGTATAGTTAATGGAGGATAAAATCATGAGATACGCAAAACGTTTTCTGATCGCACTGGCGGTCCTGTTTCTATGCCTGACCGGATGCGATAAAAAAGATCCTGAACCGGTAGAACCGGTAGATCCGGTAGAAGAATTGACTCCGGCTGAGATCTCGGAAAAGGCGATGGAGAATTTCCAGAAGAAACTGGAAGAAGGCCATTATACGCTGGAATTCAAGGACCATGTGAAGATCAATGTCGTATCGAAAGACTTCGTATGGTTCGACTATAAGGACGGTGCCCACAATCCGTTTGCGGCCATGAGTGTCAATAACGAAGCTTTCCAGGGTTTCCTGGTCAACGATGAACTGAGAAATATCGCTTATCTCGGTGAAGGACAGGCGCTCGATATGGCTTCTTCCCGTCTTCCGAACTACTGGTTCGAGATCACCGGCGGAAATATCTTCGATGTATTCTACAATCAGACCGATAAACCTTTAGAGTTCATCTCCAAGGATGAGACAGTAAAGAATTCGCTGCTGGCATCGATGGGATACGGAGACATGGCGCTGATGCGTATGGAAGACGTATATCTGGAGATGGATGCGATGGATCCGAAAGTCGTTACGATCAAGTCGGTCATCCAGGATGATGAAGTCGCACGCTATTTCTTCGATGATGTCGATGCGGTGCTCACATTCGATGAAGCAGAAGGCAATACACTGGTAGAAAACTGGATGAAGGAACCGGTATATCCGGAAGCCAGAACGGCATGGACACCTGGAGATCATCTGATCATGAACTCTGTTCTGATGTGCGGATATGATGAAGACGCTCTTCCGTTCCCGGATTTCGCTTCTTATGCACTGACGATCGATCCGGATTATCTGATGACAGATCAGGTCATCATTCGCGATCCGCATGCGACAGAAGAGAATGCGAAAAACTATGTCGAACTGCTGAAGAAGGACGGTTTCACGGAGACGACCGATAAAGACGGCGATACCGTATACCGCAAACTGCTCAGAGAAGAATACAGTGCCTATGAAGATGTCTTCGTCGGCTACAACAACGGTGTCGATATCATTGCAGAACTCTACTATGATTCTCCGAAGTATGATACGTTAAGTGATCTCAATGCGGCGATCACGAAACTCGGATATCTGCCTCTTCCGGAGACAGAGAACTTCACAGCGATCCATGCCGAAGATATCGCCAGCAAGACGATCGAATCCTGGCTGTACTTCTTCGACTATAAAGCAGTCATCGATGTAACTGCTGAATACAAGGACCATGATGAAGCAGATAAATACATGTCCGATTATCTCCAGTCTCTGCTCGATGCCGGTTTCACTCCGGTCTATGAAGGCGGAGATGAGGAACCTTCCTACTACGATTCCCCGGACGGCACGTATGATTTCCGCTACGTCGTGAAAGATGACAGCACTGTCGTCATGCGCTATAAAGCAGATAAATATGTAGAAGAGGATGAAGCAGAGAAACTGATCGAAGAAGCAGGATTCGCAGCCATCGATCTCAATGCACCGGCATCCTGCCGTGACCTGCGCCGTTTCTATCAGGTGCGCAACGGTCTTGACTTCAAGCTCTATCTGAGCCTGTATCAGACATTCGCCAATACGGCTGAAGCAGAAGCCTTCTTAGATGCTTATGAGGCAAAACTGAACGAAGCAGGATTTGAGAGAAGACCTTCGGGAGATACTGCTTCCCGTAAGTCGGTCACGATTTATAACGAAGAAAAGGGTCTGACCATGGGTGTCGATCTCTTCCCGGGCGATACAAAAGCTCAGATCAATATCGAGTTCATTGCTGAATAAAAGATAAGCAGATGAATGCATCAAAGCGCTGAGAGATCAGCGCTTTTTGATTTGATTATTACAGGAATTGATCATTTGATCCTTAAAAGGGGTCGATAAATATAGAATTAGATAATTAATTAAAGGATAATTTGATTATTATAGG
>JAZPYW010000080.1:0-6447 GCA_045544415.1 Erysipelotrichaceae bacterium
GCTTCCGTTGACACCGACCATCAGAATGACTGTAGGACCGTTCTCGTTGTAGGTGATCGGCTTCTCCTCCCCCTTCTGCGTATAGATATCATGCAGGGTGGAAGAGAGGATATCGATGACATCGTCCTGAGTCAGATACAGATAATCCTGCGTCTCCTTGAAGAAGATATCGCAGATCTTGTCTGCCGTCTTGAAGCCCATATCGCTTTCGATCAGGGTGATCATCAGCTGTTCGACGAAGTCTTCTTTGTTCGTGACATCTTCATTGGTGATAAAACGGAGTTTCTTGCCCAGAGCGTTGTTTGTCTTCGCAAAACCGCTGAGATACTGTCCCTGGTCTTTCTTTCCGGTGATCGCTTCTTTTAGTTTGCTAAAGAATCCCATATCAGTTTTCCTCCGTCTTTTCTTCTTTATCGGCCATCTCGATCGCATCGACCAGTTTGACCTTCAGCATCTGAGAGACACCTCTGTTCTGCATCGTGACACCGTAAAGGACATCGCATTCCGCCATCGTGCCCGGACGGTGCGTGATGATGACGAACTGGCTCTTATCGACGAAGGTACGTACATATTTCACGAAACGTTCGACGTTTGCCTGGTCCAGGGCTGCCTCGACTTCATCGAAGACGATCAGCGGTACCGGTTTGACTTTCAGGATGGTGAAGAGGACACAGATCGCGATCAATGTCTTCTCGCCTCCCGAGAACAGACGTATCGACTTGACGGATTTGCCCGGAGGCTGAACGTCGATGTCGATGCCGGTATTGAGGATATCGTTCTCATCTTCAAGGACCAGTCTGGCCTTGCCTCCTCCGAAGAGGACCTTGAAGGTGGAAGGAAGTTCCTTGTTGATGGCAGTGAAGGTCTCCAGGAACTGGGACTTCATGACCTGATCCATCTCTTCGATCGCCGAGAGGATCCTGTCTCTGGAAGCGATGAGGTCATCGTAGTTCTTTTTGAGGAATTCGTAACGTCCGTTGACTTCTTCGAACTGTTCCGGGGCTTCCATGTTGACGTTGCCGAGTGCCGTGATCTCCTGACGGAGGGACAGTACTTCTTCCTTGGTGTTCTCATCGATCTCGACAGTCGTGTTATCTCTGGCGTATTCATAAGTCATCTGATACTCGGAAGCCAGTCTCTGCAGAGCGGTCTCGATCTTCGTATCGATGACGGCGGAATTGCTGGAGACCTGACGGATGGACGAATTCGCCTCATCCAGCTTGCGTCTGAGCTGACGGATCTGCTGGTCTTTACGATCGATATCCGAAGAGAGTTTCTGTCTCTCTTCCCTCTTCAGTTTCAGGGAAGTAGACAGTTCATCTCTGCGGGCATAGGCATCGGCCAGCTCCTGTATCAGTTTATCGAGGAAGGTCGTATTCTCTTCCTTCTTTTCCGGAGAGATCAGATCGTAGTCCGCTCTCAGTTTTTCATATTTCGCCCGTTTCGCTTCGACGACCGGTTCCAGTTTGGCGATCGTGATCCGCTGTTCGGTGATCGTCGCATCAATGCTTTCCTTGCGGCGTACAAGTTCGTTGTATTCTTTCTGTTTCAGTTCCGCTTCTGCCTGATAGGATACGATATCCTTCTGCAGACGGTTCAGTTCCGATCCAGCCGTGACGATGTTGATCTCGTTGCGGACTTTACCGCCGGTCATCGAGCCGCCTTTATGGACGACATCTCCTTCCAGGGTAACGATCTTATACTGATATTTCAGCATCCTGGCCAGCTCGTTGGCTTCTTCCAGTTTCTCGCATACCAGGACATTTCCCAATAAAGAACCGCGTATGATATCGAAGGCCGGATCGCAGTCGCAGAAGTCTTCGGCCGTACCGAGGTAGCCCTGCGCATGTTCGCAGACGATCTGATCTTCATAGCGTACATTTCTCTTGCGCAGCGCCGTGATCGGCAAGAAGGTAGCACGTCCCGAACGGTTCCTCTTCAGGAATTCGATGGCCCGGCGTGCCGATGCCTCATCTTTGGCGGCGATATTATAGGAAGAGCCGGCCAGTGCGACCGCAACCGCTTCCTCATACCCTTCTTTCGGTCTCATCTCCTGTCCGACGACACCGAGTATTCCCGGCAGTGCCGAACGGTTGGCCATGACGGCACGGACACCGGACTGAGCCTGAGAGGAGAACGGATCGCGGAGAACGTTCTTCAGGATCTCGATACGGTTGTTCAGACGGTTCACGAGATTGGCTGATTCATCCTTCTTCAGGGATGCATCCGCTAAGGCGATCGCTGCTTCCGTCAGTTCGTTGTTCAGAAGTTCGATCTCGCTGCTGGCCTTATTGAGACGTTCTCTTCTGTCTTCATATTCATAGCGGGCTTCTTCCAGCAAAGCCTCGGTCTCTTTGAGTTTTTCTTCCGAAGAACCGTGTTCGATCGCATATTTTCTCTTCTCATCGATCTCGATCTTCCGGTTCTCGAATACCTGTATCTCATTGATCGTCTTGACCAGTTTTTCCTGTATCGAATCTACCTGGCGGTCATAGTCTTTCAGATCGGCTTTGGCCGTGAAGTTGGAATTCTCATGGACCTGTATCGTCGTCTGCTGCATCGTGATCTGCGTCTCCAGATCGAAGAGAGACTTGCTGATCTCCTCTTTCTCCGCATTGAGACGGTTGATATCATCGACGAGGACGGCTACTTCGATCTCCTGGAGTCTCTGTTTCTTCTCCCGGTAGATCTCTGCCTTTCGGGCCTGACGTTTCAAAGGATTGACCTGTTTCTCCAGTTCGTTGAGGATGTCGAGAGTCCGATCCAGATTCTCCTTGGTCCTCTCCAGTTTATTCAGTGATTCGATCTTTCTTTTCTTGTATTTGCTGACACCGGCCGCTTCTTCAAAGATACCTCTTCGCTCATACGGTTTCGCTTCCGCAAAACGGATGATGTTTCCCTGAGTGATCATCGAAAGAGAATCCTTGCCGAGACTCGTATCCAGGATCAGATCCTGGATATCGCGAAGACGGACATTGCGGCGGTTGATCAGATATTCTGCATCTTCTTCAGTGTTATATATCCTTCTGGTGACTTCGATCTCATCGTAGTCGGAATTCAGATAGTGACTGGAATTGTCGAATACCAGTGTCACTTCTGCCATATTCATAGGCTTGCGGCTTTCGCTTCCCGCAAAGATGACATCCGTCATCTTATCTCCACGCAGAGACTTGACAGACTGCTCCCCGAGCACCCATCGTATCGCATCCGAGATGTTGGATTTACCGCATCCGTTCGGTCCGACGATACCGGTGAGAGGATGATCAAAATCGATGACGATCCTGTCAGCGAAAGATTTAAAGCCCTGCATTTCGATCCGCTTTAAAAACATTGTAGAACCTCTCTAACTATGATATTATACCAAAACTCTTATATATATAAAAGAAAAGGAAGTCTCTGTATTTCAGAACTTCCCGTATTTTCTTTTGTCGCTTTCATCTCTCAGGATCACGAGCGGACGGCAGCCTTCCGGACAGTTTTTCAGGACCGGGACCGTCTCGATCAGCTCGGTGATCCCCTCATTCTCTATAACTTCAAGGGACACGGTAGCATCTTTGATCGTATAGGTATGACCTTTTTTGCGGTAGGAGGCCAGCGGATCTCTTTTCAGATACATCAGCGGTCTTCTTCCGTATACGAGCACATACGGATGGATAGTCCGGCCGTTTCGCTTCTCATAGGCTTTTCTCATGCGTTTGATAGAGATATCGTTCATCTCCGTAGAAAGGATGACGCGCTTCAGACCCAGTTTCTGCAGGAACTCATAGGCATAGGAATTGGCGGCGTTGAGCGTGTAGTAAGCTGTCTTTCCTTCATCCGCATTTAGAAGTCCGCCGAATTCAGTGATCACTTCCCCTGCTCTGTTTTCCGGATTGATCGGAGAACTTAAAGGGATATTGAAGACACCCGGCAGTGTCCAAGGCGATTCCACGATGGCTGTTTCTTCATCTTCGCAAGGAGTACAGTACGCCACTTCAGAATAGACCGGTGTCCTTCTATAGGAAGAAAGACGATGACGGTCCAGAGCGTCAATGAAACTGCGGCGCAGTTCATTGAGTTTCGATACCGGCAGGAATACATTTCCGCATTTTACGGTAATATCTTTCACTTCATAGACGGAATCATTGAAGCGGCAGAAATGGGCGATGATATTCTCTTCATCTAAAGGCCGTTTTAAGGCTTCTGACGGGAGGATATCGCTCTCATAGGTAAACGATCCTCCATCATATTCCGCTCTGACTGCAGGCTTTTTATCCGGGTAAAGCGATAAAGATAAGGTGATCGGGATGCGTTTCTCCGGATATACCGAAAGTGAATCCTGAAGTTCATGGTCGAGGGTCTTATAGACGACGTTGTATTTATAGACTTTATCCGGAAGATCTACTTCCACAAGATCGCCTTTTCCTGCTTCCGAGACAAGCAGAGAATCTTTATAGAGAAGATTGACGATCGTACCGGTCTCGCCTTTTGCGGTAAGGACGCGGATGCCGTCAAACTGCCTCAGAGGTGCATTCAGTTCGATCAGCGCTTTCCCGTTCTGATAGCGGAGCACTTTGCCGATCTCGATACCGAGATGATTCGGACGGATCTGACCGAAGAGATCGGAAGAGGAATCTTTGAGATAGGTATCGGTAAAGCCCCTGTTGAAGAGGACTTTCAGGTTCTTTTCTTCTTCTTTCGTTAAAGTAAACGGTTGTTTATTATAATAGGCATCGATCTCTTTTCTGTATAAAGATGTCACATAAGCGACATAAGCCGGCGATTTCATCCTTCCTTCGATCTTGAAGCTCGCTACCCCTGCTTCAATGAGGTCCGGGATATCTTTCAGAAGAAACATATCTTTCGGACTCAGAAGATATTCGGTATCGGTATCGATCTTCTTCCCTTCGCTTTCATCAAAGGCTTCATAGCGCAGTCTGCAGCACTGGGCGCACATGCCCCGATTGGCAGAACGGTCTTTGGTGACCGAGGATAGGAGACATTGTCCGGAATAAGAGACACAGATTGCTCCATGAACGAAGCATTCGATCTCGATGTCTTCTTTGCAGGCTTCTTTGATGAATTCCAGAGAGGATTCCCGGGCGACGACGACTCTCGTATAGCCGAGTTTTCTGGCCATACGGACACCGGAGAGATTATGGACATGCATCTGGGTGGAACCGTGCAGTTCCATATCCGGATGTCTTTCTTTCAGACGGTAATAGAGACCGAGATCCTGAATGATCAGTCCGTCGACACCGATCTCATAATAATGATCACATAAGGATACGGCATTCTCCAGTTCATCATCATTGAGGAGCGTATTGACGGTAACGTAGATGCGGACATTGCGCAGATGAGCGTATTCGACCGCCTGTTTCATCTCATCCCGGTCAAAATTGTCCGCAAAGGCACGGGCACTGAAATTCTTTCCTCCGAGATATACGGCATCAGCACCGTTGTGGACTGCTGCCTTCAATGCTTCAAAAGAGCCGGCAGGTGCCAGCAGTTCGGCTTTTCTCATACTTCCTCCGCCATCCTCAGGATGAACATCTCAAAACGTTCGATCTCGCTCATGGAATTGTCGCTCTTGATGAGGATATCGATCCTGCTCAGATCGTTCAGCAGAGACATGATCTGTTTCCTGCTGAGCTTCTGAAGCGTATTCAGGGCCGTAGTGATGCGGAATTCCTTGGAGGATGTGATAGACATGATCTCCCCTTTTGACTTTCCTTCCGCCTTCAATGTCGCCACAAAGTACAGGAAACGAAGCTGCCCGGCCAGAAGAGATAGTAAAGGACGGATGGAATCTTCCGACTGGAGAATCTTTCTCTCAGCGGAGATCGCTTTTGCCGGATCTCTCTCCAGGATCGCATTGATCAGTTCGAAGTTATCCGCCGTCTCATTCTCTGTAGCTAGTGCTTTTACCGCGTTGATGTCGATCTTCCCCGGATAGAGCTTGAGGACTTCGATATTGGACTGCAGATAGGAAGCGGAATAGCGGACGATCCCCAGCAGGTACCTCGCCGCATCCGGAGTGATATCGAGTCCGGAATGATTGAGCACCGTTCTTCCGTATTCAAAGAAATCCTTCTTCTGGAATCCGTCATAGCGTTTTACTTCGGCATTGGCAGCGATATCCTTGTATACCTTCAGTTTTGAAGAAAAACGGTCGGTCAGTGTATAGAATACGAGATCGCATTCATAGACCGGATCATGACAATAGGCCAGAAGCCGTTCGCATCCTTTGACATCGTCTCCCTTCTGTATCAGAAAATAAGGATCTTTGACGAGGACGACGCTCTTCTCATAGAACAGCGAAGAACTCGTACAGGCATCCAGGATGTCCTCGATCAGTGTATCGGAACTGCCGTTATCGATCTTGACGATCTCGGCATTCTGAGAGCTTAGTTCTTTCAGTCTTTCCCTGATGAAATATTCGTCTTTTCCCTGAAGTATATAGATCAT
>JAZPYW010000081.1:0-3739 GCA_045544415.1 Erysipelotrichaceae bacterium
GGAAAGAGCGGCTGCAATGATGCGAACGCCGAATATATCGCCAAGCTCAGAAAAGTCATGGACGACAACGATGTCGCCTTCCAGACAGCGGAACTGGGCAGAGTCGATGCCGGAGGCGGCGGTACGATCGCCTATATCCTGGCCAACCTCGACATGGATGTCATCGATGCAGGTATCGCTGTTCAGAATATGCATTCCTGTTATGAAGTATCCTCCAAAGTAGATATCTATGAAGGATACCGCGCTTACAAAGCATTCTTGAAGGATATGAAATAATGATCGTCTACTACGATGAGTCCATCATGACCTATGTATCTTCCATCCGGAACTATTTTGGTCTGTCTTCATCGTATCCGGTCAATAAGAGATTCAGTGAGCTTCTGAAGGAAAAACACCCTCAAAAGCTCTTCTTTTTCCTGGTAGACGGCATGGGCGCAAATCTCATAAAGAGAAAACTGCCGGAAGATTCCTTCCTGAGAAGGAATATGACCTATGAGACTTCTACCGTCTTTCCTCCGACGACGACTGCCGCTACGACGGCCATCCTGACCGGAAAGTCTCCAAATGAGACGAGCTGGATCGGCTGGATGCAGTATGTCCGGGAGATCGATGATATCATCGTACCGTTCAGGGGCGTCAGTTATTATACGAACCGGGTCTATGATCCCGAGCTGATGTATCAGCTCTTTCCGGTAAAACCGATCGCAAGAGAACTGAATGAAAAAGGCATTCCCGCCTTGGAGATCTATCCTTCCTTCCGTCCGGGAGGCTGTGAGAGTTTCCATGAAGTATGCGAACGATTGGAAGAGTGTTCCCATGACCCGGATCTGTCCTTCGTCTATGCCTATTACGATGAATACGATACGATCATGCATCAGTACGGACCTTCTTCCAAAGAGGCAGACGCCTACCTGCTCCATGTGAATGAGGAACTGGAAAAACTGTCGGAAAGTCTGAGTGAAGATACTCTGCTGGTCGTGACGGCAGACCACGGACAGATCGATATCGAAGGATGTCACAATCTCTATGGATCGGAATTTGAGAAGTATCTGAGAAGACGTCCGGCCTGCGAGCAGAGAGCCATGGTGTTCTATATCCGGGAAGGAATGGAGAAAGAATTCGAGAGAAGATTCAAGGAAGTCTATGAGGATGAATTCATCCTGCTGAGCCGGAAACAGGTACTGGAGACGAGGATATTCGGAGAAGGAGAGAACCATCCGCGCTTTGAGGAGATGATCGGAGACTATCTGGCCATCGCCAAGAAGAAGTCGGTGCTGAATTATCTGGAAGAGGGGATCCCGTATACGATGAAGGGTCAGCATGCGGGCATGCATCCGGATGAACTGAGGATCCCGGTCATCACCTATATGAAATAAGGACGATCTGATCGTCCTATTAAAATCCTTATTGATGAAAACAGTCCTGTTTTTACTGTTTCATTATTCAAATCAATTATATGGAGTATCATGAATATGGAGAATTTGATAATGAAGAGATTTGGACAATTGATCACAGTGATCCTGATGGTGCTTCTCGTACTGACGGGATGCGGACAGAAGGAACAGGAAGAAAAACAGCCGGAAACACCGGCGGAACAGGTCCTGATCCGGATCGAGACAGAAGGTCTGGGTGAGATCGCTGTCTGTAATATAGCGGATGGGACTCCGGCATTTGAAGACGGACATCCGTATACTTCTTCGGCAATGAACGTGGATAAAGACACGGATCTGGTCGCTGTCTGCCGTGCGAAAGAAGACGGCTGGACTTTCGTAAAATGGACGAAGGATGGAGCGGACTATTCCGAAGCGGAACAGATCGAGATCCATGCGGATAAAGATACAGTCTATACGGCTGTCTTCGTTACTTCTCAAAGCAGTGAAACGGTCGATTTCAATATCGAGGACATCAAAGTTCTCGGCGATATCCTGGACCTGAACTATGTGGCTTCCGGATATGACGACGATCAGTATATACATGCCTTTGAAGTAAACGGAATCGTCTACCGTGCTGTAGCGAAGCTGCCGGCTGATGTGCAGCAGGCTATCGACAGTCTCGACTGGAAGAGCGACGACTACTATGATAAAGAATATGAACTGCTCGCACCGGTGGAGATCACGCAGCTGGAGAATATCTCTGAACACGCCATGACTCAGGAAGAGATGAATAATGCCTTTGCCGGAAAGACCGTTGGCGAGATCCTGGATGAGGGCTGGGAGATCAAAAGTTATTATTATTCCGAAGACCGTGTAGACATCTGGAAGATGGATGATATGTTCTGTTACGTTTTGGTATTTGACACCAAGTACGATTCGAATAACCGCGATTCCGATTCGTTAAGAGATCTGGTCGTTGCATCGGTAGAATACTTAGGTGTGAATGACCCTGTTGATCTCAGCATACCGCTTGATTAAGGAATAAGAAAAATGTCAAAAGAAAAGGATCTGTCTTGAATGAGGCAGGTCCTTTTTTCATACTTGATTACAGTGCTTTATCGTCTACGCTGTCGAGGTAGGCATCGATATCGCTGATCGTCTGCTTGAGACAGCCGTCTTCAAACGGCACTCTGAGGTTTGCGGCCTTTACGAGTCCGGTGAAGGTCTTCGTTCCGCCCAGGGAACATAAAGTCAGATAGTCTCTCCAGGAATTCGGATCCTTACGGTAGTTTCTCGACCAGAACTGCAGTGCGCATACCTGAGCTAACGTATAGTCGATATAGTAGAACGGGGATTCGAAGATGTGTCCCTGCTGATACCACCAGCATCCTTTCTCCAGTATCGGAGCTCCTTCGTAGTCCTTGTACGGTTCGTACATATTTTCCAGTCTGCGCCAGCAGGCTTTTCTTTCGTCCGGGGTCATTTCCGGATGATCGTATACTTCGTGCTGGAAGTGATCGACCAGGATGCCGTACGGCAGGAATTTGAGAGCGCCGGAGAGGTGAAGGAATTTGTATTTGGCTTCATCTTCTTTGAAGAAGAGGCCCATCCACGGCCAGGCATTGAATTCCATACTCATCGAGTGGATCTCTGCCGATTCATTGGTCGGCCACTGCAGGTCGAGGACCGGGATGTTACGGGACATATAGTACTGGAAGGCGTGGCCTGCTTCGTGCGTCAGGACATCGACATCGCCGCTCGTTCCGTTGAAGTTCGCAAAGATGAACGGTTTCTTATAGTACGGGATGGAGGTGCAGTAGCCGCCCATCTGTTTTCCGTCTTTGGAGAGGAGGTCCCACATCTCTCCTTCGATCATCATATCGATGAATTCGCCGGTCTCTTCCGACATCTCGTGATACATCTTCGAAGCATAGGAGATGAGTTCGTCCGCAGTGCCTTTCGGAGTCGGATTTCCGTTCAGGAACTCCATGGCCTTATCGTAGTAGGCGACTTTTTCCGTACCCAGACGTTCGGCCTGGCGTTCATAGAGACGGACGACGGACGGTACGACATCTTCGAGGATCTGCCGGCGGTAATTGGCGACCATATCCTTGTTGTAATCGAGACGCATCATGCGCAGATAGCCGACTTCCGTAAAAGTCTCATAGCCCAGTTCGTGAGCGATCTTCGTACGTACTTTGACAAGACCGTCGTAAATGCGGTCGAAATCCGCTTCGTGGTCTTCATAGAATTTCAGTTTGGCATCGCTGGCTTCCTTACGCACCTCGCGGTCGGTATCCTGCGCATAGCGGGAGATCGTAGAGAGGTTGCAGATCTCATTATGGAAAGGGATCTGAGCGGAAGCT
>JAZPYW010000082.1:0-5147 GCA_045544415.1 Erysipelotrichaceae bacterium
TACCCTCTATGAAGCGCTGCTCCGTTTACCGTCCATGGACAATGCCGACCTTTCTTCTCTGAAAGGCGTATTCTCCGGAGGCGATTCCCTCTCGATCGAACTGAAGAAGAAATTCGACAAGTTCCTTGCCGATCATAAAGCTACGATACAGGTACGTGAAGGCTACGGTACGACCGAGACCGTTACAGCCTGCTGTCTGACTCCGGTGCATATGCACAAGGAAGGATCCATCGGTGTTCCGTTCCCGGATACCTACATCAAGATCGTAGAACCGGGTACTCAGGAAGAACTGCCTTACGGTAAAGAAGGAGAGATCCTCTTAGCCGGACCGACAGTTATGAAAGAGTATCTCCATCATCCGGAAGAGACTGCTCAGACACTGCAGAAACATGCGGACGGTCTGACATGGGTCTATACCGGCGACTTAGGTACGATGGATGAAGAAGGCTTCGTCTACTTCAAGGGAAGAGCCAAGAGAATGATCATCTCTTCCGGATACAATATCTATCCGGGTCAGCTCGAAAACATCCTCGATGCGAACGAATACGTACAGATGTCCTGCATCATCGGTGTTCCGGATCCATACCGCATGCAGAAGGTCAAAGCCTTTGTCAAGCTGAAGGAAGGCGTTCCGGCTACCGAACAGACCAAGGAAGAGATCCTGGCCTACTGCCGCAAGCACATCGCCAAGTACGCTATGCCGTATGACCTCGAGTTCCGTGATGAACTTCCGAAGACGCTGGTCGGTAAAGTTGCCTACCGTGTCCTCGAAGAAGAAGAAATGGCCAAGCTCAAGGCAGAACAGCACTAAGACAAACGAAAAAGGAAGTGAGAATTCACTTCCTTTTTTCATATCATTTTTATTCTGCAGCAGAACGCCGGTTCAGGAAAGAAAACAGGATCGACAGAAGGAAGGCAGCTCCGGTGAAGAAGAAGGATCCTTTTGGGGCGATCGTGTATACGAATCCCGCAACGAGCGAACCGGCGATGGTCCCTACTGCGCTCATGGAGTTATAGACACCGACAGCTGCTCCGCTCGACTTTTTGCCGAAGGTATTCAGCATCGACTGCAGTAAAGGTTTATATACGGCATTGAACGCGAAGAACAGGACGTTCAGGATGATGAACGGAACGACACTGTCGATCAGGATGATCCCGGCGATCATGACGGTGCAGATTGTAAAGACATAGATGATCGAACGCTTGATATCCGTCCTCTTCAATAAGAAGACGCAGATCGTCGAATTCGCCAGCAGTGTGATCAGACCTACTGCCCCCTTCAGATAACCGTTATAGGACGGAGGGAAATTGAACTGGTCCTTGATGAAATAATTGAAACACTGGTCATAGCAGTTCGTCGCAAAATTCGTAAAGAGGACGACCATCAGGAAACAGACGAACGCAAAGGACATCAGCGGCTTCGCATTCAGGAAGGAACGGAACGGATTGGCCTCGCGTATGAGCTCGAGCGTCGTTTCCTTCTTGTGTTCCCTCGGCATATCTTCCAACAGGAAGTAATGGGCGAAGGACAGCAGCATCAGCGAGATGATCTGCACATAGAAGTCCGCATTCAAAGAGAGATCGCCGATGACACCGCCGATCAGATAACCGAAGGCGGAGAATACGGCGGATATCGTCGCGAACTTAGCCAGGTTCTGTCCCTTTTCCCCTTCCGGAGAGTTCTCGATCAGATAGAGGATCTGCGCAACGGAGATCCCGCCGATGAAGATGCCGGAGAAGAAACGGGCAAAGGCCAGTGCATATACCGAACGGGACAGAAAGAAGAAGAGCTGTCCGATCGAATAGAAGAAGAAACTGATCGTCAGGGAAATAGAGGGACCGTGGCGATCCGAGAAATGTCCCCAGAACGGAGAGAAGAGAAAGTTGGTCACCGACATGCAGGCAAAGGCCACTCCGAACATATAATCCGGCATCTCCAGCAGTTTGAAGAACGTCGGTTCTACCGGATGCGCGAAATTGGCCGCCAGATGATAGGCGGCCGTTAATATAAGTAGCCTGAGAATGGAGCGCTTCCGCATGATCTTACTTGATCAGGTGGAAGTGATCCTGTCTTCCTGCCAGGAAGTATACTTTTCCTCCGCGGACCAGAACATCTGTTTCCGCTCCGAAAGTCAGTTCGACTCCCCATGACGGAACGTCGCACTTGACATTGAGTTCCAGAGAATAGGCAGTATTGTCATACATCGGATAATCGCCGGTACCCGGTACTCCGCCCTGCTTGTCCCATAGACCGATGGTCGGTCCGGCTGCGTGGCCGTTGAAACCGATCGGATGAGTATAGAGACAAGGCTTGAGTCCTTCCTCTTTCGCTTTCTTCAAAGAGGCTGCGAGGATCTCGTTGCCGGTACGGCCGATCTGGAATTCACCTACGGTGATATCCTGGAAACGGTTGACCGCCTTCATGACTTCCTTGAGTTCTTCCGGTGCATCCGTCTCGCCCTGTTTGAGGACATAGGCGTTCTCCTGGGTATCCGTGCACAGATTGAGATAGCGGAAACCGACATCGCAGTGAAGCAGGTCGCCCGGTCTGATGACATCGGTACCTGTGACTTCTCCGACACCGGCACGGCGTATAGAGACTTCATAGTCGAACCACGGTTCAAGACCCAGATCGACGACTTTCTGCATCATCCAGTATTTGACATCTTCGTTAGTGGTAACGCCCGGAAGGACGACTTTGGAAGAGAAAGCTTCTGCGATCATCGCATGTGCTATCTGCATGATACCGTGGTAGGCATCCATCTCATCTTCGCTTCTGGTCTCCATCCAGCCTACGACAACGTTCTCAGCCGAGACGATCTTGGCTTTCTGTTCGTCATCGAAGACTTCCATCATCTCTTCATAGAGCGTATGGGACAGACCGTCCGCAAACGCAAAGTTCTTGGACATATCGAGACCGATGACTTTCGGATCGAGTTCTTTCAGGACTCTCGCCAGACATTCCATCTGTGTCTCCCCTTCGCCTTTCTGTTCCGATACCGGAGCATTCGGATTGAGGATACGGCTCTCGCCCCAGGCCTGTCCCTTCGGATTCAGCCACATCGGCTTGTAGTATTCGCCGATGACCGGGACCGGATGAGTCAGAGAGAAACGCTCGACCGTGCCGTCTTCCTTGAGATGGAAGACCAGGATCGTCAGTCTTCTGGCGGTGATGAGGGAACGCGGTGCCAGTGTCCAGAAGACCGGCTCCTCGTTGTATTCGTTGTTGCAGACGACCCAGCAGTCGACACCGCTGCGTTTCATGACCTGCGGAAGTACCGTATCCAGTCTCTTGACGAGCCAGCTGTCGAGCAGCTTATCCTGTTCACGGTAGCTCAGGATCTTCTGTTTCAGTTCATCTACACTCGGGACATCTACGATGAAATTCTCGTTTGAAATGATCATATGCTTTCTCCTTCTCTATCGATTGGCGATCTCTTCGAGTACTTTTTCTTTGATCTGCTTATACGCCTTTTCCGGATCGTCATTATAGACGACATTCCGGAAGAGAGGTGCGATCTCCATATCCATCTTGGCCTTGTTCAGACGTCTCTGTATCGATGCTTCATCGTCCTTATAGCGTTCCGTGATCTGTCTTTCCAGTTCCTCGAAACTCTTCGGCATGACATAGAAGGCAACGGAATCCGGAAGGTTCAGCTTGATCCCTCCGACACCCTGGGCTTCTACTTCGATCAGGACGTTCTTGCCGAGATTCGTCAGATATTCGACCTGGGCTTTCGGAGTCCCGTAATAGTACCCGTTGAATTCGGTATACTCGAGAAGTTCTTTATTCTTTACCGAATTCGCAAAAGCCTCATGGCTCACGAAGTAATAGTCTTTCCCATCGACTTCCCCTTCCTTCATAGGACGGGTCGTTTCCGAGATGGAAAAGAACAGATTGAGGTCAGAGTCCTTCAGAAGCAGATCTCTGATCTCTCCTTTACCGACGGAGCTGGCTCCGCTCAGTATAACGACAGTACCTTTTTTCATAGTTCCTCCTACTTGCACGCTTCTACAATTTCACAAAGGAGTCCATAGGAACGATCGAACGATTCCAGATCCAGTTCTTCATCCGGTGTATGGATATACCGGGTGATCGGACCGAAGGAGATGATGTCGATGTTCGGATTGAGTCCTTTGAAAACGCCGCATTCACAGCCGCCGTGAGCAGCTGCCACTTCCAGTTCCCGGCCATTGGCTTTTGCCACTTCCGCAAAGATATCTCTCATCGGAGAGACTTCCGAATAGGACCAGCCGGGATACTTTCCTTCCACATGGAAGTCCATATCCAGTAAAGACGAGAGCACCGAGATCTGATCCAGCATATCATCGGTATGAGAATCGAGAGCCGCCCTCACCAGAGAATCGAGTTCGACAGTATCGTTTTCCGTCTTGACGACACCCAGATTCAGGGAAGCGGTCGTCAGACCTTCGATCACCATCGACCGGTTCCTGAAGCCGTTTGGCATCAGATAGATCATGTTCAGCACATCACGGCTGTCTTTCAAACTCATCTTTTTATCAGATGATGCATCGCTTAAGACCGCTTTGAATCCGGCATCGGAGAATTCCAGTTCCTTCCAGATCTCCTCTTCCTTCTTCCTGACGGATGCTTTGACCGCTTCCGGATCGGCAGTGCTCGTAAAGAGCACAGTCGCTTCTCTAGGGATCGCGTTGTCTTTCATGCCGCCTTCGAAACATACGAGACGGATATCCGTTCCCTCGATCTCCATCTCCTTGAGGATACGGGCAGCCAGTTTATTGGCATTGCCTTTCTCCAGATGGATATCGCCTCCGGAATGTCCTCCCAGAAGACCTTTTACTTCCAGAAGATAAGCCGGATCGTGGTTCTCTTCAAAAGAGACTTTCCTCTGTACGATCGCCGTGCCTCCTCCGGCGGATGAGAGGAGCGTATGGCATTCCCCTCCGCCGTCGAGCGAGATCATCCGGTCCGCATGGACGTCTTCCGGCTTCAGTTCTTCGGCACCTAAGAGTCCGATCTCCTCCATCGTCGTAAAGATGCAGGATAAGGCAGGGTGTTTCAGGGTATCGTCTTCCAGTATCGCCAGCATATAGGCAACACCGGTACCGTCATCGGCACCCAGTGTCGTCCCTCTGGCCTTGAGCAGTCCGTCTTCGACATAGAG